>NZ_AKFU01000047.1:0-124476 GCF_000277625.1 Clostridium sp. MSTE9
TGCGCATCCCTTTTTCTCTCTCTTTTTTTACAACGGAAGAAGCTCATTTCACAGTATGTTCTTTACAGATACAGCGTAAATCGTTCTCCGTTAATGATCTGCGAGCAGACATAAACCGGCTCGCCAGTTTCGACATAGGCTGTGCTCTTTACCAAAAGGAGCGGATCATTTTTGCTGATGTTCAGCAGCTTGCCCTCCGAAGAAGTGGCGCGGCAGATTTCAATCTGCTTTTGCGATTTTGCTACGACCACGTTCGCACGCTCTCTGAGCACCTCAAACAAGGAGCCGTCCAGCGATTCTTCCAGCAAAAACGCGTATTTCAACGAGAAATAGCTGTTTTCAATCGCCATGGGTTCCAAATTGACAAACCGCAGGCGCGAAATAAACACCGTCTGCGACCCGGCAGGCAAGCCAAGAGACTGCACGATCTTATCCGACGGCACAACCAGCTTATGCTCCAGCAGCCGGCTGCCCGCGGTCAGCCCCGCCATCCGGCAGGATTCCGAAAACCCCATGATTCTGCGGTAATCCCTCCAATATTTCGGAACCGCCACAAAGGTGCCTTTCCCCTGCTTTTTCTCAACAAAACCAAGAGCGGCCAGCTCGTTTACCGCCTTGCGGGCAGTAATCACGCTCACGTCGTTCTGTTTGGCCATATCCACTTCAGAAGGCAATTGGTCCCCGGGCTGATAGTATCCGCCACCGATCTGATCTTTCAGCTTATCCATCAACTGTTGATACAAGGGTGTGATCGCCTTGGATTTCAACATTCTGAATCTCTCCCTATGCAAGCCGGCTCTGGCCGATTTGTATTGAAGGGATCAAAGTGCGAAACAAATTCGCTCCCAATCCCATATCTACCTTTTTAGTGTACTTCATGGAACAGGAATATTCAAGTACAACTGAGGCAATTTGCCTGTTTAACAGCCAAGCAAAGCAGGAAAAATCAATATTCCACCTTCCACATGTAGCGGCGGTCGTCCATGGAACGCCCGCGGATTTCCGCCATCTGCAAAACGAAGAAGCGCTCGAGCGGAATCATGACGGCAGAATTGAAATACTCCGAAACACTGCTGTCAATCTGAGAAAGTCCGGTGTCTGCCGCGTCGATGACCGTGTAGTTTTCTGAGTAGGTTTTCAGGAATTTCAGCACCCTCTCATCCAGAAAACGTGTTTTTCCCGTGCTCATCAGCAGAATGATCGGCAAGCGCTGATCCGTCGTTTCAAACGGGCCGTGGAAATACTCCCCGCTGTGCAGCATCACCGCGTGGCGGCACTGCATCTCCATCAAATGGCAGCATGCCATGGTGTAGGCTGTGCCCGTGAGCGGACCGCTGCCCATCACGTAAAAAATTTCTTCGTCCTTGTACCGCTCCCCAAAAGCCTTTGCGGCGGGCAGCATGCTCTCTTTTGCCTCAGCAACGATCGAATCGATCTTTCCATAAGCCTGCATTGCCGCATCATAGTGGGCATAGCCCTCAAACTGATACAGAATCTCAAACACAAGCTTTAAGGCCAGCGCCTGATTCGCCTCGGAATAGACCTGGTCATCCCCGTTGGAATAGACGACCGCGTACTTGCCGGTCTGGGCCATGGCGGTGTCGGGAAACCCGGTCATTGCGATGGTGTAAGCGCCTTTTGCATTCGCTATTTTGACCGCTTCCACGGTTTCGGCTGTGGCCTTCAGCGAGCAGATCACGCAGACGCAGCGGTCATCTACCGATTCGGGCGTTGCGTAAACAAACTCGTTGCTGTTGAAGATGCCGGTTCCGATATTTTTGGCTTCACACTCCATCAGATATTTCGCAGGATAAATCGCTGCCTGCGAGCCGCCGCATGCGACAAAATACACCTTTTTCAAACCACCGGACGACTCCATTTTCCCCTTGATGTCCGCGATGATTTCCTTGATCTCCATAAAAATCTCCTCTCATTGTTGCGCACCGAACCAAGCCCGCCGAAAAACAGGCCCGGCCGGTGCACAAGTTCCTACCATTTTTATTAACAATGACTTTTTAGGTTCGGGTGTTTTCCCCACCGAGAGCGGGGAAAACACGACGAACGAATCCATACGCCTTACTCGGTTACATAAGTATCTTCCAGTGTCAGGCCGGAATTGTAGGTGACAACGCCCGGCAGATTGACAAAGCCCTCTACCTTATTCGAGCTGGCAAATGCCTGTTCGCGGTAATTGATGAATACGAACGGCGACAGATCGAGCACGCGCTTTCTCAGCTTGTCGTAAATCTCTTCGCGCTTGGCCGCGTCGATGGTGGTGCGCCCTTCTTTCAGCAGGCTGTCGATCTCCGCATCAGAGAACCACGCAGAGCTGTTCATTCGGGGCTCGCCGCTTTCAAAATAGTTGGTCGTCCAATCCATATCGACGATGTTGCCGGCGGTACCGGAAACGAGGATCTCATAATCGCCCTTGTTGGAGCGCTCGATGCGGGTAGACCAGTCGGGTAGCTCCACCTCGGCGTCGATGCCGATCTTCTTCAGGCTGTCCTGCACCACAATGGCGGTCTGCTTGTGCATGTCGTAGGTAGAGCTGGACAGAATCTTGATCTTAAAGCCGTCGGGATAGCCGGCCTCTTTCAGCAGGGCCTTGGCCTTTTCCTGATCGAAGCTGAAGTAGCTGTCGTACTTGCCGTCGTAGCCGTTCTCCCCCTTCTGGGTGGGGAAGCCGAAGATCTGGGTACCGCGGCCCATAAAGGCGGTGTTGATGACGCCCTGACGGTCAACCGCATAAGCGATCGCCTGACGAACCTTGGGGTTGGCCAGCGGGCCGCTCTTGACGTTGAACTGCAGGCACATGAACGGAGCCTCAGAGACATAGACCTTGTAGTTGTCGTCCTTCTCCATCGCGGTAATGTCCTTGGCCGCCACATAGTCGATCAGGTCTGCATCGCCGGTCTGCAGAGCGTTGGCTCTGGTCGTGGCATCGGGCGTGATGACAAAGCGGATGCTTTTGGTTTCGGGCTTGCCGGGCTTGTAGAAATCCGAGAACGCGGTGAGAACGATCTCACGGCCCTTATCCCATGAGGTAAACGTGTAGGGGCCGCTGCCCATCGGGTTGGCGTTCAGGTCGTTCTTGTGGCTCTCGCACCACGCTTTCGACACGATCACCGACTCGGGCAGGGTGAGGTAATCGATGAACGGAGCGCAGGGCTCCTTGAGGGTGATCTTGACGGTCTTGGTGTCCACCGCCTCAACTTTGTCGAGCACGTTCGCAAAATCGGAGCGGAAGGTCGCGCCGACGGACTCATCTAAAATACGCTCCAGAGAGAACTTGACGTCCTCGGCGGTGATGTCGCTGCCGTCGTGGAACTTGGCGTTCTGCTTGATTTTAAAGGTATACGTCTTGTTGTCGTCGCCGATCTCATACGAATCCGCGATTTCCGTGCCGATTTTCCCGTCGGCCTGGTAAGCCATCAGGCCGCGGTAGAGGCACGTTTTGATCAGCCGGATCGCCTGGCCGGACTGCACCATGGGCTCGAGCGTGGAAACGTCTGAGCTGATGGCCACAACGAGCTCATCCTTTTTGCTGACCTGGCTCTGCGCCGAAGATTCCGGCGTGCTGGACGCCGCCCCGGACGAATTGGAATTGTTTCCCGAGCATCCTGACAGTGCGGTGAGCGCCATTACGGCCGCCAGCGACACAGACAGGATTCGCCTGCAGATTGTTTTCATTTGTTTTCCTCCTTTTATCCTCTGATTCATAATTAAAAGCTGTCCCTCAGCTTGGGATCGAGAATATCTCGCAGCGCGTCGCCCATCAGGTTCGTGGCCAGAATCGTCAAGCTCAAAAACAGCGACGGCCACACCGTATACATCACATCTACTGAAAGGAAATTCCTCGCGTCGCCGATCATCTGCCCCCAGGAGGGGTCGGGCGGCTGTACGCCAAGGCCGAGAAAGCTCAGGCCGGATTCCAGCAGAATCGCGCTCGAGACGGTCAGGCTGATCTGAATGACCAGCGGAGAAAAAATGTTGGGAAAAATTGTACCGAACAACACACGGTTCAAAGTCGCGCCGATGGAAATTTCATTTTCCACAAACTCCATCTTTCGCACCTTGATGGTGGAGGAGTAGGCAATTCGGGTAAAGTGGGGCGTATACAGAATCGCCACCACCACGGTCAGGTTGCGCACCCCGGCTCCCCACAGGCCCACGACCATCATCGCAAGCAGAATCGGCGGGAAGCAGAGGATCACGTCAACCGCTCTCATGATCGCGCCGCCGATTTTGCCGCCGAGGTACCCGGCGAAGATGCCGAGCAGCAGCCCCGCGGCAAACGCGCCCAACGTACCGAACAGCGCCACCGTCATGGAGGGCCGCACCCCCACCAGCAAACGGGAAAGAATGCAGCGGCCGTACTCGTCGGTCCCCAGCGGATACTGGGACGAGGAAGGAGCCAGCGCAGACGATGTATTCATTGTCAGCGGATCATTCGGCGCAAGCTGGGGGCCGAACAGGATCACAAATACCAGCGGCACCAGAACGACGATGCTGAACACAAATTTCTTGTTTTTCATGCTTCGTTTTAAAAAATCCATATTGTTCCCCCCTACCGCGCTCTGGGGTCGAGCACACCGTAGATGATGTCGACAACCATATTGGTCAAAATAAAGACGGAAGACATCACTAGAATACAGCCCTGAATCAGCGGATAATCCCTCTGGTTGATGGCCTTGACCAGAAGCGTCGCGAGTCCCGGCCAGTTAAACACCGTTTCGCACAGCACCGTGCCGCCGATCAGGTTGCCCATTTGTAATCCGATCACCGTTACCACCGGGATAAAGGCGTTGCGGATCACATGGCGGATGATGACGTTGTGCTCCGGCAGACCCTTGGCCCGCAGCGCCCGCACCGATTCGGCGGAGAGCGCATCGAGCATGGAGGAACGGGTCATGCGCATGATCGAGGCGGCCAGCCCAAGGGCCAGCGCCACCGCAGGCAAGATCAATCGCTGAAAATGTGCGGAAGGGCTCTTGGAGAAATTCACATAGCCGCTCGACGGCAATGTGGGAATATTCCACCCGAACACATTCAGGGAGAACAGGATGATGAGAAGATAGCCAAGCACGTAAACCGGAATGGAGGTTCCGAGCGAAGCGCCGGTCGTCATCACCAGATCGGAAAATTTGCCGCGCCGCAGAGCGGAAAGCACGCCCAGAGGGAGACCGATGATGCACGCGAGCAGCAGCGAAACGCCTGCAAGCTCCAGTGTGCGGGGCAGCCGCGACCCAATGGACTGCATCACCGGAACGTGCTCGCTGTACGACGTTCCCAAATTCCCCTGCAGGGCATTGAGCATCCAGTTCACATACTGCGTCAGAATCGGCTGATCAAGCCCCAGCTCCCTGCGCAGCGCTTCCACCGCCTGCGGATCGGGGTTGGAATCGGTGCCCAGCATCAGCAGCACCGGGTCACCGGGCATCATATGAACGGTTAAAAACACGATACTCGAAACCACGAAGAGGAGCAGCACCGCAATCGCGCTTCGGCGCACAATAAATTTCGTCATGCCGTTCCTCCCTCCTGTTCATACAGAAAACACGCGACCTGCCCGCCATCCGCAAGGGTGCGAAGCGCCGGGCGCTCGGTTTTGCAGCGTTCCATCACATTGGGACACCTGGTGCAGAACCGGCAGCCCGCGGGCGGGTTGACCGGGCTGGGGATATCCCCGGTAAGGATGATCCGCTGGCGTTTCTGTCCGCTGCCGGGGTCTGGAATCGCGGAGAGCAGTGCCTGCGTGTACGGGTGCCGCGCAGCCCGGTACAGCTCTGGTCCGTTCGCCACCTCTACCAGAGAACCGAGGTACATCACGGCGATGCGGTCTGACATGTGCTTCACGACCGCCAGATTATGAGAAATGAACAGGTACGTCAGCCCAAATTCTTTTTGCAGGTCTTTGAGCAGATTCAGAATCTGCGCCTGAATCGAAACATCCAGCGCGGAGACCGGCTCGTCGCAGACGATCAGCTGCGGCTGGAGCGCGAGCGCCCGGGCAATGCCGATGCGCTGCCGCTGCCCGCCCGAAAACTCGTGGGGGTAGCGGTCTACATAGCCGCGGGAGAGGCCGACGAGATCCATCAGCTTCATCACTTCGGCATCCATTTCCTGCCGGCTCATCTTGCGGTGAACCTGCATCGGGGCCGAAATGATCTGCCGCACCGTCTGGCGGGGGTTCAACGAATCGAACGGCTTCTGGAACACCATGCGCATGCTTTCGCGCTGGGCGCGCATCTCTTTTTTAGAGAGCGCCGCCAGGTTGTTGCCGTTAAAACAGATCTCGCCCGAATCTGCCGGAACCAGCTGCAGCAAGGTGCGGGAGAGAGTGCTTTTTCCGCACCCGGATTCCCCTACCAAACCGAAGCTCTCGCCGCGGTGAATCTGAAAGCTGACATTGTCTACGGCGTGTACCACACCCTTCGCCGAAGAAAACAGCCCGGCTTTGACAGGAAAGGTTTTTGAAACGTTTTTTACATCCAATAATACTTCATTCAAGCTGCATCCTCCTTTCCTAGTTGCCCGCATAATGGCACCGCACAAAGTGGCCCGGTGCAATCTCTCTGACCTGCGGCTCGGTTTCGCGGCACAGGTCGTTTGCCTGCGGACACCGGGTACAGAAGCGACAGCCTTTCGGCATGTTCCGAATATCGGGGACTGCGCCTTCAATACTGTGCAGGCGTTCCACCTGCTCTTCAAGCTTCGGGGCCGACTGAATCAGTCCCATGGTATACGGGTGGGCCGGGTGATTCATGATCACATCGGTAGGCGCATCCTCCATAGATTTGCCCGCGTACATCACGATAACACGGTCGGCAATATCCGATACCACGCCGAGATCATGGGTGATCAAAACGATACCCATCTGGTATTCATCGCGTACCTTGCGCAGCAGGTCGAGAATCTGCGCCTGCACGGTCACATCGAGCGCAGTGGTGGGCTCGTCGGCAAATAAGAGCTTTGGGTTGCACGAGAGGGCAATGGCGATCATCACCCTCTGGCACATGCCGCCCGAAAGCTCGAACGGGTAGCTGCGAAACACCCTTTCTGGCTGCGCGATCCCCACAGCGGTGAGCAGCTCAAGAGCACGCTCTTCCGCCTGCTTCTTCCCCACCGGCTCGTGCGTGAGAATCGCCTCTACGATCTGGCTGCCCACGGTATACACCTGATCCAGCGACATCATGGGGTCCTGAAAGATCATCGCGAGTTCCCTGCCGCGCAGCTTCTGCATTTCTTTTTCTTTCAGCGGCACCAGGTCTTTGCCCTCAAACAGGATCTTTCCGCCGGATACCCTGCCCTGATTGGGAAGCAGCTTCATCACGGAAAGGGACGCCATGGTTTTTCCACTGCCGCTTTCACCCACGATGCCCAAGGTCTGGCCTTTTTCCACCGAAAAGCTCAGGTGATCCACGGCGGTAAAGGCCTGATATTTATTTTCAAACACCATTTCCAGGTTCTGAACATCCAACAGGGGTTCGGCCATCCAAACATCACCGCTTTTCTCTGAGTCTTTTGGTTTTCTCCTCGTCTACAGCCCAGCCGCTGCCGTTTTTCACAACGCATACGCTGTACAGCTCCTGCGCCTTTTCGGGGGAAACCTTCCCCTCGATCACATCGGTCAGAACGCGGAGGGGGGCGCGCTCCAGCGGGTTGCCGTACCCGCCCGAGCCGGGTGTCTGCACGCTGATCACATCGCCCTGCTCGAGCGGGATGTCGGTGCATTTGGAGGGCAGGCGGGTGCTGGTTCCATCCGGTTTGACAAGATAGTAAACGCCGCCCTCGCCGGCAAGACCGCCCTCCAGCCCCCACGGCGGAATCTTCTGCCGGTCACCGAGACCGGTGTAAGAGATGCCGTCGTACATCATTTCGAATTCTCGGACGATACCGAGGCCGCCGCGGTTGCGCCCCGCGCCGCCGCTGTCGCGTCGCAGCTCGTATTTATTTACGGTAACCAGCGGGAACTCCATTTCGAGCGCCTCCACCGGCAGGTTTGAGGTATTGGTCATATGCACCTGCACACCGGAAAGGCCGTCCGCGTCGCGGCTAGCTCCGGAGCCGCCCGCGACTACCTCCAGGTACACGAAGAAGCGGTCCTTGTCCTTTTGGTCCGCGCCGGAGAAAATCGCCGAGGTCACCGAGCTGTTGCAGCAGGCGATCGCGCGGTCGGGAACGGCGGGAGCCAGAGCGCCGAAGATCACATCGGCCACGCGCTGGCAGGTATCGATTCGCTCGCCCACGGGCGCGGGGTTTTCCGCGTTGACCAGCAGGCCGCTTTCGCACTCCACAGAAAACGCGCGGTAAATGCCCGCGTTTGATGGAACAGTGGGGTCAATCAGCGCCTTGAGCGAATAAAACACCGTGGCCAGCAGGCCATTGTAGGTTACGTTGATCGGGCCGGGAACCTGCTTTGCGGTGCCGTTGAAGTTGAGCGTCATGCTGTTGCCCGCGATGGTGATCGTAACGCAGATTTTCAGTGGATCGGGGCAGGCAGTACCCGCGTCATCCATATAATCGGTAAATTGGTACACGCCGTCCGGCAGCTTCTCAATCCCCGCCTTAAGCTTGCGCTCAGCGTAATCCTGCAGCTGATACATGCTGTCTACCAGCACGTCGCCGTAGCGGTCGTAAGCGTCGAGCATGCGGCGCAGGCCCACGCGGTTCGCCGCGATCTGCGCCTGCAAATCGCCGTATCGCTCGTTCGGGATGCGGCTGTTCGCCATGATGATGCTGACGATGTCCTTGCAGACCTCGCCCCCGCTGCAAATGCGCACGAGCGGAATCTTCGTTCCCTCCTGAAAGATGCTGACCGCGTCGCCGGAGGTAGAACCCGGCACCTTGCCGCCCACGTCGCTGTGGTGCGCCAGGTTGGCCACCCAGCCAATCAGCCTGCCGCTGTGGAACACCGGCGCAACAACGGTAATATCCGGCAGATGGGTACCGCCGCCGTTGTACGGGTCGTTGCCGATGAACATGTCGCCCTCCTGAATGTCGGAGCAGTCGAAATGCTTGTAAACCTCCTGTACAATTCCCAGCAGGGAGCCAAGGTGCATGGCGACATGCTCGGCCTGCGCCACCATATTTCCGTCCGGGTCGAACACCGCGGTGGAAATATCGCGGCGCTCCTTGATGTTGGTGGAATAGGCACTGCGGATGATCGCGATGCCGGTTTCCTCTGCAATGGATAACAGCAGATTGCCGATGATTTCTACGGTTACTGCATCAACACGCTTGCTCATGCCGTTTCACCTCCATGATAAGTGACGATCAGATTCAGGAACGGGTCGTTATACGCCTGCCATCCGGGCGGGATAATGGAGGTGGAATCCATCTGCTCAATGATCGCCGGGCCGCTGACGGTGCAGCCGCAGGGCAGCTGCGTGCGCTGATAAATGTTGGTGTCGAGATACTCCGATGAGCCCTCGAACCGGACCTTGCGAACCTCGACCGGGGCTGGAACCTGCGGATTTTCCTCCACGGGGTGCTCGCTCAGGTCGGGCTTATCGATGGTGCCGACCGCGCCGACGCGATAGTTGACCATTTGGATGTTCTTTTTCTTATCGTAATAGCCGTAGGAACGCTCATGCTCCTGATGGAACTGCTCCACCAAGCCCGAAAGTACCTCTTCGGTGATTTCTCCCGTGGGGAGCTCCACCGTGATTTCGTAGTTCTGGCGTTCATACCGGCAGTCAAGCGAATAAAAAAACGCGCGGTCTTCTTTGGCAATGCCTTCGTTTTCGAGCATTTTGTCGCCCTCTTCGGTGAGCTGCGAGAAGATACGGTTCATTTCCGACAAATTCTGCGGTGCGGCGATCATAATGTACGACTGGCTCAGATCGAACCGGGTATCGGCCATCAAAAGCCCCAGCGAGCAGAGCGTGCCCGGCGCGGGGGGAAGCAAAACCTGAGTGATGCCAAGCTCTCTGGCCACCTCGCAGGCGTGCAGGGGGCCCGCGCCGCCGAAGGCCATCAGCGTAAATTCACGGGCGTCGTAGCCGCGCTCAACAGAAACGACGCGGATCGCGCGCACCATGTTGGAGTTGACGACCGAAATAATGCCCGCCGCGGCGTCCTCTACGCTCAGAGAGGATTTCCCTGAAATCTTCTTCTGGATTGCGTCGTAAGCGAGGTTCCAATCCACATCCATGCGGCCGCCCAGAATCTTGTGGCGGTTCAGCTTGCCGAGCAGAATGTTCGCATCGGTAACGGTGGGGTTTTCGCCGCCGCGCATGTAGCATGCCGGGCCGGGTACTGCGCCCGCGCTGCGCGGGCCCACCTTGAGCGCGCCGCCCTCATCGATGGCGGCAATCGAGCCGCCGCCCGCGCCGACTGTAATAATATCGATCATGGGGATGCGGGCGGGGTAGCCCTCCACCATTCTTTCATACGAAACCTGCGCCTTGCCGTCTTTGATCAGGCTGATGTCCGCGCTGGTTCCGCCCATGTCGAACGTAATGATTTTATCGATGCCGCACTGGCGGCCGATGTAGGTTGCGCCCACCACACCGGCGCTCGGGCCGGACACCGCGGTTTTGATGGGGCATTCCACCGTTTCGGCGATGGAGATAATGGAGCCGTTGGACTGGGTGACATAAGGGGCCACGGCGATCCCGGATTCCCGCACACTGTTCTGGAAGTTTTCAACGTACTTCTTCATGACCGGGCCAAGGTAGGCGTTGAGCACCGTGGTGCTCATGCGCGAATACTCGCGGAACTCGCTGACCAGCTCGCTGGAGATGGAAACGTAGGCCTCGGGGTACTCCTCCAGAATGATTTCCTTGATCCGCCGCTCGTGCGCCGGGTTAATAAAGGAAAACAGCGTGCAGACGGCGATGGTGGTCACATTCTGCTCCTGAAAGAACCGGACAGCCTTTCGCACATCCTCCTCATTGAGGGGGATTTTCACGGAACCGTCATGCAGCAGGCGTTCCTCCACCTCGCATTTCAGTCCAGAGGGAATCAGGCTTTCGGGTTTTTCCTTGAGCAGGTCGTACAGGGAGGGCCGTTTCTGATTGCCGATCTCCATCAAATCCTTAAAGCCCTTGGTGGTAATCAGGCCCATGCGCGCGCCGCGCTTTTCGATCAGCGCGTTGGTCGCTACAGTTGTTCCGTGCGCCAGGTATTCCACCGCGACCGGGTCAATCCCCTCGCTTTCCAGTATGTAGTGGATTCCGCTGACAATGGAGCGGGACGGATCGTCCGGGGTAGAGCTGTGCTTGTAGTGAAACAGTCTTTTCGTTTCGGAATCAAATACGGAAAAATCCGTAAAGGTTCCTCCAACGTCGACGCCTATCATGTATCCCATCTTTGTCACCTCTCGAAAAAATCTATACTTTTATGCCAGTTGGGTTTCAAATCCAAAAGCGCCCGGGCGCCCGCAGGTTTTTGCCGAAAGCTCTGAGGCCGCCGCAAGCACCTGCTCCATCTTCTCCCGGTACGCGCCGCTGCCTTTTAGAAGCTTTTTCTGAACGATTTCCGTCAGGTAGGCCATCAAAAATCCTGCCGCGAACGAATCCCCCGCGCCGAGCGTATCGATTACCTCTACGGGTTTGGCTCTGGCCTGATAAAAGCTTTCGCCATCCCACACCATGGCGCCGTCACTGCCCATCGTTGCTACTGCAATCCCGCAGCCAAGGCGCACGATTTCGGAAAGCTGCTCCTGAACCTCCTCCTGTATAAGACCGGAGCAGGACAGAAAACCGCAGTCTACCCATCGGCAGATGCCCTGCGTGCGTTCCCGGTCCCTCCACGCGCCGGAAAAATCATAAGAAACGAACCGCCCCAGCGATGCCATCACCGGCAGCTGGGAATCTATGTAGCTGTTGTTGCTGGTGTGGATCAGATCAAAACCGGCCAGGTACTCAAGATCCCCCTCATTCAGCTGAATTGGGTGCTCCCTCAGCACTCCGCCGCGGTTGCTGGTTACAAATACCCGGTCGCCGTCCACCAGATCGATCACTGCATAGCCGTTCTCCCCCTCCGCCTGCCGGGAATGCGAAAAATCCACCTGCAGGCGCGTCAGCGTTCTCATCACATGCTCCGCGACCGCATCCGTTCCGAACACTCCCAGATAAGCCGCGTCGCAGCCTTTCATCCGGCAGTAAACAGTCACATTCAGTGCCTGCCCGCCTGGGAACATCAGACCGAGATGTCGGTACTTGTCGCACACGTTATCGCCGACCCCAATGACTCGAAGCATTTTTTACCTCCTCTTTTGTTGTTCCGCGCCAATCACTAATATAAGTTTATATTAGTGATTAAATGATAGAATGTCAATATATTTTTAAAAAAACGTTGATTTGTTTTGTAGCTAGTTTATAAAAATATCAATCTGAGCCGTCAAATCTAAAGATTTTAAATGGATAAATTTGTAAAAAAAGGCGAACAAAAGCAAATAGCTCTTGTTCGCCTTCGAACGAATATCCTGATTTACCGGCCAGCTGAATTGCGGCTGACTATTTTAAAACTTCTTTGCACTAATATATCCTTATATTAGCACATGCTTTTTTATTTGTAAATAGAGAATCATAAAAAAATCAAAAAATGATATTGCACCGCGTATGGGCTGCTCAGTGACAGCAGGAATCCCCGCCGTGGCAAGAGTGCCCTTCCTCATGATGATGGTCGCAGGTTGCACCGGCAGAAGCGGAAAGCCGCCCGGCGAGGTACTCCTCCATCACCTGTTCCACAGGACCCTGTACTCCGGCCAGCACCCGAATTCCCCATTGTGCAAGCGCCTGCTTGGCCCCGTCGCCGATTCCGCCGCACACCAGCACGGTCACTCCCAGCTTGCCGAGCATATCGGCCAGCGCGCTGTGCCCGTTTTCTCCGGCCGACATCACACGGCTCCCGAGGATTTTTCCGTCCTCAATCTCATACAGCTGAAACTCCTTGCTCTTGCCAAAATGCTGAAATACCTCTCCGCTTTCATACGGCATTGCCAGAATCATGTTCTTTCCCTCCTGTATTTTTCTTTTCGCACGGCCGCCTCTGGTGGCAGCATCCGCACCCACAGGCCGATGCACTGCCATACAGAATATAGTCGCCGCCCTCAATGTGCAGCCTTTTTCCGTTCACGATACAATCGGCCAGCTTTTCGCGCGCACCGGCGTAGATGGCCTGCGCCGTCGTTCGGGCTACTCCCATCTGCCGGGCGCATTCCTCCTGCGTCATTCCCGCCAGATCGATCAGCCGGATGCACTCGAACTCATCGATCGACAGCAGAATGGGTGGAATGTCGTTCTCAGTCCCATCCAGCGGCCCAAAGCTTCTCTGCTGCGGCATCGTACATACCCGCCTGCATTTTCGGGGTCTTGGCATGGCATCGTCTCCTCTCGAGTATATTATCGGCATATGTCAATTACATCATACTCTATTTTTGACATATGTCAATATATTATTAAAAACAGAATGAAAGAAAGCTGATTCTAAAATGACAATTTTTTCTCTCACCAAAGGCAAGGGAACAAGCCACGCTCTACCTTGCAACGGATCGATAATGAAAACTTACTTGACAAAACAGCATAGAATCAGTATATTAGTAATTACTAATATACTGATTGGTGGTGCGTATGGGAAAAACCAGAAAAATGGCGCGTGTTCTTTCAGGCTGCGTGGCCTGTGGCTGTTGTGTAAAGGCCTGCCCGCTGGGGGCGATCTCTGTTTGGCACGGGATCCGCGCGCAGATAAATTCGCTGCGGTGCGTAGGGTGCGGAAAATGTGCGCTGGTCTGTCCTGCCGCAGTGATTGTCATAACCGAAAAGGAGGAGACCTGTGAAGAAACAAAAGCCGTGGTATGAATACCTGTGGATTTTCTCCGCACTCTATTTGACTCTGGGTATTTTCAATATTCTGTTCGCGTGGCTGGGTCTGCTGTGTTTCTTTCTCCCGCTGGCGATCTCGCTGCTTCAGGGCAGCAAGGCGTACTGCAACAAGTATTGCGGGCGCGGACAGCTGTTTGAGCTGCTGGGTTGGCGGTTCGGCCTTTCCCGCAAAAAAGCTCCTCCAAAATTTTTGCGCTCCAAGTGGTTTCGATACGGTTTCCTGACTTTTTTCATGACAATGTTCGGGCTGATGCTGTACTCCACATGGCTGGTTTTCTCGGGCGCCTCGCTGCAGCAGGCGGTCACACTGCTGTGGGTGTTCCGTCTGCCGTGGAACTGGGTGAATACCTCGTATGTTCCCCCTGCCGTGGCACAGTTCGCGTTCGGCTTTTACGGTGTGATGCTCACCTCAACCGTACTGGGTCTTCTCACCATGCTTTTATTTAAACCGCGTTCCTGGTGTGTCTACTGTCCGATGGGCACAATGACGCAGGGAATCTGCCAAATCAGGCATAGAAAGGACGTTTTGAGTGGAAGAGAAAGCGAAGAAACTGGCGGAGCTGCTGAAGGTGCTCGCCAATGAAAACCGCCTGCTGATTTTATGTCAGCTGATCGAAGGCCCTAAGACGGTCAGCCGTCTTGCAGAGAGCATTCCCAACATCACACAGTCCGCGCTGTCGCAGCATCTGGCCCTGCTGAGAGCGCACGGAATTCTGGATTTTACAAAGAGCGGTCAGAGTATTACCTACCGCATTGAAGACGAACGGGTGGAAAAGGTCATCGATGTACTGAAAGCCTATTACTGCAAAGGAGAAGAAAAATGAGGGTCGTCATCTATGCTGTCCTGCTCATCGGCGCAATGCTGCTTGCGATTTTCTTTCTGGGGGAGCGAAGCCGCGCGCAGAAGAACGGGGAATCGGCGTATCATAAGATCACTGCCGGGGAGGCCAAAAAGAAGATGCAGGATACCAAAGATTTTATCCTGCTGGATGTTCGCACACAGGAAGAATTTTCGGAACAGCACATTCCCGGCGCGACCTTGATCGTCGACAGCCAGATTTCTGCCGAGGCTGGGAAAAAGCTGCCGGATAAAGATATCCCTATTTTCGTTTACTGCCGCAGCGGACGGCGCAGTGCCGGGGCCGCCAATCAGCTGGTAAACATGGGCTATACCCAGATTTACGATTTCGGCGGAATCATCGATTGGCCGTATGAAACCGTGAGCGGCAGCGAGCAGCAGTAACACTGTAAGGGGAAAAAAGGAGTGAACACTATCGGATGATCCACAAATTGGAACGCGCAGAGCGGATTCAGGAACTGAACCCGCCGGAAACGCTGAAAAGGATTGGCCTAATGCCCGGGAACACCTTTTGTGACATCGGCGCGGGAACGGGGATTTTCACCTTTGCGGCAGCGGAGCTGACCGAAAACAAGGTGTATGCGGTTGAAATTTTCCCCGAGCTGCTGGGGCTCCTGCACAGCAGGAGAAACGAGCGAAAAGCCCAAAACGTGATCTTGGAAAACGACGTAAAAAACGTGCCGGACTCCTCCTGTGATGCGGCACTGCTCTGTACCGTTTTCCACGAGCTGGAGAAGCCCGGTGAAATGCTGGAGGAAATTCGGCGCATTCTGCGGCCAGACGGCACCCTTGCCATCATCGAATTTTTTCCAAAGCCGACACAGTTTGGCCCACCGCCGGAGCGCCGCTGGAGTCCGGAGCGTCTGGAAGAGCAGCTCACGGCGCACAGCTTCCGCCGCACCGCATTGTTTGAACTGGGCGAAAACCTCTATACGCTGACATGCCAAACCTGAACCGCCTGCAAATGCCAAAGCTGCCGCAGCAGGAGCGATTTTGCCATTCTTTTATAGACGGGCAAGAGAAGATGCTCTTCCCGAAACATCGAAAAACGTCTCAAAAAGGTCGAACCGAAAAGAAGATTTCGGTTCGACCTTTTCCTTTATTCCACAATAGAACAAAATTCGTGTTTTAATTCTATTTTAGAACAAATTTATCTTGTTTGTTTTTTCCGATTCCCTTATAATGAAATCTTGATAGAGTTTATCCCTTGCAAAGTGATTTGCGGAAAAACGGAATTTTTTTCCTTAATCGAAAACAAGAGAAGAAATGATTTACTTTTTAAAGTGACCTACTTGCTCCGGAAGTTTCCCAGCACGGCAGATCGTAGCGTTATGAGAACCTTACGCCATTACCAACGGCAAGCTGCCAACGGCTGGGAGAGCCTTGAAACTCGAGACAGTTAAATCCTTTGGCTTCTGCCGCTTGTAAAGGCAGAACACCCTTTCTCGTTATAAGAACCTCACGCCGTTTACCGGCGGCAAGCCGCCGACGGCTGGGAGAGCCTTGAAACTCCAGACAGTTAAATCCTTTGGCTTCTGCCGCTTGTAAAGGCAGAACACCCTTTTTCGTTATAAGAACCTCACGCTGTTACCGGCGGCAAGCCGCTGACAGCTGGGAGAGCCTTGAAACTCGGGACTAATAAAGCCTTTGGCTTTTGTCGCTTTGTAGAGGCAGGACATCTTTTTCTCGTTATAGGAGGATTACCGAATGGCCAGAATCATCGCAGGAAAAGAAATCGTCACATCCATGAACGGAACACTCAGGCAGGAGACCGCTCTGTTAAAGGAACGGGGCTGCACGCCGACTCTGGCCATTGTTCGCGTCGGGGATCGGCCCGAATCCGCAGCCTATCAGGCGGGGGCGACCAAACGCTGCGATAAGATCGGCATTGCCGTTCAATCGCTGATCTTGCCAGAAAACAGCACCCTTAGCGAGGTACTGGAGGTCATTGAAGCGCTGAACCAATCTCCCTCCGTTCACGGGGTGCTGCTTTTGCGCCCGTTCCCGGCACATCTGGATGACCGGGTTATCCGTGACGCACTCTGCTGCGAAAAGGATGTAGACGGCGTGACCAGTCTTTCCTTATACGGTGTTTTCACCGGTGTACAGCAGGGGTTCCCGCCCTGCACCGCACAAGCCTGCATCGATATTCTGGATTACTGCGGCATTTCTTTGCGGGGCAAGCGCGCCGTTGTGGTGGGCGCCAGCCTTGTGATTGGCCGGCCGGTGGCAATGATGCTGCTGGCGCGCGGGGCCACCGTCACCCTGTGCCACATCGACACGGTAGACCTTCCTTCGGAATGCCGCCGGGCAGAACTCATCATAGCAGCGGCGGGGGCGCGTGCGCTGCTGAATCAAGACTGCCTTTCTCCCGGGCAGGTGATTCTGGATGTCGGCGTCACCGTAGGGCCGGACGGCCGCCTGTACGGCGACGTTGATTTTGAAGCGGCAAACGCAGTCGTGGAAGCGCTCACTCCCGTTCCGGGCGGAGTCGGAACCGTCACCACCACCATTCTCGCCAAGCACGTGATCGAAGCCGCAAAGCGAACCTTCCCCCAATAACAGCGAAAAAGGAACCGACCGGCGGCATAGACCACTGCCGGATTTCGGCAGCTTGTCCCTTCCTGCCCGGCGGACCGCTCGCCGGGTTTTTCTGTCAGACGATGACGACGGAATGACCCGTCTGCTGCTTACATTGCTTCTTCGCGAGAGCAACTGTTTTGGACAACAGCTCCGTCTGAGAAAAATCGACCGTGCGATTCGTAACCGCCGCAATCGAAAGTGTGGCGATCGAAAAGTTTTCCGCAAAGCCGTTGCGGTTCTTCGAAATGATGTATCCACGCTCCCAATCCTCTTTGGAATAGAGCGGCTGCACCTGCTTTGAGAAGGTTGCGATGATATTGCCGCACAGCTCATACAGATGCTCGGTGTCCCGCGTGAGAATGATAAAATCATCTCCGCCGATATGTCCCTTAAAATCTGCGGCAGAACAGCATAGGTTCATCGTCTGGGCCAAAAGCCGGAGCATGTTGTCCCCGCAGGAAAAGCCGTAGGCGTCGTTGTACGCCTTAAAATTGTCCAGATCAAGATAGATGATCGCGCAGTCCCGGTCGTCAGCGATCAGCTCTTCAATCGCGCGCTGAATGGCGTTATTGCCGGGCAATCCCGTGAGCGGATTCGCGTCTGCCGCATTCTTTACCCGGATATTGATCGCCGCGTTCAGCAGATCGCGCACAGTGACAATGCCAAGATATTGCCGCCCCTCGGTGATCACCACGGCATCGTACACATTTTTCTGCCCGCGCTCCATCGCCTGAGCAGCGACATCGTCAATGGCCGTGCCGGAATCCACCGATAAAAAATCATCCCGAACCAGATCCTTTACCGTTCGTCGATAATACAGGCTGTACCCGAACTGCCCGCTGAAGCACCCCAGCAGATACTGGCGCGTCAAAAGTCCGCAGACGGTGCCGTCATGATTCAAAATGCAGACCTCGGTCATTGAGGGGTCACTGCACATATCCTGATATACTGGGAGCGCAGGAGCATTCTCTGGCAGCGCTCTTTTTTTGTGGCAAATCGCACCAACATGTCCAAAAACAGGCCCGCCGCCGCTCAGATTTAACGAGTTGTTCCGGGCCTCTTTGATCAGCAGCTTGATTTCGCCGGGCAAGCGCTGAAATTTCTCGTTCGGCCTGGCAAGGAAAAAGCCCTGTCCATAATCCACCCCAACCTGAATCAGTGTGGTAAGCTCTTCCTGTGTTTCAATTCCCTCTGCGATCACCTGAATGCCGGCCTCTTTGCAGAATTTTACGATTCCGGTCATTACGGATTTTTTTCTGCTGTCCCGATCAATTTTCCTCACGATCCCCATATCGATTTTGAGGTAGTTCGGCGAAAACGCACAGACCCGAACCAGGCCGGAATAGCCCGAACCAAAATCATCGATCGCGATCTGAAAATTCTGCTTTTGATAATGCTCGATGGAGGAAATAAACACCGGAACGGCGCTGACGCTGCTCTTCTCGGTAATTTCAAAAATCACTTCGTCCGGATTCATTCCGAACTCGCGGAGCATCTGGCTCGTAAAGCCGGAAATAAACTCGGGGTCGTACAGAATATTTGGATCAACATTGAGAAACAACCGTGTGCCGACCGGCTTTGCCACAGCATTTTTCAGGGCCTGTGTGCGGCAAAGTCGTTCCAGTTCCCACAGCCGCTGTGTAGAGGTGGCAAGATCAAACAGCTCTTCTATCTCGATTTCACAGCCCGGAAGAGAAATTCTGCTGAGCGCCTCATACCCCAGAATACTGCCGTCCCGCAGAGAGGCGATCGGCTGATACACAGGCTTAATGTATCCTCCTCTTATGATTTCAAGCAAAGAATTTTCAGACTTCATCCATTCTGTCACTCCCCATTGCTCTGTTTCATTGATTATATCACTGGATGATAAAAATATCTATCATTTACAAAAAATCAGCATGTAAATTATACATCTTTTCCATTATGCATGCTCTGGTAACGGATTAAAATCAAATTAAAAATATTCTGGAGAAGCAATCAACCCGCCGGATTGCTGCATTGAAAAAAACTCCTCCGCAGAGCAATGCTCTGCGGAGGAGTTTTTATGAATTTCTGTTGAGAAAGGAAAATTACTGACAGAAAACAGAATGATGATGTGTGCTTTCCGCCTTACGGATCAGAGCACACTAATATCTTTCCAGGCATCGTAGGCCGCACCGATCTGCCCCGCACCGGAATTGCCGTTTACCGCAACCTGCGCGGTGCAGTCCTTCACAACGGAATTGTTATGAACATATCCGGTGATACTCCCCACGAATTTGCCGCCGTCGATTTTGCCGGACACCGTGCAATTGACCACATCATACATTGTGGGCTCGGGGTAGTATTTGCTGTAAGCATTCAGATAAAAGCCGCCGCCCACAATGCCGCCGATGCGGTTGGCGGTGTCTGCCGCCTGAATGGTGATATTGGTCGCTTTGCAGCCTGTAATCTGCGTTGCGGCGCCGCTCTGTGTGCCGGCATGGCCCGCAAGACCGCCGATCAGAGAGGATTTTTCCCCGACGGTGATCGTCACGGCATCGGCCGTGCAGTCTTTCGCATATTCGCTGTTGTGGAAGCATCCGGCCAGACCGCCGATGCTATAGCAACCGGTTCCCTTGGCCTCAACCACGCCGGAAGCCTCGCAGCTTTCCACATTGCAGTCCTCGGCCCCGCCGACGATCAGGCCCGCACCCTGCGTATTGTCGCCGCTGAGAATAACGGTCGCGCTGGCTTTGCAATTTTTAATATCCGCATGGCTGGCGCCGACAACGCCGCCCACCAGAAAATGACCCGTTACGCTGCTTTCCCCGGTCAGGGTAAGACCGCTGAGTTCCTTGCCGTTGGCATAGCCTACGATCCCTCCCACATACATCTGAGAGGACGGAACAACGATGTTTTCCACGGTCAGATTCTTCAGTTCGGCGGATTCCCCGCTGATGCAGCCGAACAGGCCTACGCCGTTCTGGTACTTGCTGCTGATAGCCACATTCGAGATTTTATGTCCTGCTCCGTCAAAGGTACCGCTGAACGCAGCCGTGTCGCTCGGCGTTTCCGCGTCCTCTTCCTTTTCAGACTTGGGCTCGAAGGTGCCGATGGGATCAAAGCTGCCAAGTGGGGACAAATCGATATCCGCTGTCAGCACATAATGACCGGAGAGCTGCTCTCTCACCTGATTCAGCTGTTCTGCCGTCGCCACCTGCCAGGGGTCCTCCACAGTGCCGCTGCCGCCGGCAAAGCCGCCGGCCTGCTCAGAAACCGACTGTGCCTGAGAAGAGACCGCGTTGTTTGTCTGCTGGCCCTGACAACCGGTTAACATGGAAATCGAGAGCATCAGCGCACAGGCGAGTGCAAGGTATCTTTTTTTGCCGCGCCGATTCTCCCTCACACGCAGCTGCATTTTTGTTTGGGTCTGTCCGTTCATATTTTTCCTCCGTTTCTGGTATGGAATCATTTGTGTTTCAGGCTCGGCTAAAGCGTCCGCCCTGCGGCGAAAGTTTAGTTAGTTTCCACTAACAATTAACCCAATGAACAGCGCCTCCCAGCGCACGCTCTGTCCTGTTTTCAGAAAATGATTATACTCCCGAAGCGGCGGGCGCTTCTACTCCGCACAGACAATTTCCGCTCCATTCAGGCGATGCCTTTTTCGGTATTCCATCGGCGAAAGACCCATCACCTGTTTGAACGCAGATGCAAATTTGCTCGCGTTGACATACCCCAGCTTCCACGCGACGGAAGAAACGCTCTCATTGCCCTGGCACAACAGCACAGCGGCCCGCTGCATGCGGTAAGAACGCATATACGCATAGACAGAGGTTCCGTAGACCCCCTTAAAGCACTGCTTCATGGTGGTCATCGGCAGATCAAAGCGCTCCGACAACTCCTGCAGTGTAAAGTGGCAGTCCGGGTGGCACACCATATAGTTCTTCATCCGCTTGACGCACTCCACCTGATTCTTCTGAAAATAGCGCGGAGCCGCCAAATGCTCGTCGGGATTGATGACGCTGAGAAACAGCAGAAGCTCCAGCACCTTGAGCTTAAAGTAACCGAATTTTACCTGATTTGGCACTGTGTAAAGCTCCGAGAAAATATGTTGAATGGAATCGGTTGCGCGCATGACAAAGCAGTGGTTGCCTGCGCAGAGCTTTTCCCGCAGTGCGTAGAGGTCGATCGAGATGTCTTTCAGGACGCCCGAAAGGGAATGTTCGGCCCGCGCTAGGTCGATCATGACCGAAACCCCTTTGTAATATTCCAGAGGGAAGCAGGGGTTTTTCGTCTGGTTGGCCACCATATTCACTGCAAGGTCGCCCTCTTCCAGATAAACACAGGTGCCGTTTAAAAAATCGCATTCAAAGCGGCCCATACGGCAGTGATTAATCTCCATCACATCGGCCGTCGTGCCTTTGCCGGAAACACAATAAGCGGAACGAAAATCGTTATATACCAGCTCGACCCCGTCGAACACCTCAAAGCTGGTCATTGTCCCCTCGCCGCTGATGTTTGCCATGTGGTACACCGTACAATCGGGCTGGTACGTTACCGACAAAGATTCGGGAGCAACCAGATCATATTCCTCCAATGTGCGCATACAGTCCCCTCCATTTCTTCCTGTGCAGCAGACGTTCCATTCTCTCGCGCCGCGCGTCAGGAATAGAAACGGCCTGCCTATTACGCAGTTAGTCTTTTCTAACAACAAGCGTATCAAATACTACGTACAATGTCAAGCGCCACAGAGAGCCGTTTGGCTCAAAACCGATATAGAGCATCCCCCAGATATTTCATACTTCTTAATATAGGCGGGCCAGATCAGCGAACACCATGTTTAAAAGGAGATTCGTTTTATCCATAGCTAAGCCCTTCAGATACTGGAAACACTGGAAGCAAAGTGATAAATCCATTTTACTGCTGCGCAGCTCTCCCGACGGCAAAACGCGGAAAACGAATCGTCTTCCGCGTTTTGCCTGTTAGGATATTTAAATGAAGGGAAAAGCTTTTTTACAGTCGTCGCCAAACTTGATCTGCAGCGCCTGCACGATCAAATCGACGCATTGGTCAATGCTCCACCGGCCGCTGTTCAGCGTCATATCATAGTTGACCGGATTCGTCCAATAGTTGCCGCCAGTGTAATACTTATAGTATTCGGCGCGGTATTTGTCCGTTTTGGCAATCAGACTGTGCGCCTCACTCTCTGAAACGTTCATGGTTTTCATCACGCGGTCTACACAAAAGACTCTGCGGGCCTCTACGTATACGCTCAGCACGTTGTCAAAATCCTGCAGCACATAATCGGCACATTTGCCCACGATGACACAGCTTTCGGTACGGGCCAGCTCTTGAATGATTTTCTTCTGGAACTCGAACAGGCGGTCATCGGATTCAAACGGATTGGTGTGCGGCAGCGGAGTCAGCCGTTTTTGCAGCGACATTAATTGCTGGCGCAGGTACCCGTCCCGCAGGCGCTCATCCACCTCTACAAAGTCGTGTTCGTCCCTGCCGCTGTATTGGGACGCGAGCGTCAGGATCCGATTGGCATAGCTGTGGATTCCCAATCGATCCGCAAGCCGCGCGGCGATTTCACGACCGCCCGTTCCAAAGCCGCGGGCAATCGTAATCACGATATGTTCCATCGTTTCCACTCTCCCTCTTCCTTCCAATTGATTTTCCCTATGCTGATACGAAAACTCTGAATGAAGCTGGTTCTCTCTTTTTACCCGCAAATCAGTATCAGCTCATGGTTCTGAGGGGCACCGGATGAATCTCGTCTGGAATTGGAAGATAAGTCTGCCCCTGCAGCGCCAGAGTGTGCTCTTCTTTCGCCTGCTCCAAAAGCTCCGGCTGCTGCATCAGGCGCATGGCGGTCAGCGCGATTACCTTTCCGGCCAGCAGCATCCCCTTATGCGCATGGGAGGATTTCCCCTGGGAAACCACCTGCCACGAATGCCCCGGCGTTCCGGGCGCCCAGGTGGCGGCATACAGCTGTGCGGTCGGGCACATCCAGCTGACATCGCCCACATCGGTGGAGCCTGCCTCTACCCGCACCAGATGCATCGGCTCGTAGGGAACGATGAAATCGTAAAGCGGATCGGCCTTTTTCTCGAGCAGGAACCGCTTGTTCTTGGGGTCAAGCCGCTCCTGAACCGCATCCATATAACCACGGTCAGCGCCCTTTGGCGCAGTTTCGGCATAGCGCTGCGTCAGCTCGTATTCCTCGGGGGTATAGCCCGGCGTGCCGATCTCCATGAGGGAATCGAACATCGCCTGCTCCAGCACCTGATTCGAGATCATGTTGGCGCAGGACTTGATCATCTGGTGCTCCACGGTGGTTTCGGTCATGAGCGCTGCTCCCTCCGCGATCTTCTTCACACGGTTTAAAAGCTCCAGCGCCTGATCCTGCCTTGGTGCGCGAACGAGATAGATCGCCTTCGCCAGATTCTGCACCACGTTCGGGGAATAGCCGCCTGTATTGGTGACTGCATAATGAATGCGGGCCTTTTCGATCATGTGCTCCCGCAGAAAATTCGCGCCGACATTCATCAGCTCCAGCGCGTCGAGCGCGCTGCGGCCCATTTCGGGGCTGCCGGCGGCGTGTGCGCTGATACCGTGAAAGGTAAACTGCACCTGAAAGTTTGCAAGCGAGCTGTTCTGGTATACCATATTCAGGCTCGACGGGTGCCAGGTCAATGCGCAGTCCAGCTCGGAAAACGCACCTGCTCTTGCCATGTAGGCCTTACCGGAGCCGCCCTCCTCACCGGGGCAGCCGAAATAAGTAACCGTACCGGGGAAGCCGTCCTCCAGGTATTTTTTAACCGCCAGCGCTGCCGCGATGGAACCGACGCCGAGCAGGTTATGCCCGCAGCCGTGGCCGTTCGCTTCGGGGTGATCCGATTGCTTGCGGACAACCCCCGCCTCTTGGTTCAAACCGGAGAGCGCGTCAAACTCGCCCAGAATGCCGATTTTCGGATTGCCCGACCCAAAGGTAGCGGTAAACGCGGTCTTGATATCGAACGCGCCCCGCTCCACCGTAAAGCCCTCCTTTTCGAGGAAGGTGCAGAGGGCGTCCGCCGATTGGAATTCCTCAAACTGCGTTTCGGCATACTCCCATATCTGATCGCTCAGCGCTCTGAGCGGCATTGCTTTCTCATCAATTTCCGCAAGATAACGGTGCAGATCCAACTCTTGTTTCATATGTCATCTCCTGGTTCTATAGGAAATAATCCAACACACTTTCCATCACGACCCGGTACCCGAGCGGCAGGGAATCGATTTCCACATATTCCTCCCGCGTATGCGCCCCGTCGCCGTAGTACGACCCGAAGCACACGCCGGGGATTCCCAGCGACAGGGGAATGTTGCAGTCGGTGGAGGAGGACGCCGTACCCGGGCGTTTTCCCGTCACCTGCTCGATAATATCGGCAGCCCTTTGCACCAGGCGGTCGCGCTCCGCGGCCGCCGCCGCGGAAAGCTGTTCGCTGGGGCGGCTCCCGACCACCTCCACTGTAAGCTCCACTCCTTTTTTCCGGTGTGCGGAGAAAATCCTTTCATATTGCTCCTGCATATACTGCAGGCCGCGGGCATCGTCTGATCGGTATTCGCACAGCATCTCGGCGCTCTGCGCGATGGTATTGACAGAGGTGCCACCCGAAATCGTGCCAACGTTGCAGGCGGTTCTCCCGTAAGAGGGAATTCCCACGGCGTACAGGTCAGAAACAACTGCGGCCAGCTGTGCAATTGCGTTGGGGCGGCCAAAATCCATATAGGAGTGCCCGCCCTGTGTTGTTACGGTAACCCGGAATCGCTGGGAACCCACCGAACGATTTACCACATGCGTCAGTGTTCCGTCAAAGCTGCAAAACGCTTGAATGCGTCCCTCATAATCCTTGCAGAGCTTACGTGAACCCTTCAGGTTTCCCATTCCCTCTTCTCCGGAATTGCAGACGAACAGCACTCCTACGCCATTTTTCGGGCGAAGGCCCTCCTGCAGAACATATTTGGCCGTGATCATCAAAGCGGCCAGATTTGCCGTGTCGTCACCCACGCCGGGCGCCCAGAGCCGGCCCGAATGCTCCCGTACGGGGAGCGGATCGGTATCCGGAAACACCACATCGGTATGGGCACAGAACACGACGACCGGGTTTTCTTCCGTTACCCCAACCGGGTAGACTACATTAAGCGCGTTGTCGGTATAAACGCCCTTGGCCCCGCAGGACTCCAGCCATTGCCTGCAAAATTCCATCCGACGTTCCTCATGGTTTGACGGCGATGGGATCGCCGCCATTGTCTTTAACAGCTGATAAGCCTCGTCGCTGTGAGTCTGCAAAAAATCCTGCGCGTTTTGTGTCAGCACTGTTGGTACCCTCCCAGTCATCATTCGTTTTCGCCGGAGACTTTCCTCCACCTTCAGGTTTGACCGGACCAGCCTTCCTCATACATCAGGCAGGCTACCCGGTGACCGGGCACAACCTCCTTCAAATGCGGCGTACGCACCGAGCACTGCTCGGTAGCGTACGGACAGCGCGTATGGAACACGCAGCCTGACGGCAGGTTAATGGGGGACGGAAGATCACCCTTTAATACGATTCTCTCTTTTTTCGTGTGGGGTGAGGGATTCGGAACAGCGGAAAGCAGCGCCTTCGCATACGGATGCAGCGTATTGCGGAACAGCTCCTCCGTTTCGGCCTCCTCCATCATATGCCCCAGATACATGACCCCTACTCTGTCCGACACATATTTTACCACGCTCATATCATGTGCAATGAACAAAAAGGAGATTTGCTCCTTTTCCCGCAGGTCCTGCAGCAGATTGATGATCTGCGCCTGAATCGATACGTCCAGCGCTGAAACGGGCTCGTCGCAGATGATGATCTTCGGGTTCAGGATCAGCGCTCTGGCCAGGCCGACCCTCTGCCGCTGGCCGCCGGAAAACTCGTGGGGATAGCGGTAGAAATGCTCGAGTCGCAGGCCCACCTTCTCCATAATCTCCACCGCGGTATCCATACGCGATTCGCGGGTGCCGATGTTGTGGATCTTCAGCGCTTCCGTGAGGATATCGCCCACTCTCTGCTTGGGGTCCAGCGAGGTGTAGGGGTCCTGAAACACCATCTGGATTTTGCGGCGCATTTCGATCAGCTGGTGGCGCTTCATCGCCGTCATATCCTGATCCAGCACCTCAATCGAGCCGTCGGTGGGTTCGGTCAGGTAGGCCAGCGTGCGGCCCAGCGTGCTTTTGCCGCAGCCGGTTTCCCCCACAAGGCCGTAAATCTCACCCTCATACAGAGAAATATCGACACCATCCACCGCTTTTACATTCCTCTTCACTCTATTTAAAACAGAGCTGCGCACGGGAAAATATTTTTTAATCCCTGTTCCGCGCAAAACCACCTTTGCGGTATTTGTCATCTCGTTTCCTCCTAACCGGCCTCATATTCGAGACGCTCCTGAACGAAGCCGCCGTTTCGCCCGTTCCTGTAATGGCAGCGCACGCCCTGTGTTTCCGAAACCTGGCTCAGCTCGGGCATTTCCTCGCGGCACAGATCGGTGGCATAGGGGCAGCGGGGAGCAAACCGACAGCCCACGGGAATCTGGTTCAACAGTGGAACTGTGCCGCTGATCTGGTACAGCCGGGTCGCCTTTGCGGTATCGAGCTTCGGAATGGAATTCATCAGCCCCATCGTGTACGGGTGCATGGGATGATCAAAAATATCCTCCACCCGTCCCTCTTCCACGATCTGGCCAAGGTACATCACGATCAATCGGTCGCACGTTTCAGCCACAACCGCCAGGTCATGCGTGATGAGCATCACCGCCATGCCGAGGCGCTTGTTCATATCCACGATCAAATCCATGATCTGTGCCTGAATCGTCACATCCAGCGCGGTGGTGGGCTCGTCGGCGATCAAAAGCTGCGGGTGGCAGGCCAGCGCAACCGCGATCATCACCCTCTGCCGCATGCCGCCCGAAAGCTCGAACGGATACTGGTGGAACCGCCGGCCCGGGTCGGGGATACCAACCAGATTCAGCATTTCGATCGCCTGCTCCTTTGCCTCAGCCTTGGTTCTTTTCTGGTGGATCAGAATCGCTTCCATGATCTGATCTCCCACTGTAAATACCGGATTCAGGGAGCTGAGCGCATCCTGAAACACCATCGAAATCTTGGCGCCGCGCACGCTTTCCATTTGTTTTTCAGAAAGCGTGAGCAAACTTTCGTCGTGGAACCGGACGTCGCCGGTGTAGCGCACGAACGACTTTTCGTCGTACAGCCGCAGAATCGACTGGGAGGTGACGCTTTTTCCGCACCCGGATTCCCCGACGATGCCGAGCATTTCGCCCTCGCGCACCTCAAAGCTGACGCCGTCCACCGCTTTGAGCATACCGCGCTCCGTTTTGAATTCGGTACATAAATTTTCTACCTGCAATACTCTTTCCATGCTGCCGGTCTCTCCTCTCACACGGCTTCTTGAGCCAAACAACGAATGGGAGTTTTGCTTTCTCCCCGCTTCGCCGCGGATTCGATTCAGTTGCTTTTCGGGTCCATCAGATCGCGCACGCCGTCGCCCAGAAGGTTCAGCCCCAGCACTGTCAGCGCGGTAAATACACCGGGGAACAAGATCATCCACCAGGCGGTGTAGATCACGTCTTTGCCCTCTTTTAAAATATTGCCCCAGCTCGGTGCGGGGGCCGGAACCCCGGCGCCGAGGAAGCTGAGAGCCGCCTCGGTGATGATGGCACTCGCAAACACGAAGGTCATCTGAACGATCATCGGCGAGAGGATATTCGGCACAATGTGCGCCCACAAAATCCGTTTCTGAGAAGAACCGAGACACCGCATCGCCTCAATATACGTCTGCTCCTTTACCACCAGCGCCTGGCTGCGGGCCAGACGGGCCATGTTCGGAATATTGACGACGATCAGGCTGATGATCACGTTCTTAATGTCCGCGCCCAGCACCGCCATCATCGTGATCGCCAAAAGCGTGCTGGGAATCGCCTTAAGGCCGTCGCAGACGCGCATCAGGATATTGTCCGCAAGCTTATTGGTGCTGGCATACAGCCCGATCACCAGCCCGAGGAAACCCGAAACAAGGCCGACTGTGAAGCCGACGGTGAGAGAAATCCGGGCGCCGTACAGCACGCGGGCAAATACATCGCGTCCCATATTGTCGGTGCCGAACCAGTGCTCGGCGCTGATACCCTTCAGGCGGTCTGCGGTATTCATCGCGAGCGGGTCATGCAAAGCAATCAGCGGAGCAAAAACCGCCAGGACGATCACAAGGGTGACAACCGCCAGCCCGAATACCGAAGCCCGGTTATGGGTGAACTTCTTCAGCCGGATTTCGAACTGCTCCTGCGCCAGCTTTTTCTTCTGCAGGCTCAGGTCATTCTGGGCAGCCGTATAAGTCATGGCGCCCTCCGAACCGTTTGTACCTAGCATCTCATTCACCCTCCTCTCAGGTTGCTCTGACTCTGGGGTCTGCCACACCGTACAGCAGATCTACCAGCATGTTGATCAGCACATTGAACAGCGCGATCAAAAGCACGATCGCCTGAATCACATAGTAGTCGCGGCGGCCGATGGAATTGACCATCAGCTGCCCAAGGCCCGGAATGGCGAACAGGCTTTCGATGACCGCCGCGCCGGCCAGCATCTGCACCGCGCTCTGGCCGATCATCGTGATGATCGTAACCAGGGAGTTACGCAGCGCATGCTTGGTGGTGATGACAAAATTCCGCACGCCTTTTGCCTTAGCCATTCTGATGTAGTCGCTGCCCAGAACCTCCAGCATCGCGGAGCGGGTCATGCGCATCATCAATGCCGCGTTCATGAACCCCAGCGCGACCGCAGGCAGCGTCAGCGATTTGATGTGCGGCCACAGCCCCCGGCTGATTTCTACATACCCCGAGACCGGGAAAAAATGCAGCTTTACGGCGAAAATGAGCATCAAAAACAGGCCGAACAAAAAACTGGGCAGCGAGATGCCCGCCAAGGACAAAACCGTCACGCCGTGGTCTATGCCGGTTCCCTTGTTTTTTGCCGCCAGCATTCCCATCGGAATCGCGATCACACTGGCGATGATGAGCGCGTACAGCGCGAGGGAAATGGTCGGCTTCACGTGGCTGAACACCACACTGGCAACCGGCTCGCCACCCGCCGTGCTGATCCCGAAATCACCGTGGAACATGTTCCCGATCCAGATGAAATACTGTTCCACCAACGGGCGGTTCAGGCCCATTTTTTCTTCCAGCTTTGCAATATCATCCGCTGTGGCCAAATCGCCCAGCAGGGTAGCCGCCGGGCTGCCGGGCACCATTTTCAGCAGTGTGAAAATGACCACCGACACCACGAACAGTACCGGAATCACAGACAGCAGTCTCCTAACAATGAACTTCTGCATCAGCTTTCCCCCCACAACCAAGAGAATCTAAGAATAAAATCGCCTTACTTTAAAACAGTCTGTTGGTTTCTTCCCCCGCCTTGCGGCGGGGGAAGAAACGGTTGGGTTCCTCACAAAGCTTCTTTCAAAGCAAATCGGCTGTATTTCAGAATCCCATATTTCAGACTTAAGACTCCACAATCCCGGCGTTCCAGAATTTCGGCCCGCCGCTGTACATATTGATACCGGTCACATTTTTCTGCCATGCGAACATGCCCATGTAGTGACCGGGGCAAATGATCGGCAGGTACTCCCAGGAATACCCCTGCAGCTCATCCCACTTGGTTTTTGCTTCCTCCAGCGTGGGAGCAGAGGTCATTTCCTTGAATAAGGTCTGCAGCTTTTCATCGTCGGACCAGCCGGGATACGCAGCGCCGTAATACAGCTTGAGCGACGGTACCGGAACCTCCGCAAAGGTTGTAATGTACATATCGAACTTGGTGGGATCCTTACGGTATTCCGTCAGGGTGGCCCAGTCAACCACGGTAAGCTTTACAGGAATGCCGATCTTCTCGAGCTGCGATTTGATGGCGATACCCATGTTATCCATCTTGTTCAAAGTTGCGACCAGAATGGTGAAGGGTTCCCCTTTATAGCCATTGTCCGTAAGAATTTTCTTAGCCTTCTCAAGGTCTTTCTGGTTGTAATTTTCCTTCCCGGCCTCAGATGCCCAGAACGGCTGGCCGGCATCCATATAAGAAGAGCCAAGCTCGTAAGCCTTGCCGTAAGAGGCGGTCAGAAGCTCATCATAATCAAGAGCGGTATTGACCGCGGTGCGGAAATACTGATTCGAGGCAATGCCCTGCTTGTGGTTTGGAATCAGCGCGATAGTACCCATCTGTGAGCTGACCGTGGTCAAATTCGGATTGCTTTCCAGCCGGGCATAATCATCGTAGGATACATTGAATACAACATCGTACTGACCGGCTTCCAGACCGGCGGACTCTGTGGCCTGATCCGCAACCAGGTCAAACTGGAGAATCTTGGTGGGGGCCGCCTTATAGCCGCTCCAGCCGTCCATCTCGGTTCCCTTTGTGCCATAGGCAACGTAGTCGTCAAAGCGCTCCAGCTTAATGTACTGATCCTGCTTCCACTCAGAGAATTTATAGGGGCCAGTACCGATGTAGTCTTTCAAAAATCCGTTGGTGTCTTCGTTTTTGCACGCGGCAGCCGTTGTGATAGAGGCCGGCTGTGCGGCGCCCGCGATCATGGCGGGCAGCAGGATCAGCGAGGCTTTGCCGTCGATCTTGACGGTGTAGTCATCCACCTTGACGAACCGCGCATCGCCAACCATCGTCCCCGCGGAGCTGAAGCCCTCAATCCAGCGGTTCATAGAGGCGACGACATCGTCAGCTGTCATCTCACTGCCATCATGGAATTTTACGCCTTTTCTCAGCGTAAAGGTAAGCGTTTTACCATCGTTTGTCGCCTCATACTTTTCTGCGAGCTCCGGTACCGCTTCTGCCTTGGAATTCAGTGTGACCAGCTTTTCCCAGACGGTACCATCACAAATCTGCCTTGCAATCAGGGAGCTGTTCTTATGCAAATCCAAAGAAGGCGCCTGCTGTGTTACCGCAATGTGCAGCGTTTCCCTGTATGTTGCGTTTTCCGGGACGGAAGCACTGCCGGACTCGGTGGAGCTTTGTGTTCCGGAAGACCCGGAACAGGCTGTCAGCGACATGGCCGCTGCCAAAACCAAAGCAAGGAATCGTTTTAGCTTCTTCGATTTCATGTGATAGCACCCTCCTAACAAATGTTTCGATCTTCTTTATCACAAAAAGGGCACACGAATTATAAAAATTCGCGTGCCCCATTGCAAGCTGTTCAAAATAAAATGAATATGTTGTTTTGAATTATACGTCCGCCAAAAAAGATTTGTCAATAGACGCAAGCTCAATTTTGCAAGTTCGCTTCTACGAAAAGTCATATCCCTCTTCCTATTTCCTTCCAAAACGCCTCTCAAAGGCGACGAATTTCGCGTTAAATATAGGCAACAGCTCTATATTTTATCCATATTACGAATAACTAAAGTCAGTTTTCACAAATTTCAAAAAGAATTTCCCGGATTTAAAACTTGCACAAACATACACTCTGAAACGTTATCAGCATCTATGCGATTTGAACAGAATGACAAATTACTACAAAATACTTCATTTTTGTCAACGGCGATTTCTGTTTTCAATTTACCTGTTTTAACCGTAGAACACAGACATCTTCCGCAACCTTATCACAACAGAAAAGACCCCAAAAGCCTGCCGGGCTTCGGGGTCTTTTCCATTTGCAAGCTTTTTATTGTACCTTTACCGGCGGGTGGTCATCGCACTCGCTGCGGAAGGAGATACAGCAGAACGCCAGCTGCGGTAAACGCGGCCCCTGCCCACCAGTACACGCCGACGAGCGGCGCAGTGGTTCCATAGATGTCAAACACGCCGGTCAGGCAGCTGCCCACGGTGAGAGCCGCCAGCCCCGAATGATAAGCGTAGCGCGATGCAGTCCCCGGCAATCTTGGAAACGGCAGCAGGTACAGCAGCAGAAACGGCACGGCGCCACCGAGCAGCGGAAACAGGAACAAATACCCCATAAAGGGTGAGAACACGCCGTGGCTGAACTGCTCGTAAACGAATCCGAATACGGCGCAGAACGCGGTGAGCACAGCATACATCCGCACCGTTCTGCCCATTTTCCGTTTATCCGATGTAGACAATGTCGCTCACCTTCCTTTCACTGATCCTGCTCCCGCCGGTGGTGGGCTGGTTGATCACCTTACCATTCAACACCATGGTGGCAGAGCCGCCGCCGTCGAGATTGTATGCCGTTTTCACACCAAGGCTCTTGATAAACTCCGCCATCTGATACAAAGACAGCCCCGCGCTTTCCTTGGTGCGGCCATCGGCTACGACCATCACATAGTGAAGGTCATCGATCTGGCCGATTGCCGTGCGCGGATTGCTGGACATCGCCTTGCCCACCTCTTCGCCCTGCGTCACGGAAACCTCTCCGTCCTTCACGAGGGCCGGGCCGAACGACAGCACTTGCTGCGCCCCATTCTCCAGCAGCTGTGTCGCCGTAACAGAGCCTTCTGTCACAATCTCAAAGGAGCCGTCCCGATAGATCACCAGATCTTCCTGAGAGGCATCGGAAGAGGTGTCGCGGTACAGTACGCCGTTGCGGATCACGTAGCCGCTGCGCGCGCTGTAGTAATCCCCGTTGATGGCCAGAACGGCGTCGGTTTCCGCCGCCATATCCGACGTGGTCTGCGTGATGTTCTTGCCGTAGGTATTGTTCGCCAGCGCCGTTTTCAGCGCGCTCGCATCCGAAAGCGTGATGTCTGCGACATAGACAGTGGTATCATCCTGCCGGTATTGCTTCAGTTCGATGCTGGTCTTCCCGTCGCTGTACGAGGTATCGGTCGTCGTGGCCGATGCCGTGTTCTCTGTATCTTCGCTTTCTGTGGTCTGTGCTGTACCGGCAGACGAGGAAGCGCTCAGCCCCTGCGTTGTGCCGGGTGTTACCGCATAGCTGCGTGGGATGACAAATGCGTCCAGCAAAACATAAGCGGTAAATACCGTCAAGCAAAGGCCGTAGCACAGCGGCCAAAGAAAATTCCCTTGTTTCTTCATGAACTTCTCCTCAATCCTGAGATTTTTCTGCCCTGTCGCAGGCATGCGCGCTCTGCCGCCGAAAGATCCAGAACCTTTGCCCTGCCCAGCTCAGGATGAAAAAGGTCAGCTCCGTTACCAGCTTTGCGGCAAACTGGTTTACCCCCAGCGAATTGACGAGGAAGCTGAGCAAAACGGTATTGCCGAGCAGGATACCCGCAGCCAGCAGAAAATACTGTGTGCCGGTTTTCAGCGTGCTGTCCGTATTGCCGAACACAAAACGCTTGTTGATGGCAAAGTTGGCGCTGGCACTCACAGTTCGCGCCGTTATGTTCGCTACCGGAACGCTGATGTCCGTCCCCAGCCCGGCCAGCCCTACGGCCAAAACACTGTACAAGCCGTAATCGATGCAGAATGCCAGAAAAGAGGAGGCCGCGAATTGCAGAATGTTTTTATAGATACGGAACGAATCGCGCAGGGTGTGAAAATGGGAGCCCTTGTTGCCATTCCTATAAATCGTCTGGATTGGCTCCTCCAGTATGCGGATGTTCCGACGGGCACACTGTAAAAGGACATTCATTTCGTATTCGTAGCGGCTGCCCGGCACACCGAACAAAAATGGAAGCATCCGCACGGTAAAGCTGCGAAGCCCGGTTTGTGTATCGCTCACCCGCAGACCGGTAGAGAGGGTAAACACCGCCCTTGTTACGGTGTTGCCGAACTGGCTGCGTACCGGCGTACCCGGCCCAAAGGCACGCACACCCAGAATCAAAGCACCAGGTGCAGCCGCGGCCCGCTTGGCGATTTTCTGCGCATCATCGACCGTGTGCTGGCCGTCCGAATCCATTGTCACGACAACACTGTCCGCGCCGAAATTCTCGCGGATATACCGGTACCCGGTCTTCAGGGCGTGTCCCTTCCCCCGGTTCGGTTGGTAGGAAAGCACCGCCGCATAGGGCCGGCATTGCTGGAAAATTTTTCGGTAATCGGGGCCGCTTCCGTCATCCACGACCACTATTGTAAAGCCGGAATCAAAAAGTTGTTTGGTCAGATCGATCAAAATCTCTGTCGGTTCATAAGCGGGAATCAAGGCGATCGTTGGCATATCAGATACCTCCAAAAAGGCTTCGGGTTTCTGTTGGCTGTCCGCAAAGCCTTCTCGTCAATTCGCCGGAAGCTCTGCGATGCTCTCATTTTCAGAGGAACAGAGGAATGTGCTTGGATGGCTGCCATCCCTCTGTTGTGCCCACAGTATAATCCCGGAAGCTGAAAGTACCCTGAAAAGGCAAGGGAGATTTCACTCCCAATTTTTTCATGCCGATTTGCCCTGTCATCCTGCGAAAACCGCATGACACCGGGAAAAAATGATTTTTCTCAAATAACTTCTCCTTCTCCGTTCTCAAATTGTTTTCACTCTGTTCATGGTTGCCTTAATAGGAATCTGCCATAAAAGAAAAAACCGGCGCGTCCCTTTTGGCTTAACCAAGGGAGACACACCGTCCTGATTTATTTTTATGAAAATAAATATAAAATATAAAAAAATGGCCCGGCAAATGCCGGACCGGTCTTTTCCATAGAGGAGCAGCAATGCTCCCCGTTTATTTCTTTGTTCAATTTCCGGATGAATTACCCGTGCCGGAGTTTTCCGCAGCCTTTTTGGCAGCGGCCTTCGCAGCTTCGTCCTTATATTTTTCATAGAATGTGGTTGTGAGCGATACTGTTACCTTGTTCGCAGCAATGCTTCCCTGCCCGCCGGAATCCGTATCCGTTGAAACGGTTATTTTGCTGAGAGAGCAGCGATACGGGCACCCGTACAGATTCGACAAAATCTGCTTGGCAGCCACGTAGTTGCGGGCGGTGAAGGTCATCTGAATCGGACGGAGCACCATCTCATCCCCAAAACCGACATTTGAAAACGCGAGGTGATATTCCCCGGCCGCACTTAAAATCGCATCGAGCTGAACGATCACATTGTCGATGTTGTCGTAATTCGGAATCTCTGAAGAAAGGTATTCCCCGCTGTTTTTCAGGTTTTGCAGCTCTGTCAGCATCTTTTGAAGCTGCTGAAGCTTTGCAGCCTCCTGCACCTCGGCGTCCTGCGCTTGGGTGATCCGCTCCTGCGCCACCGCCTGCCGTGTCTCGATCGGGGCCAGAAACAGCTTAAAATACCCGGCGAAAAGCGCCAGAAGCAGCAAAACACCCAGCAGAATCCGCTCCCTTTGAGAAAGGGGTCTTCTCATGAGGACGCCCCCTTCCCAGAGGACGCCGCGGCGGGTTCTTCCACAGCGAGCGTAACCGTCATGGCCGCCGTAACCGTTTTATTTTTTTCATCGGTCGCCGCGGTGTACACCTGTACATTCTCCACCATCCCGCTCGACATCAGCCGCTGGTAAATCGATGAGATGTTATTCAGCGTGACTCCCGACAGCTTCACAGTGATCACCGGAGAGGAAATCGTAAAGGAAGAAACCTGCGCATTGGCCAGCAGCTCATCCTCGATCAGCCGCAGGCATTTCATCGGGTCAGCCTGTCCGCTCAGCCTCGGCTGGGTCTGCGTTTCAATTTGATACTGCTCCAGTACCTGTTCATAGTTCGCGGTTTTGTCTTTGAGCCGGCTGACCTGCTCTTCCTGGCGTTCGGCCTGTGTCTCAGCGCGGGCCGCTGCCGCCAGCGGATCGATAATCCCCAATTTACAGAACAGCAGAACCGCTATAAGCGATGCTGCAGCAATCGGGAGCACAATTCCCAGCCCACGGAGCCTATAATCCCGCTGTGCCAGGTTGATAGTCGTTTTAATGGGGCTTTTCGTACCTTCACCCAATTGCCGTCACCTCCCGTTCATTTCCAGCGCCGCACCCACTGCGGCGGGGCACAGCTCGGCCAGAGCGCCGTCGTCGTTCGGCACCAGCTCTGCGACAGAGTGAATGTTCAGCCGCAGAGTCTCCCGCAGAACCTTCATCAGTTCCGGCGAGGAGGCCAGTCCACCGCCGAAATAAATGTCCTGCAGGTCGGAATCGGGAGTGTTGAACCCGTAAAAGTTTACCGCGCGCAAAATCTCGACCGCGATCCGGGTATAGCGGTCCTGAGCAGACAGCCTGTCCGCCTCCTCCTGGGGGCCCATCGCCACCTGGCGCACCGGTACATCGCTGTATTCGATCACACGGGTGGTTTCATATACACAGCCCCGGTACATGTGAACCCGGATGGAGCGGTACCCCAAATCTGCAATGCAGTATTCGCGCGGATGGTCGTCCTCGTGGGCTTTCTCATACGCGCTGATCAGATTGCGGTAGGTAAGGTACTCCGGCACAGCAACCGCAAGCCTGAGGCCCGCACGCCGCAGCATGGAGCGCCACTGCTGAATCACCCGCTTGGGAGTGGCCGCAATCAAAAGATCGAGCTTTTTTGCGCCGCCGGAGGATTCCTCCAGCGTGTCGACCACCGCGTAGTCGTAAAAATACTCGTCCTTATCCTGCTGTATGTAATCATGAAATTCATAGGGCAGATTTACTTTGAGCTGCTTTGCGGTCATAAACGGCACCGTAACACGGCGGACAAACGCGGCGCTCGGCGGCAGTACCAGTGCACAGTTTTTTACGCTGATCTTCTCTCTTCGCACCAGATCGCGCAGTTCCTTTGCCAGAGCATCGGAACAGGCCACGCGCTGCCCTTCCCGCGGCAGTTCCCCCATTAAGACGGAGCAGTGCAGCCGGTGTACGGCGGAACCCTTTACAACAGCCAGCTTTACCGCGCCGGTACCGATGTCCAGTCCCAAATAGGTCATGCTTTTCCTCCCCTGTCGATGGGCTATTCTATCCTGGTCTTCCCTGAAAACAGTAAATTACATTTGAAGACCAGCACCAGCCGACCTGCCTTTGGGCAGCACGGCGGAGAATCAAATTAGAGAAACAAATTTATATAATATTCCACGGCGGTCTCTGCCGCGAGCATAGAAAGATATACACCGGCCGCAATCGCCGGACCGAACGGGAATGCCTTTGGATTTTCAGGGTCTCCGGCAGTTTTCTTTGTCAGGGCGGCAAACAGGATCCCGAGAACGCTGGAGACAAGCATCAGAAACAAAATACCCTGAATGGAAAAAAACAGGCCGGCCGCAAAAAAGAACTTGATGTCTCCCCCGCCCATGCTTTCCTGCCGCAGCGTACGATCCATCAGGAGCGTGAGCAGCAGCAGCGGAACGGAAGCGGCCAGCCCGCTCATAAGGCCGCTCCCCACATTTTGCAGGAACGCGCCGCCGTTTAAGAACGGGGTAAACACCGCCCAATCTATCACAATCGCCAGCAGCAGCCCGTTCGGAATCAGACCGGTGTCGTAATCCACCAGGGCCACTGTCAGCAGAAGAACCGTCAAAATCAAATATTGAAGGGTTTGCAGAGTAATGCCATACCGCAATACAATGCCCATGAATGCCGCCGCACACAGCAGCTCCGTTACCGGGCATCGAACAGAAATTTTCGCGCCGCACCAGCGGCATTTGCCTCGCTGCACCAGCCACGAAACGACCGGCACCAGCTCTTTTGCGGTAAGCACATGGCCGCACTCGTCACAATGGCTGCGGCCGCGCAGAAAATCCTCGCCCACGGCGATGCGCCATGCCGTGCATGCGGCAAAGCTGCCCATCACCGTGCCGAGAACAACGGTACAAAACAACAGGTAAGCCGTCAGCGCCGGGGTCAATTCATATAATAGCACAGACGGCTCCTCCTGTCTTGGTGAAAATTTCGGAAAAATTTCTCTTGTACCTATTTAAAAAATACATTGTTATCCATAACAAAAAATATTCGGTGGTATTTTTTAAAATTGGCTTTAAATTTTTAATAACTTTACTTAATGGTACTTGGCACAACCCATTCTTTAGTTTCAATTTCACCTGAAGAATCAATCTTTATGTGAATAATTTTGCCTTTTTGTTTTTGACCATATGCTTTAATTTTTGCTGCATCAGTTTTGTCTTTCTCAATCTTACCTGTATCAGCATCATAATAGCCATCAATCTCTGTGTCACTATCTTCAGTCAAAAACGTGGTAACAGCAACAGCTTTTGCAGCACGCTCATTAGCCAAATCAGTGTTTGTACGTGCATTATCAAGCTGAGCGTTAAATGCCGGAATAGAGATCGCCACCAAAATAGCAATAATCGCGACGACGATCAGCATTTCCATCAGGGTAAAGCCTTTTTTTGATTTTCTCTTTTTTTGCAGGGTTTGCAATGTGTTTTTCATAGGGATTTTCCTCCTTCATTTTTTTCGCCCTTGCTGGGTCGAGGTATCTCATTTGAGCGATTGGTTTATTTATGTATCAGCCGGTATGGAAAAGCACCGGCGGAATACCGAAAGGACTGTCAGCCATCTGTTTTCAGCCCATATTGGCATACAGGGCAAACATCGGCAGATAAACGGCAAGCAGAACCAAAAAGACGATCACTGCCAGAATGCAGATAATGATCGGCTCAAGCAAGCTGAGCGCCTTGCGCGACGCTAAATCCGTCTCGTTGTCGTAATATACACCGACCATATCGAGCGTATTCTCAAGCGAACCGGTTTCTTCGCCAATCCGCACCATCTCAGAGACCAAATCGGGAAATACGCCTGCGGAATCGAGACAAAAGCTCAGCGTTTTTCCTTCCTCCAGGTCGGAAAGTCTTCCGGTCACCTTCGCGCCGATCCATGCGTTGTCCAGGATGGACGCGGTAACAGAAACCGCCTGAAGCACCGGCAGACCGGCGGAAAGCAAAGTAGAAAGCGTGCCTGCAAACTGGGCCGAGGCTTTGAGCAGGCCGATCCTCCCCAGCACCGGCAGCCTGAGCCGCTGGCGCGCGTGAAACAGCTTGCCCTTCTCTGTACGTCCATACATTTGATATGCAAAAATTCCGCCGCCAATGACTATCACAAGCAGCAACCAGAATTTTGTGAAAAATCCGCTGATGGCAATCAGCCCCCGGGTGATCCACGGCAGCTCCACCCCCATGGAGGAAAAGCTTGTGGTAAATGCAGGGACTGCTACCACCATAATGATGACAACCACGATCGCGGCCACAATCAGCGTGAACACCGGGTAAGTCATCGCGGCCTTTACCTTGCTTTTGCTCTGAAAGGATTTATCGTAATACGTCTGCAGCCGTTTGAACGCCACATCCAGCGTACCGGATTCCTCGCCGGAACGAACCATTTCAATAAAGGTGACGGGAAGATTCTTTCCGCGGTTTTTCAGGCTCTGCGCCAAGCTCAGGCCCGACGCCACATCCCCGGCGGCCTGCTGCAGAATCTGCCTCAGCGTTTTATCCTGGGTCTGGCCCGCAATCAGCTCTACCGCCCGCACAATGGGCATACCGGAACCGAGGATGACCGCAAACTGCGAACACATCATGGACAGCGCGCGTTCACTGATCTTGCCGGTCGTGAACTGCGAATGCGCCTGATTGTGCCCTCTGACCGGGGTAATCTTCGTAATGGCGGCGTCCATCTCCCGGAGCCTTGCGACTGCGGCGTATTCGTCCGGCGCCTCTATGATGCCGGAAAGCTTCTTGCCGTCCGGAGAAATGGCCTGGTATCGGAAGGTCTGCAACGGGTATCACCTTGCTTTCAAATCGATTCGGATTGCAATTGCACTTTAAGAAGCTCCCTGTTTCCCTCTCCTTCTTCGGCAAGAGAAGGAAACGGCTTGTTTGCATCAAATCTTTACAGGAGCAGGTTTCGCTCCACAAAATCCAGATCGTGCGCCGCCTGCTTTGCCGTATCGGCGCTGATCTTGCCCTCGCGGTACAGCTTCAATATGGCGTTATCCATCGTAATCGCTCCCTCCCGGGCAGAGGTGGCGACGGCGTTTGCGATCTGCGGCGTTTTTCCCTCGCGGATCAGATTGCGGATGGCGTTGTTGACCACCATCAACTCACAGGCGCATACGCGGCCGGTTTCACTCTTGTTGGGCAGCAGCTGCTGCGCCAGAACAGCCCGCAGCGTCATGGAGAGCTGCATGCGGATCTGCTGCTGCCGCTCTTCGGGGAACACCCCCACGATGCGGTCGATAGAATCCGCGGCGCTGCCGGTATGCAGCGTGGTCAGCACCAGATGCCCCGTCTCCGCGGCGGTCAGCGCCGTTTCTATGGTAAACAGATCGCGCATTTCGCCAATCAATATGATATCCGGGTCCTCGCGCAGCGCGGCACGCAGACCAGCGGCGTAGCTTTTGGTATCCCGGCCAACCTCCCGCTGATTGAAAATGGAGCGGTCGGGCGTGTAAATGTACTCGATAGGGTCTTCCAGCGTGATAATGTGCCTGGCCTGCCGGTGATTGATTTCGTCAATCATCGCGGCCAGCGTAGTGGATTTACCGCTGCCGGTCTCACCGGTCACCAGAATGATGCCGCGCCGCAGATCGGTCAGGCGCTCCACCATCGGGGGAAGCCCCAGGCTGGGGAGCTCCGGAATCCGGTCGCTCAAAAGCCGCAGTGCTCCCGAAAGACAGTTCTGCTGGCGAAACAGGTTGATGCGGACGCGCACGCCCTCGATGGTAGCGGAAGCATCCAGCTCCCCCACCTCCCACAGCTGTTCAAAATCCGTACCGGCCAGCTCGCGCGCAAGCTCCTCGCAGTCCTGTCTGGTCAGCACCTCGTCCCGCATGGACAAAAGCCGCCCAGCCACACGGTATTTGGGCGGCAGGCCGCAGATCAGGTGAATGTCTGAAGCATTCGCATCGGCGGCCTGCCGGATCAACTCTTCAATCTTCATAGTTCCTCCACGGCCGCGACGATGCGCCGGGCCTCCTCAATGGTCGTAACCCCCTGAAGCACCAAACGGCGCACGCCCTCCGCAAGGGGAACAAAATTCCGCTCCGTGCCGACGATGGTCTCCAGCTCTTCGCGTCTGGCGCCCCGGTTGATCGCCATGCGCAGCGCGTGGCTGATGACGAGGATTTCAAACGCGGCGGTACGCCCCCGGTAGCCGGTGCCAAAGCAAGACGGGCACCCGGCCCCGCGGTACAGCTTATGGCCGCCATAGGGGTCGAGACCGATGCTCAGCAGATCATCGGGCTGCGGGGTGTATTCCTGCCGGCAGTTGGGGCAGATGCGGCGCACCAGGCGCTGAGAAATGATGCCGTTGAGCGCGCCGGAGATAATATACGGCTCCACACCAATGTCAACCAGACGATCGATAGTTGCAAGCGCATCGTTCGTATGTACGGTAGAAAGCACCAGATGCCCTGTAATGGCCGCGCGCATTGCAATCTGAGCCGTTTCGCCGTCGCGGATTTCACCGACCGCGACGATGTCGGGATCCTGGCGCAGGATGGAGCGCAGGCCGCCGGCAAAAGTCAGCCCGGTTTTTTCGTTGATCTGCACCTGATTGATCCCCTCAATGTTGTACTCCACGGGGTCCTCAAGAGTGACCAGATTGACCTGATCGGTATTCAGCTCGCGGATCATGGTGTACATGGTGGAGGATTTACCGCTTCCGGTAGGGCCGACGATCAGCACCATGCCGGACGGACGGGAAATCAGGCTCATGTACTGATTCATTTCGTCCTGATTCAGGCCGATTTTATCCTTGCTGAGCAGCTGCGAATCCTTGTCGAGCAAACGGATGACCACCTTTTCCCCATAGATGGTGGGAAGTGTGGAAAGCCGCATGTCGATGTCGCGCCGCTGTACCCGAACCGCCGCACGGCCGTCCTGCGGAATACGGCGCTCCGTCACGTCCATCCCGCCCATGATTTTCAGGCGCGAGACGACTGAGCCCTGTAAATCCTTTGGAACACTCATCACGCTGCGCATGACGCCGTCCACCCGCATGCGCACGAGCAGCTCCCGTTCATGCGGCTCTACATGAATGTCACTTGCAGTATCCAGCACCGCGCGCTCAATGATGGAGTTGACCAGGCGGATCGTTGGGGCCGAGGCGGTATCCTCTTCCTCGCCGAGAACGCTCGCGGTGAAATTGTCGGCAAAGCGAACCGGAGCGCCTTCCCCCATTTCGCGCTTCATGTCCGCAATCGCGCGCGCCGCGCCCTCGCTGCCGTACAGCTTTGAAATGGCATGGTCGATCGCTTTGGCCGTCGCGATCATCGGAATGACGCGTTTGCGGGTGGAGGCCTTTACCTCCTCGATCGCCACAAAATTCATAGGGTCGCTCATCGCGATAGAAAGGGTATCCTTTTCCAGCCGAACCGGCACAACACTGTACTTCTGCGCGATCTTCTTCGGCAAAAGCTCCGCCAGCTGCGGCTGAACCGGGGTGCTGCTCAAATCGACAAACTCAACGCCGAGCTGTACCCGCAGCGCCTCAATCAGCTGCTGCTCCGTGATGACCCGCTCTTCGATCAGCTCCCGGCCCAACCTGTGTTTTGTTTTTTTCTGCTCGCGCAGCGCGTGTTCCAGTTGCTCCTGTGTAATCAGCCCTACTGAGAGCAGCAGGTCTCCCAAACGCGTATAAGTCATGAGGGTCCCCCTTTCCGCCGCGGCTCCATCAGCCATTCACGGCCCGAAATGAAAATTCATAGGAATCAGACAGCAGGTGATGCGCGGAATCGTACAGGCGGTAGCTTCCCGCAAAGACGCCGCCGGAATAGCACAGGTCAAACCCGCTGATGTCGGCGCCCGAGCCGGGCGTGTAATCCGCCGGCACCACCATCAGGCCCGAATAGCTCAGATTGCTCAACAAAGAGATACTGGCATCCTTGTCCCCGTCCACATAAAGCAGATAAATATGCCCTGTATCCTGTGTACCGAATTCGCCGGTACCGACACGCAGCGAACCATCGCCGATTCCATATTCGCTGCTTGTATAGGCGGTCACTCTTCCCGTACTGTCTGTTGTAATATCCTCCGCATAGCGCAGCACATCCGAAAGCGCACGGTTGATGGTATCTGCTACCGACTGGCTTTCCGCCGCGAAGGTATCCTGCACGGTCACGCGTGCCACCGCCTGACTGCCGATAAAAATGACGGAGGTCAGCAGCGTGATGATCAGAACAGCCATCAGCGTTTCCACCAACGTCATTCCGGCACGGCCGCACAGCCTGCGCGCCGCCCGCTTCATCCGCCGCCCCCCGTACACTGTGCGTAGGAAATCAGTTTTTCACCCGACGAGGCGCCGGAGTACGCGTAATAGCGTACGTCATAGCTGCGGCCATCGATGTCGATGCTGCCGGTGGAAAAGGCCGGAGAGGTCTGCTGCTCCGCCGCGGCCAGCACCTTCTGATACAGCGCGTCCATCTCTTTTGACTGCGTGCTCATGCGGGTGGAGGCCATTGTCATCTGCAAAAACAGCATACCGGAGAGCACCACCAGAAGCAGAGCCGCCAGTGTTTCTACCAGCGTTTCGCCGGAGGAACTCCTTTTTCTGCGCATCTAGTCCGCCCCCTTTGTAATCACGCCGCTGCTCCACGAGGTTTTATAATAATCATAAGTCGTGTGGTCGGTTGTGTGTGCCGTGCGCGCCGTAAACGAGACCGCCATGGAATACTCCCCGGCAGTCAGCACAATTGTTGCATCGCCGCCCTGCTCCATCGCAAATTCCGCTTGAACGCCCGGCATTCCCTCGTCCGCCTTGATCTCAAAGCTGCCTCTGTATTTTGTCAGCCCTCTCGTGTCGTCATATGCGTCGGTCAGAAGATCGCCCTCATCGTCCGGTGAGAGAAAGGGTGTGATCTTTTTCCAGCCGCTTTCCATTATCGGCAGACCCGTTGCGGGATCGATCCCCGTCTGCCAGGATTGCCAGGTCTTCCCCTCGGTATAGGTGTAGTTCCCGATAGTATCTTTGATCAGCCGCGCCGCAGAGGCTGCCGCAAGATAGTTCTGCTGATTCTCGTAACGATCCTTGGCCTTGACGGCGTTGGCTGTCGCAGCGGTCAGAATCAGCGAGCCCATCGTCAGACAGATGAGAAAAAACAGCAGAGCGATCAAAAATGAGGTGCCGCGCTCACTATGCAGTTTTCTTTGAATGGAACGCATAGCCGCCCTCCTGTCAAAATCCCCATCAGCCAACCGGCCAATCGCCGTAGTATTCCAGCCCCTTGATGCGGGGGTACGGATACGCCAGCCCGCTGAGCGACCCGGAAACCGGGTGTGTCTGCGAGGGCGTGGTAATCATCGTCCAGCTCAGGTCACCGGAATCCCAGTTCCAGCCGCCAGCCACCGTTTGCAGCTGCCTCAGCGTATCAAACGATATACTGGTCACCCTTCCGTCCACATTTGTTGAAGTATCCACGTCTGTATTAAAGCCGCCGAACTGCCGCACCCAATAGCAGGTATTTGCGGCGTTTACGGAAGGAACGGGGGCAAAACCCCAGCGCGCGCCGTTGCCGGTCAGCTGTACCGCGGCATAGCAGTTTGTCACTCTGCCGTTGTTAGAAAGGATATCCCCGACAAACCCAACCGACATGCCGTTTTCCGCTGCCGCGGTGCCTACCGTAAAGCTGTTGGAGATCTCTCCCCAATTCGACAGCCGCCGGGTAAACCCGGAAGCCATACTGCTGCCGGACGCCGAAACCGTGCCGGTGTGATAGGAGGATTCCACCTTGACCCCATCGATGATATCCACGAAGCCGGTGGCAATGCCGCCGTTCTGCGCTGTAACATTCCCCGCCGAAAAATTCTCGGCAAACTTCGTCCAGCCCGACAGCATCCGCACAAAGCCCGAAGCCGTTCCGCCACTTGATGCCAGAACAGGGCCAATGCAGTACGAGGAATCCAGCGTGCCGCCTGTAACCGTATCAGCAAAGCCGGAGGCATCCCCGCTGCCCTGCGCCGTAACCGCACTCTCGGCATGGCTGCCGGTGATCACGCTGTTGGACATCATCCGAACAAAGCCCGCAGCGGTGCCGCTGCCTTTTGCCGTAACAGAACCGACATGATAGGAGGAATCGACTGTGCCGCCCGTAAGCTGATCGGCAAAACCGGAGGCACTTCCGCTGCCCTGCGCCGTAACCGTGCCCTCGGCATGGCTGCCGGAAACTGTACCGTTGGACATGACCCGCAGAAAACCCGAGACCGTGCCGTTCCCTTGCGCCGTAACGGAACCGAGAACATAAGAGGAGCCGATGGTTCCCCCTGTAAGCTGATCGGCAAAGCCGGAAGCATTTCCGCTTTCCCCCGCTGTGACCGCACCCTCGGCATGACTGTCTGAAACCGTACCATTGGACATGACCCGGACAAAGCCAGAGACTGTACCACTCCCGGACGTTACAACCGGGCCGGTACGGTAGGAATGATCGACATTTCCGCCGCTGTGTGTATCGATCACGCCACTGGCATTCCCGCCGTTCTGCGCCGTGATCGTGCCGGCGGAATACGAGCCGCTGATGTTGCCGCCCGAATTCGTATAGACCAGACCGGCCGCTCCCCCGCTGTCTTTCAGAGAAGTAACCGTGCCCAGCATGGCGCTTCCGCTGATAGCACCGCCCGAACTGCTGGTACCGGCGATTCCCGCCGCAATACCGCCCGTAACCGCCGCATCCGCGCTGATCGTGCAGGAACTGATTTTAGAGGAGCCCCAGCCCATCAACCCGGCGGCGGTACCGGAAGAATTCGATATGGCGGTATTGGCCACCCTGCAGCCGGAAATGGAAAGTCCGGTTCCGCCGGTTCCTACCATTCCCGAGGCAAAGCCGCCGCTGCCCGTGATCGTAACGCTCCTCTGGATATCAGGCGAGCCGACCACACAGTTTGAAATACTGCCGGTGTTCAGCTCCCACACCAAACCGGCCACAGAGGCGCTTGTGCTTGTCACGCTGCCGGAAAGGAGCTTGCAATCCACAACGCTGCCGGTATTTTTATTGGCAATCAGAGCTGCCGTATTGCCTGATTGTGAAATCGAAACGTCTGCCAGACGAACCCCTTTGATGACGCCGTTGTTGTCCTGGAACAGCGGCATCCGCAGCCCACTGATGGTATTTCCGGCACCGTCATAAACAGACTGGGTGGCATTATTGTTGATCCCTCCGGTGTCAGCCTGTACGACAGTGATATGATGCGTCTGCTTAAAATACCACCCGTTTGAAATTCTTTTTCTGTCCCTGAGCTGTTCTTCTGTGCGCAGCTGGCCCGGCTGTTCCTCATTAAACTGCAGTTCATGAAAAGAAATTGCCGCCGCAAACAGCGGATTGACATAAAGATCCCTGCCGGATTGATCATCTTTGATGATGATATTGATCTGATTGTCATGATTGAGCATTTCGCTTTTTGCATATGGAAGAGGATATAAATCCTGTGCGATGGCAGAAATTGTGATTTTGTCGCCCAAGGTCGCACCTGACTTCCAGGAAATATGAGGTGCGGCGGGCTTCCCTGTACCGGACGGTACCAGCATCCCATACCCCGCCTGCGCAATGGTCTTGGCATTCACGTAGTCCAGCGTGTCGGCCAGCGTACTATTAGTATCATACCCGTAAAAGCCCCACGTGCCATCCGTGTACTTTTCATAATAACACAGGCTATACGGGGGTTTCCCCGTTGCGTGAGTAAATTTTTCAGGCCAGTCGCCGTAGTATTCTTCGGTGACCATCCGGAACGGGTACGCGCTGCCCTGGAGAGAATCCGCATAGGGGTGGCATTTGGCCGCGCTGTTCTGAATGGGATTCCCGGCGCTGTCCTTCGCCAGCTCGTCGTATTCCAGAGCCGTCACTCCGGACGGAGCGGAACCCCCGTAGGCGTCTGTGGCACCGCTGTTGCCGGATTGTGACAGATAGCTGCCGCCCGCATACGTTACGCCGCCGCTGCCGGTAACCAGCGGCCCATAAGTAATTGTTCCGTTTGTTGTTACGGTCCCGCACGTGTAGCTGGAGGCAATCGTAAGCGTGCCGGCGTTCAGGCCGACCAGCGCGCCGCCGGCCTCAGACGCGGCCACATCGGCAGAGGAAAAGCTGTCGGTAATGGCGGCATACCCCGACACAGCGCCGATCAAGCCTCCCGTCGTTTTTAGATAGGTGCCTGAACTCCCTGAAATGACCGTGACCGAAGCATAACTATTCTGAATCGTAACCGGGGCGGAAGCACTTCCCCCGCTGACGCTGCCGATCAGGCCGCCAGTCCGGCCCGCTGCGTTAGATATCGGCAGAGCGGAAAAGGAGGTCTTGATGGTAATCCCGTTCCCGTTTTTCGCCTGAACCGAGCCGATCAGCCCGCCGGTGGGGCGCTCCGCTCCGGAGCTGCTGCCGCGTCCTCCGGCAACGGAGCCGGCCCCCGCAGCGCTCTGATACACGCCGCAGTTTTCTACCACAATACTGCTGTTATCGCTGCTAAGACTGCCGATCAGCGCGCCGGACACCTGCTCTCCCGATCCATTAAAATCGACCAGTCGCAGGTTTTGAAAGTTCACGGCGACTAAGCAGGTGCCGAATATCCCCGCGGTTTGGCTTTGTACCTGAAAATTGCGCAGAGTATGAACGATCCCGTCGCCGTCCTTGCCGTCGATCGTCAGGCCATTCTGTGTGGAAGCGGTCGTCAGATCCACCGGCGGGAACAGCGTGGGCGCGGCATCCAGATGGGCGGATATGGGCATCATGGTATTCTGGCGCACAGATCGCGTGAAATCGATGTTGGCCGTCTGAACGGCGGAGCCGTTGCCCATGGAGTAATATCGCAGATTGCTCAGGTGGCGGACACGGAAAAACTCCACGCCCTTTTTATGGAAGACTCCATCCGTCGTCACGTTTGTGTCGTACTTCGCGGCAAACAGGCTGTTCACCGTACCGACTGCCGCATTCTGATACAGGTTTTTCCCGTTATAGGCGAGCGATACGCTCACGGTGATATTGTCACCTGCCTTCAGCGATGGGAACAGCTTTAAAAAGGAGTTTCCGTTCGTTATGCTGTCCAGCAAAACATACAGCGTATAATCGTTCCCGGTGTTCACATCAGCAAAGATACTGGACTTCCATTGATTGAACTCGGCATCGGACTCAGAGTCGGATTTCACCGCGGAATCACCGTCCGCGTTCCGCGTTACGGTAGTCCCGTGCTCGTCCGTAAGACTGATGGAGACCAGAACCTTCTCCGGGTGCCCGAGCGCCTCTCCCAGCTCCGGATAGACCAGCTTTAAATACAAATCCTCTCCGTTGACCAGCTCGAGCGTTTCAGGCAGATGCTGTGGCTCGTCCGGCCGCGACGGCTCCGGAGATGAGGCGGTAAGGCCGCCGTAATACCCGATACCCAGCTTCGCGCGTACCTCCCGGTCATCGGTTCCCGCTAGCCGCTCCCGCAGATTTTTCACCGTATCGTGGTCGAGTGCGCTTTTGGAATAGTATACATCCGTCACATCGCCGGAACGCGGATTCAGATACAGCACCGAACCGCCGGTCAGCGTGGAGAACAGCGCGGACAGGCGGTCGAGCGAATCGCCTGTCGTTTCAGACGTTATGTAGTAGAGCGTTTTTGTCACACCGCCCTGTGTGACTTCTTCCTCCTGAACAACACTGCTGTCAGCCGCAAGCTGCTGCAGGCCGCCGGAGGCCTTTTTGTCCGTCAGCTCATTCTGAGCCGCCAGAAAAATTTCGCGGGCTGTGCCGTCAAGCTCGGTGATCTGAAGGTTTTTCCAGCTTTGAACCAGATTAGGGGCCGCCAATGCCAGCAAAACAGAAATAATCGCCACAACCACCAGCAGTTCTGCGGTGGTAAATCCACGTCTGTTCAGTCTGTGTTTTACCATTGGCCGGAACATCCGATTCATCCACCGTCCAATCCTCTAAAATTTCCATTTACAAAAAGAAAGCCGCCGTTTTAAAACGACAGCTTCTTATACGCAATCAATGCCTCTGCACCCGGGCAAAGTCAACCTTTGGGCAGTTGGCTGCGGTAATCTGCATCGGACAGGCACATCGCTTTAAACCACCATTTTGAATATAGAATTATGCTATCATATTTTCACTTGTTTGACAAGGAAATTATTCTTATTTTTATGTTTGTTTTTCACAAAATATGATATTTTATTCTATTGCGGAAATCTGAAGAAGCCGCGTTTTTTGTGGCTTTGCAGAGAAAGGTGTTTGGTACGATTGACCAAAATTTTCATTCCGGCATCATGCCGCGAATTGACAGATGACGGCAGAAAAGTGCTGCTCTTCCTTGCGGATTTTCGCGATAATTCCGCAAAGAAAAATACTCCTGAAATCTGTAGATTTCAGGAGTATTTGGGAGCCGGCAGACAGAATCGAACTGACAACCGTTTGCCGCCGGTTAAAGAGCTGTTTTATGATCAACCCACCGGTGAGTTATTCGATTCGTTTAAACTGCATCCCTTCGTACATCCGCACCGGATTCCCCCGCTGCAAACGGGTATGCTCCAGCCGGTTGAGCGCTTTCACCTGCGCTTCTCCCGCTGCGTTTTGCAGCGAGATGGCTTCGCACAGGCGGTTCAGCGCCAGCTTTTTGTTCACCTGCTGGCTTCTGGCCTCCGTAGACACCACCGCAAGCCCTGTCGGAATATAAATGACTCTTACGCCGGTTTCTACCTTATTGACATTCTGCCCGCCCTTGCCGCCGGAGCGAAAGGTCTCAAACCTCACCAGGCTTTCATCGTAAGAAAGCGGCTTTGTCTGCCCGCACAGGCTAATGTCTAAAAACCAGTTTTTGCGCTTATGGTTTTTTCGGTAGGGGCTTTGGCAAATCCACTGCACCGACCCCTCTAAAAAGGAGAGATCGATCCTGCTCTCGAGCCGCACTGAGCGGTAGCAATCCGGGTGCCTGCCGGGGTGTTTTTCCAATACCGCTATATCCGGGAACTCCGTCATCAGGCTGCGCAGAAATTTGCCCACTGCCAGTTCGCATTCTTCCGGGCCTTGCCCTGAGCTAAGCTGCAATTCCATTCTGTTTTCCCCCTTACCCTTTATAGGTGACAAGAGGACGCAGAGTGGCAATGACCGTGCAAAGGCCATGCTCCACAAGGGCCGCAATCACTTGCTCAATATTTTTGTATGCTTCCGGTACTTCCTGATACAGCAGCTCGGTATCGTGGCAAACGGTATGGCTGCCCAGCTTTGAGTGCCGGATGGTATCCCGTTCATATTTGTTCCTGATGCGGGATTTGCACAGAGATCGGGCCCATTTCCTCCCCGCTCCATGAGAAAGGGAATGGCCCGACAGAGAGGTATCTGCCGCAGGCAGCACAAGGTACGTCAAGCTGCCCCGGGAACCGGGGATGACTACCGGGCCTTTCAGCGCACTGACTGCTCCCTTGCGGTGGATGAAATGATCGTCCCGCCGCTCCACAAAGTTGTGGCAGCAGTCCAGCAGCGGCTTTACCTCCTGGGAATAGCCGACGTACCCCATCAACTTTTCGGCTACCAAACGGCGGTTGCGCTCTGCCCATAAGAGGGCATCGTCGTGCTTTGCCAGGTAAGCCTGCGCCCGCTCACTGTTCGCAGAAAGCCCGCCGAGGCCTGAGAACTCACTGAGAATCCGCTGGCCGTATCCCCTCGAACCACTGTGAATCAGCAGCAGAAGCTGATTCTTATTAATGCCAAGCTGTTCAAACACATCCCCGTCCAGAACTTCATGCACCGTTTGAAACTCGGCGAAATGATTGCCGCCGCCAATGGTGCCAAGGTCGTAGATGGGGCTTTCCTCCGGATAAGGGTTTTCGGTGGGCAAGTCCTCCAAAGCCCGAATATGGTTCAACTTTGTGACAAAACGCTCCTGCTTGAATTTTTTGAGGGCGCAGTTCGTCTCAAACAGGCCCATCCCGCAGCCGATGTCGTTTCCGATCAGGTGGGGGTACAGAATCCCTTCTGTTTCCACCGCTATGCCGATCGGATTTTTTCCGGCATGCAGATCAGGGAGCCCTACTGCCCGCACTACACCAGGAAGCTTCGATACATCTTCCAGCTGCCGGATCGCAGTGTGCTCCATCCAGCATTTTTCATTCTGAATTATGGTAAACAATTCGCTCAAAATATTCTCCTTTTTGATCGTGAATCGGCTAAAAAGGGCACAAAAATGCCGTGGCAGAATCACCACGGCAGAAAATATCTTTTTAGCCATGTGGTTGATTGCTATTCGATTTTGTTTCCCCCAGTCGCCAACATAACAATCAATCCTTTTCCAATCAATTTACGGAAAACCGTTACCCGCTATTTTACAGTACCAGCTTCGATTTGTCAACCAGAATCAGCGGTGTGGTTCAGATATGTGTTTGCTATTAAGGAACACGATGCACTCGAGCGCTGTATGCTTCAGTTTGCCTCTTATGATAAACAGACAGTATACGATGAGGAGAAAGGCTGTCATGTCTGTGAAATCTTTTATGACATCATGGAGGAAACCGAGCTGCTCATTCGTATTCTGTCTTTCGGCCCGGTGGTGGAAGTATTAGGGCCGGAAAGAATACAAAAACAAATTCGGCAAAGAATTGCACGTCAGATGATACATATGGAATAAATATCACAATATCTGCGGCCGACAAAATTCATGAGATATAATAAAACCCCGTACGCAAACCGCGTATCGAGGCAGATTTTCTGAAATCATATCCGATGATACTGTATAGATTTTAGATGGAAAAAGTTTTCAATCGGTATTTTTAGAAAGGTATGATTTCTCTTAGAAAAATAGCATCTGAAATTTATTGAAATGATTTTCCTTTTATTTTAAATTGGAAGCCTTATGAAGAAATAGAATTTCTGGAACTGTTCATCCTTTATTCCTCCATGTTTCGGATCAGCCCATCCAGGAACAGCATATTTATTTCTCTTGCCAATTCAGGGTTGTGTTCAAGCCGATCACGAATTTCCTTATTATGCATCAAATACGTCTGAATCATATCAATATAGATTTCAATTGCGTCATTAGACGCATCCGGGGAAAAAACTCCCGAATCTTTGCCTTCCTCAATAAACGTCATCAAAAGGTTTTTGCTGGCGGCGTTGAAATTTTCAAGGTATTGCCGAAGCTCCGGGTCGCTCTCAACCGCTTCAAAAAAGAACCTCAGGGTATATTTGCCGTAATACCAAGTTCGAATTTGTATATATTCCTCTATCTTTTCGATGAAGTTTCCTTCTTTTGCAATCAAAGATTTTATTTTTTCGACGCTGTCATCCAGCATATCCTTGATGATGATCCGCCGCAGATTATCTTTGCTCTCAAAGAAGTTGTAAATGGATACCTTAGATACATGCGCTTTCTCCGCAATCTCCGTTACGGTTACCCGATCAAAGCCATATTGGTCGAACAACTCCAAAGCCGTCTGCATGATGGCTTTTTTCTTATCGTTTCTTCTTTTCTCAAACCCATCCAATACAATCACCTCAAGATATGAACCTTATAAACTTTATCCGTAAATAATATAGCATATCGGCATTGACAAGTCAAATCTCTTTTGATAATATATGAACTAATAAAATAAATATAGTACATATATTAAGGAGGATCTGATATGGGTGATATTATTTTTGATCATGTAAACAAGGATTATCGTATGGGGGAAGTCACGATTCACGCGGCAAAACAGGTTTCCTTTCATGTAAAGAAGGGGGAGATCTGCATCATCCTTGGTCCCTCCGGCGCGGGTAAAACCACGGTACTCAATCTCTTGGGAGGCATGGAAATTGCCACATCCGGAAAAATTCTTTTTGGCGGCAAGGATATTACCGCCATGAACGATCTGGAATTGACCGACTACCGAAGATACAAAATCGGCTTTGTCTTTCAATTCTATAATTTGATACCAAATCTAACCGCAGCGGAAAATGTCGAGCTTGCAAAACAGGTTTGCAAATCATCGTTGGAGCCAGAGGAGGCCCTGCGCATTGTCGGCTTAAAGGACAGAATCCATAATTTTCCGGCACAGCTTTCCGGCGGAGAACAGCAGCGTGTCGCGATTGCCAGGGCGATCTGCAAAAATCCCGACCTTTTGCTTTGCGACGAACCTACCGGCGCCCTGGATACCGAAACGGGAAAAACGATTCTGAAGGTTCTGTCCGACATTAGCCGGAATATGGGGAAAACAGTCATTATCATTACCCATAATTCTCTGGTAGCGCCCATTGCCGATCGGCTGATTGAAATGAAAAACGGCATGGTAGTCAAAGAGAGTGTACAAGATTCTCCAGCGGATTTGGAGGGAATCAAATGGTAAAAATGCTACAAAAAAAGATTTTTCGGGATATTAGAGAAAACCGCTGGGCGTTTTTATCCATTGTGTGCATCTGCTCTTTGGGAATTGCCCTGTTCAGCGGCATCAACCTGTATGTGAGTACGGTTGAAAACGAAGTGGCCGATTATTATGAAGAGGCGAATCTCGCCGACTATTGGGTTTATAAAGCCGACATATCGGAATCCGATTTGGATCACCTGCGGTCTTTTACCGATATTCAAGAAGCACAGCGCCGGAAAATAACCGATATTGCGTTATCCGGAGCATCAAACTCAGTTCTGCATTTTCACGCCGTCGACGAAGCGGCCAAAATCAATGTACCGGAACTTTTGGCCGGAAGCCTGCTGGACGGAAGTGAAACAAACGCCCTTTTGCTTGACAGCCGCTTTGCCCAGGCCCATGGGCTGTCTGTTGGAGATACGATTACTGCTCGGGAAGGCGAATCGCAGAAAGAGTGGCGGATCAAAGGGATCGTCCGGGATGCGGAATACGTTTATTACGCCCCGGAAGGTTTAACCGTGCCCGATTATCACAAATATGGATTCGCCTATACAAACGCGTCCGCTTTGCCGGACATCGCTTACAATGAACTCATCCTCACTATCCGTGAAGGATCGAAGCTTTCACAGGAAGAACAATCGAATCAAGTACGAAAAGTGTTTGAAAGCGCCACGATCCTCAGCCGCTCTCATCAGACGAGCTATCGCAAGGTTGCCGACGCGATGACCGGCGTAAAGCAAATCGGGCTTCTGTTTTCCATTGCTTTTTTCCTGACGGCAGCTCTCGTAACATGGATTACAGTATCCCGTATGACAGAAAACCAGCGTCAGCATTTGGGAACACTGCGTTCCTTGGGCTACTCTAAAAAGGAAATAATGGCTCGGTACGCACTTTTAGGTGTTTTGATTACCATTCCAAGCATGATTTTAGGATGGGCAGCCGCCAGATATCTGATCGCAGAATTTCTGTATCGCGTCGGGATTACCTATTACACAATAGACAATACCGGCGTCACGCCTTTTACTCCGCATTTCTTCGTATCAGTCCTCTGCGTTGCAGCGGTTACCTGCGGTGGTGCCGCGCTCTCCTGCCGTAGATTGCTGAAACTGACACCTGCGGCGCTGATGCGGCCAAAACCGCCGGCGCACGGCCACCGGATTTTGCTGGAACGAATCACGCCCTTTTGGCGCAGCTTAAGCTTTAGTGGAAAAATCGTGACAAGGAACTTGTTCCGCAACAAAGCGCGGATGCTCATGGGGCTTGTCGGCATTATCGGCTCCACTTCCCTGATTTTGTGCGGCTTCGGGCTGATGAATTCTATCAACGCAATGCTCGATCGGGCGTTTGACGAAACCGTGATGTATAACGTGGAAATCAAGTTTCGAACCCCTTCAACCAGCGAGCAGCTTTCCGATATTTACGATGCGCTGAGCAGCGCGCGAAATATCGACGCGACAATGGCGTTCAGTGTTTCTCTTTATGGTGAAAGAGGCAATGTGCAAAGTCCCTATCTTGTGGTGATGGACGAGGAGCAAAAAAGCCTCAGCTTCAGGGATATGGAGGGAAACCCGATACATTTGCCGCAGGACGGTGCGCTGATTACTCCCAGAATGGCAGAAGCGCTCAATGTAAATGTCGGCGATACGCTCACGGCGGAACGACTCGATGGAATCGTCATACCGCTGAAGGTTGCACAGATCGTGGATTTTCCTATCGGAAATGAAGTTTATATAAGCAAAACTGCATTTTCAAAAGTGTCGGACCTTCCGTTTCTGATCAGAACGCTGCTGATAGACGGACAAGGGCTTGATCTCGACAAGCTAAAAAGCGACCCGAGGATTTCACTTATCGAGACAAAGGAAGAAATGCGCAGCAATATGCTGATCGTTCTGGAGGCTTTGCAGGGCTTTCAGATCATATTGATTGTATTCTCTGGACTGCTTGCCTTTGCCGTTATGATGGTGCTGGGGCGCATGAACTACTATGAGCGAATTCGTGAGCTTGCAACGCTGAAAGTTCTGGGATTTTATCGCACTGAAATGAAACGATTGATCCTGCGGGAGAACATTTGGATTACGATATTCGGTCTGCCTTTCGGCTTTGTCATCGGTTCCTTGCTCCTGCGCATCATACTTTCTCAAGCGACAACGCCGGATTTGGAGATTGCGCCGATCATTCCCGTATTGAGCATTGCCATAGGCTTTGCTTTTATCTTTGGGTTTACCATACTTGTGAATCATATCATAGGAAGAAAATTTAAGAATATTGATATGGTGACTTCGCTGAAAAGTGTGGAATGAATAAAAAACAGCTTAATAAATTAAGAGTCTTTGAAGCCCCTCCAAATAAATCGGGTTTGGCGGGGCTTTGCCCATGGCAGAATATTTTTCTCAATCCTCCAAGCCTGTTAAAGTTTGGGGGTAGCTTTTGTGTGTTGGCCGATACAGACTGCACCACTGTGCATTTGCCACAACCACATTAGGCGATCTGCATAGTTAGTGCTTACATAGGTAATTGATTAAAAAAGTCCATACTTCATCTTGACGTACACTCCTTTCCAACGAGAGAGAAGTCATAAGAAATGCCCCTCACTTCTATTAGGGAAAAAGTGAGGGGCTGCATGGACTGATAAAGTCAAGATTTATTGTCTTGATTTAATTCGGTTGAACGAATACACTATTTATATATTTTGAAAGGATACGATGACATGGAATATATGACTGTGCGGGAAGCAGCTGAAAAATGGAGTATCACAGAGCGCTAGGTTCAAAAGCTCTGTGAAGAAAATAGAATCAAGGGTGCTGTTCGGTTTAGCAGAGTATGGATGATTCCTAAAGAGGCCATCAAACCCATTGATGGTCGGCGAAAGGATGGTGAACATAAATGAAACGGATATTTTTAGTTGAGGACGATAAGGCAATTGCCAAAAACCTCGTGCTTTTGCTCCGATCGGAGGGATTTACAGTAACCCACGCTTCTACACATGGGGAAGCTCTTGCAGCGCTTGCCGAGCACAAATTTGACTTAGCTCTGATTGATATTTCTTTGCCTGACGGAAATGGCTTTACGGTTTGTACAGAAATCAAAGAAACACTGGATATTCCCGTTATCTTTCTGACAGCTTCCGGTGACGAGTCAAGTGTGGTTACCGGACTGAACATGGGCGCAGACGACTATATCACCAAGCCTTTTCGTCCACGTGAACTCATTGCACGAATCAGAACTGCCCTGCGCAAAAGTGGATATTCCCCATCGGCCTTTGAAATCTCCGGGCTTCATGTGGATACGGCAAACGGTGTTGTGAAAAAGAACGGAAACGAGGTTTTTCTTTCCGCTTTAGAATACCGGCTGCTTTTGGTGTTTATTAACAATCCTAAAAGTATTATCACAAGAAGCAGGCTGCTTGACGAATTGTGGGACGCTGCCGGCGAGTTTGTAAACGATAACACATTGACCGTGTATATCAAACGCCTGCGGGAGAAAATCGAGAACAACCCGGCGAACCCGCAAATGATCCTGACTGTCCGTGGGACAGGCTATCGATTGGGGGATGGACATGTTTCGAAATAGGGAGATACGGCAGTTTGCTGTGGTGTTTACGGCAATTACCGTCACCGCTGCCGCAGCAGGCTTTGCCATCCAACCGGCAGCCGGAATTCTTGCTCTCGCCTCTGCCGCTGCCTTGGGTACTGTATTTTTGGTGTTTACCAAGGCCCGGTACAAGAGTATTGCAAAGCTATCGGAACAAATTGACCTTGTGCTTCATAATTCTGACCACCTGTTCATTGGCGAAACGAATGAGGGCGAGCTTTCCATTCTGCAAAGCGAGATAACAAAAATGACGCTGCGCATTCGGGAGCAAAATGATGCGCTGAAAAGGGAAAAAGAACATCTTGCCGAGTCAATGGCTGACATTGCCCACCAGCTTCGCACACCTCTCACATCGGTAAACCTGATTTTATCCTTGTTAGAGAATAGCCCTGATGAAAAGGAACGGAAAGCAATGATCCGGGAAACAAAGGAACTGTTTGTACAGATGGATTGGCTGCTTGCTTCTCTATTGAAACTATCCCGCCTGGATGCGGGCATCGTAGTGTTTCAGAGAAAGAAAATTGATGTACATGACCTGATAAGCAGTGTGCTTCACCCGTTCTTAATTTCTATGGATCTGCACAACATCACTTTGCAAACGGATGTGCCGAAAGAAATATTCATTCAGGGCGATTCCGGTTGGCTTTCGGAGGCCATTCAAAACATCCTCAAAAATTGCTTGGAAAGCGCAGGCGATGACGGAAAGATTGTGATTGCTTGCGAGGACAATCCGCTGTTTACCGAAATTACGATTCGTGACAGCGGCGCAGGCTTTGCAAAAGAAGACTTACCACATCTGTTTGACCGGTTCTATCGCGGGAAACACGCAGGGGCTACAGGATATGGGATTGGACTCGCTCTCTGCAAAACCATTATCACGCGGCAGGGTGGGACAATTACCGCCAAAAATCACCCGCAGGGCGGTGCAGTATTTTCTATTCGTTTTCCAAAGTGACGGATCTCTCACTTGAAAGTCACCGGAATGTCAGTGAAAAGTTCTATGATATGGGTGAACCACGGGAAAGGAGACTCATAGAATGGAGTTTTTAAAAGTTGAAAATTTATGCAAGGTCTATGGCAGGGGCGATAACCAGATCACTGCGTTAGACCATGTTACCCTTACCATTGAAAAGGGAGATTTTACTGCAATCATCGGTTCTTCCGGTTCCGGTAAGTCCACTTTGCTTCACGCTATTGCAGGTGTTGATGTGCCGACAAGCGGAAAGATCTATTTGGACGGGCAGGACGTATATGCGACGAGCAACGAAAAACTTGCCATTTTCCGCAGGCGGCAGGTGGGGCTGATTTATCAGTTTCATAACCTTATCCCCACTTTAAATGTGGTAGAAAACATCACATTACCTATCCTGATGGACAAGAGAAAGGTCAACGGGGAACGGCTAAACGATTTGCTGGAACTACTGGGTCTACAGGAACGCAAAACACATCTGCCGAATCAGCTCTCGGGTGGTCAACAGCAGCGTGTTGCGATCGGACGCGCTCTAATGAACGCCCCGGCCGTCATGCTGGCCGATGAACCCACCGGCAGTCTGGACAGCCGTAATGGACAGGAAATCATCAAGCTGCTGAAAGAAAGCAATCAAAAATATGGGCAGACCCTGCTTCTTGTCACCCACGATGAAAATATCGCCTTGCAGGCAGACCGCATTATTACCATTACGGATGGAAAAGTGGTGCGGGATGAGAGGCAGGTGGCACGATAATGAACATTTTCAATAAAGTTGCCCTGCAAGGACTGAAAAAGAACCGCACACGAACACTTGTAACAATTATCGGAGTTGTTTTGTCCGCTGCTCTGATTACGGCAGTTGCCACCTTTGCCGTATCCTTGCAAACTTATATGGTTAACGGAGCAATCATGAAGTACGGCAACTGGCACGTTGCATTTCCAGATGTAGATACCTCTTTTGTGCAGGAACAGGCTGATGATAACAGGGTTGCAAATATCGCATCCTTTGAAAACATTGGCTACGGGATGCTTAAAGGTGGACAAAATCCCGACAAACCATATGTATTCATTGCTGGATTTAATAAAGAAGCCTTTTCCGCTCTGCCTGTTGAACTTCTCTCCGGCAGATTGCCGGAAAACAGCAGTGAAATTCTGGTTCCAGCGCACATTGCGGCAAACGGTGGTGTGAAAATCTCGGTTGGCGATACGCTCTCCCTTGCGGTCGGAACCCGTAAGGCTGGAAATGAAACACTGAGCCAACACGATTCATATCGTTCCGGAGAGGAAACGCTGACACCTACTGCGGAGAAAACCTACACGGTGGTCGGCATCTGCCAAAGGCCTGCCTTTGAGGAACGGTCTGCTCCCGGCTATACGTTGATTACAACAGCAGATACGGCAGCTCCGGCGAGTAGCTTCAGTGCGTTTGTTGCGCTGGAAAAGCCGAGCCAGCTTCGCTCGTATGTAAGCAGTGAGGCCGAGAGCCACGCTTATGTCCTAAACGATGATGTGCTGCGCTTTATGGGGCTTTCGGAAGATAAGATGTTTAATGCGCTGCTCTACTCAGTCGGGGGAATTTTGGTTGTTCTGATTATGGTCGGGTCGGTGTTTCTGATTTACAATTCCTTCAACATTTCCTTAAACGAGCGCACACACCAGTTTGGCATTTTAATGTCAGTAGGTGCCACAGAAAAGCAGCTGCGCAATTCTGTGCTGTTTGAGGGACTTTGCATCGGCGCGATTGGCATTCCTATCGGCATTTTGATTGGCATCCCAAGCATTCGACTTGTACTTTCTATTGTGGCAGAAAATTTTTCAAATGTTCTTTACAGCAACGTACCGTTGACTCTAAAGGTATCTGTTCCCGCTCTTGCTGCTGCAGCGGTTATCAGTATGGTTACCATTCTGATTTCAGCCTATATTCCGGCAAAAAAAGCAGCCGATACGCCCGTGATGGAGTGTATCCGCCAAACCAATGAGGTCAAGGTGGAAGCCAACGCCATAAAAACCTCTAACCTCACAAGTCGGCTTTATGGTTTAGAGGGAACACTTGCGTTAAAAAACTTTAAGAGAAACAAGCGGCGTTACCGCAGTATTATCCTGTCGCTTACTTTGAGCGTCGTGCTGTTTGTATCATCAAGCGCCTTTGGCACCTATTTGGATCAGGTGGCGGAGCAGTCCGCTGTTGAAATGGACGGTGATATCCTGCTCTATACACGAGATATGACCGAAAGCGAATTCTCCCAGCTTTATGATACGCTGAAAACCGCTGACGGATTGACCAAAAGCACCGATCAGGCTGTTTCCACCTATACCTGCGAGGTCAATACAAATGAGCTCACCAATGACTTTTGGGACAGCTACCGGAAATCCGCAGGTTTAGATGCATCCAATAAAACGGTGAAGCTATCGTTGGATGTTCAGTTTATTGAGGATAACATCTATCAAAGCTTCATTGAAAGCCTCGGCCTGCCCGCAGCGGAATATACGGGGCAGGACGCAAAAATGATTATCGTCGGGAAATATAACGGCGGGCTTGATCTATTTACAGACCGTTCCATGGATTTTACGATTGGAACTGAATCTGGAGAACAGAGGAAAACAATTCACACCACCTTTGCAGATACCTACCCGCTGGACCCGCCGCCCGCAGAACCCTCTGAGGTGAAAGGATACGTGTTGATGGTGGTTGCCCCTCACCAGATGAAACCGCAGTTCGATGCCCTGGACGCGCCTACAAAATTAGGCTTGACCTTTTGGTCTGATCATCCTGCACAGTCAACGGAGAAAATGCAAGGGATAATTGAGGGATCGGGCATTACCGCTAGCTATACTTTGTACAATGTTCATGCGATACTGGAGCAAAATCGTAATATCCTGTTTATTGTAAATCTGTTTACGGTTGTTTTTATCGCTATGATTTGCCTGATTGCGGTTGCCAATGTGTTCAACACGATTTCCACCAACATCAAGCTTCGCAGGCGAGAGCTTGCCATGCTCCGCTCCGTGGGAATGTCCGACCAAGATTTTAATAAGATGATGCGCTTTGAATGTGCACTTTATGGAGCACGGACAATGCTTTGGAGCTTGCCCCTCTCAGGAATTCTCTCGTGGCTGATTTACAGGGGAATGGTTGTTGGCGGCGGTGATATAGAGTTTATGTTTCCTTGGGACAGTATAGGAATCAGTATGCTTGGTGTATTCCTTGTGGTGTTCATTACCACGCTGTATGCCATTAGCAAGATAAAAAAAGAAAATATCATTGATGCGCTACGGGATGATATGGCTTGATTTAAGATACAGAAGACATTCTGCAGAAAGAATGAATTAAAAAAACCGTGGCAAAAAACAGAGATGCGGAACCCGCCTCATAAAAAAACGGTGCTTTAGCGGGGCACTCCACATGCTTAAATGCCATTCATAACCCTCCAAACCCGTAAAGTTTGGGGGGATTTCTTATGTGTTGGTCTATACAGACTACACCGCTGCATATCTGCTGCAGCGACATTAAGCTATTTGTATAACCGAAGCCCTCATAGGTAATTTGTTAAAAAAGCCCGCACTTCTCATGGGAGAAGTATGTCCATGCACACGAACTACTGGTCCATATTAATACTCACTATAATTTCATAAAAGACACACAAAGAGGCATCATTTTGCTCTCGTGTGCTTTTGTCTTTGTTATCTTGCATCGGTACTGTTCTCCACCAACCATCAAATTTTCACCTGGGCACATTGAAAATTTGGAGGTTAAAGTGATGAGAGAATACACATTGATTGTAAAAGGCAAGAGAATCCCTGTCACTTACGATGTCTATAAAACCTATTATCAAGAATACGAACATGAAAGATACCTGAAAAATAAGTCTGCCAAATACGAACACTCTTTAGAGCAATGCATCGAAACGGATGTTTTTATAAAATTTATCTGCCTTCACAGTTTAACTACTGTTGGGGATGGAGTTCTTAAATCGGAACAACTAAGCCATCTTCCCTACTGTTGAACAAGCTGAGTGCAAAGGAACACCAAATCATCTGCTGTATCTTTTTCTAAAGAAAGGATAAAAACAGTCGACCCAGCAGATGCAAATATCCGCTTCGGCAATCAGATACAGGAAGCTCAAAATTCTGAATGCTTTACTTCAAGAAACGAAAGGTTACTACAGGTAAAAGCGCTAACCTTACTCAAAAGCTTACCGATATTCATATCGGGTAGCTTCTATCACTATGCCGGCAGGACCTGGACCTTCATAACCATTTTTTGGTGCACAAAAGCCCCACAGTTTTTTATCCTCGGTATGGTACTTTTTACTATTTGTTGTCCAAAGCCATTTGTAGGATGTATTTTCGCTTGTTTTCTCCGGTGAAAAGTCGGATGCGAACCGATCCCTCCTGTTATAAAAACAGAGTTCTCAGACATAATAAAAAAGCCTGCAAACACACATGTTTACAGGTTTTTTCTTCTGGAGCTGGTGGTCAGAATCGAACTGACAACCTGCTCATTACGAATGAGCTGCTCTGCCATTGAGCCACACCAGCATCTGATTCTTTTCGCACTTATCTAAGTCAGCCAATATAGTATACAAAAAAGAAGCGATTTCGTCAAGTAGACAGGCCGAGATTTTCTCGAAAAAAACGATGGTATTCTCTTTTTGCGAAAAACATTTTTCCTTGTGTTGAAAAAGTGAAAGAAAATCACATAACTATATGTTTAATTCTGGGATAACATATAATTAATACATTAAGCTCCCGAGAAAGAGTGATACTATGTCACTGAGTTCCATTGGTAAAAACTTGCGGATTTTCAGGGAAAAGTGCGGATACACACAGCAGCATCTGGCAAATGTGCTCAATATTGATCGCTCCACGTATTCTTATTATGAATCCGGGAAGACGACGCCGGACATTTCATCCCTCATCATGTTGTCCCAGGTGTTTTCAGTCAGTTTGCCGGAATTGCTGGGACAGGAGGATATTTCCCCCATGTTGAACGATTCTTCTTCCGGAAAATCGGGTTCGAAGCGTGTAACAGATAATAACAGCCACATTTATGATCTGAAAAAGGATGAACTGCAGCTGATTGCATTTTTTCGGGCCTGCACGGTAGGGGAAAAAGAAGAGCTTCTCCGGAAGGCGGCAGAAATTCAGAGTAAAAATAAAAAGAAAGAATTGGATTGAGCCTTTGCGGAAATGCCGGTTTCATGATATACTAAAAATGCATGTACTATTGATTGCCGGAGGTGCCGCATGGAATTTGACGCATTTGCCGCCGGAATTGAGCCGGGCGGCCTGAGAAACACCAAAGAGATCCGTATTTTGATTTGTTACCTTCTGGTCAGCGTGGACTCGCCGTTGCGCAAAGAGGATATTATCGATATTCTGCAGGAAAACGGCCTGGCCAATTACTTTGAAATTACAACTGCGCTTTCTGACTTGATCGACAAGGGCAGCATTCTGATAAAAAACGGCCTTTGCACGCCGGGGGAATCAGCCCGGATGATCGCAAAACAGCTCGACGGCACCATCCCCACAGCTGTTCGCCAGCGCACTTTGACCGCGGCGCTGCAGCTTTTAACCCGCATCAAGCGGGAAGAGGAAAACGCCGTGGAAATCACCCACACCAACAACGGCATTCAGGTCACCTGCCATATCTCGGGCGGCGACATGGAGCTGATGTCGCTTTCTCTGTATGTACCCGATTTGCAGCAGGCCAACCTGGTGAAGCAGAATTTTCAGCAGGACCCCGACATTATCTACCGCGCCATGCTGGCCGCCGTCACCAAGGACCAGAAAATGATGGCGGAAACGCTCACGGAAATGGGCATGAAAAAACAACCGAAACAATAAACTATTCGCCGTCCATCGCTGCGCGCATGGCGGCGATTTTTTGCGTGTCCGTCTGCCAGATCGTATAGTCCTGCCCGTTCGCCGGCTCCAGCAGCCGGCGTTTTTTTCGGTACTGCATGGGGCTGTCTGCTTTTTTCAGCCAGTTTCCCTGATACACCGAAGCCGCCGTTACCCGACGGAATGCGGCAAACTCGTGCGGTTCCATCTCACCGGCCACCGCGATCTCCATTCCGTCGGCATTGAGGAGCAGCCGGGCGATCAGGCTGCGGCCGTCATAGCTGCGGCGGCACTGACCAGAGGTCACGAGCCCGCCAAAGCCCATCATCTTTGCGCGTTGAAAGGCCTCTTCCGGCTCGCGGCACTCATCAAATGCGCGTCCCAGCACCATCTTCATCTCCTGTGCCTGAACGATCAGCTCATCCATGCGCAGAACATCGAGTGTGCCATCCGGCGTCAGGATCCCCGTTTGCACTGCATCCGCTCCCGCGTCGCGGAACAGGGCGATGTCATCCTTCATCATCTCAAACTCCACCGGTGAACAGCAGTAATCCCCGAAATGAGGTTTCACCAGAACAGAGATCGGCAAATCCAGGTGATTGCGTACCTCGTAATAGAAATTGATATTCGGTGTGGTTCCGCCGAGCACCAATCCAGAGCAGAGCACCAGCCGATCCGCGCCCGCACGCTGTGCCTCAAACGCAGAATCCACCGTATCGACACACACTTCCAAAACCGCTTTCATATGTACCCTCCCACAGAAATGTGACAGTTTCCAGAGGCTTTCAGAACACCAGCTGCACCAGCAGCATATAAAAAACCGTTCCACCGGCAATGCTCAGCAGCGTATTGCGCTTCCACAGATGCAGGAGCACCACCGTCAGCAGAGCCGTGCCCTCCGGTATCCCGTAGGGAAACGACAAGGGGGTGGCTCCGCGCAAACAGTAGACGATCAGCATACCGATCACGGCGGAAGGCAGCATCTGCCCCAGGTACAACACCCAGCCGGGCGTGGGCTTGTCCGCCGGGAACAGCAGGAACGGCGCCGAGCGAATGAGAATGGTAACGGCCGCCACCACACCGATTAAAAGCAAACCGTGAAGCTCCGTCATTGCACACCCTCCCTTTTTTCCAGCCTGCCGCGCAGCAGCAGAAACACCGCAGTGATGGAGAGCATGGCCGGAATCACGAACCCGGAGGGGCCGAACACCAGCAGGCAGAGCACTGAAATCACGATGCCGAGAATGGACGCGGTATGATCGGTCTCAGCCTTCCAGCGGTCGAGAAAGATCACTGTGAACAGGGCCGTCATAACGAAATCGATGCCCTCCGAGGGGATGTGCCAGATCGACCCGAACACCGAGCCGACAACACTGCCAAGCACCCAGTACAGCTGATCGAGCAGGGCAATGTAAAGCAGCAGCCGTTTTCTATCCGGCCCAGGAGGCTCCTTCAGCGCGCAGAACAGCGTGAAGGTCTCATCCGTCAGGGAAAAGATCATGTACGGCTTCTTCCGGCCGATCTCGCGGAATTCGTCCAGCATGGCGATTCCGTAAAACAGATGCCGCGCGTTGACCATCAGCGTCATAATCGCCGCACCGATCAGCGAGGCCGCGCCCGCGAGCAGGTCCACTGTGACAAACTGCATCGAGCCCGCGTAAATGAATACGCTCATCAATAGGGCCCACAGCCAGCCGTAGCCTTTGCTTTCCAGAAACACCCCGAACGCGAAGCCCAGAAACAGGTAGCCGGTCATAACCGGTATAGTATGTACAAATGCTTCGCGCAGAAGATGCCGCTTTTCTTTCAACCGTAACCCTCCAATATGCCCCAAAAGCGACTGTTACTCGCTTGATTCGCCCAGACAATTTTTTGATAATTATACCACATAATGCAAAAAAATGACAAGGCTGCCAGAGGGGACCCGAATCAATTTTCCATTAAAATCCTGCAAGGCAAATGCAATGCTTACAAATTGAAAAATTGCAATTACAATGAAAATAAAAGAACTCGCTGATGAAAAATTTGTTCCTGCGAAAATTTCTATATAACTTTCTGCTCGCGGCAGGCTAAGCCTGCACGCACGTCGCGCAACAGCTCGAAGAAAAGCTTTCGCTTCGCGCTTCATTCGTCGCGCGTGCGCTGGCTGTTCTCACGCGAAAACAGCCTTCTATCAGAATCGTTATTTTTTCATTACGGGTTCCCCATATTAATTCTGCTGGCGCAGGGCTTGCCCCTCATGCCGGGGCGGGCACTTACTTTCGCGACGAGGCGAAAGTAAGCAAAGACTCGCCAAAGGACACCTTTGGAATCCGTTCGGGGAACGGCACTTGAACACATTAACGGAAGCTACTGTAAAGGCGCTCCAATGAAAATGCCCACTCTCCGAGATTCATCTGGAAATAAGTCTTGCTATCTCGTCTGTCGGCGGGCATTTTCAGAGCGCTCTCGTTGGCTCGCAGTAGGGCTGCCTGACGGTAGTTCCGGTTTGCCGATTTACAGATGGTGTTCCACCGCTCAAAGATTTCTTGTACCCTTTGTGCGCTAAAGCTACTTTTACACACCCGCTTCACACGCAGGCCTTGCCTGTGTGTGAAACAGAACCAGAGCGGGAGCCTCTCCCGGTTTCCAAAGGCAGCGCCTTTGGTCGTTGAGAGGAGGTTCCAAGGGGGAGAGAATCGAAACTCTCCCCTTTGGCGAATCTTTGTTTACTTTCTTTTCGTAAAGAAAGTAAATGCCCGCCCCGGCACGAGGGGCATGCCCGCGCAAGCGGAATCCCACGCGGGGGTACCCGCAGGCAAACTGCGCTTTCACGCACATTACAAAGAACCCCACAGAAAAAGAAGCCTCGTCTGCCCACCTTACTAAAGAACAAGCAACTCCCCTCCTCGGCATAAGGGCTTCCCTGCGCCAGCAGACAGACTGCGTTTGCATGCACATCATGAAAACAAAAAATTATCATTGACTTTTGTTCCCCATTAGTCTATATTATATTTGGGGCACATAAGTAAGGAGGTGTTTTCGCTGCCACCAAAGAAAAAGATGGGACGGCCGACCGACAACCCGAAACGCCATGAAATCAAAGCCCGCATCGATGACGAGACCTATAGAATCCTCAACGATTATTGTGAAGAAAAAGGCACGTCAAAGGCGGAAGGAATTCGTGACGGTATCCGGAGGTTGGAGCCCGACATCACAAAAAAATGACAGGGACGGTGTCACCACAGCAAGCAGCACACCGTCCCCACAAAACCAACAGATGCCCGAAAGCACATGCGGCGTAAATATTATAGCATGCGCTCTCAGTCCTTTCAAGGCATCGTTGGAAACAAAGAAAGGATGAATTGTATGACCAGCATTTTAGAAGAATTCGCCTACGGCAACCTATCGCCACAGGTATGCACTTTCCGGCACAATTCCGAATACGGAGAAGTTCTGCGGATACTATCCCAAAATGAAGAGTGCCTTCTTGCAAGACTGAACGAAGAGGATAAAAACATATTTGAAAACTACGTGGGGGCCCAAGGGGAGCTGAACAGACTCACCGCAGTCGGCAACCTGATTTACGGCTACCGGCTGGGGCTTACCATGACAGCCGAAGCCTTTGTCGGCATAGACGATTTGATTTTCGGCGAATCAAACGGCTAAAAATAAAATCATTTTCAGCAAAGAACAGAAAAAACCGGCGGTCAAAGGAAATTCTTTGACCGCCGATCCTCATTGAAAAATCAGATTCAGCAAAAGCAGCAGCGTTACCCCCGGTACCCCGCCTGCGGCGGAAACGCCGAGGCTGAGCAGACTGACCGGGATACTGACCCCGGTAAAAAATCCAGTCAGGTTGACTGCGGCCAGCGCGCCGACCCCGATAATAATACCGCCCGCCGCGCGCTGCATCGGGCGCTTTGAGCCCAGCAGCGCATGCAGCGCCGCGAGAAGCAAAAAGATCCCTATCGCAACCAGAATCGTCGTCATGCTTGGCACCGGACCGCCTCCTTTTTCTTTGCATTCCTGCTCCCCGCCGGGCCAATGCCCCGCGAGAACAGCAAAACCGGGCGGCGGATTGCCGCCGGATTACACCAGGTTTGAAAAAGGAGAAGCTGAAATTCCCTGCCGCTTTGCTTCCTGCAACAGATGGCGGTACCGTGCCATAAGCTCGATTCGCTGATGGACGCAGGCGTCGATCAGATCTTCGTTGCACTCCATCTGAAACCATCTTTCATTGCAGGCCATCAGCCTTGAAACTTCCCTCAACTCTTGCAAAATTCCAGAATCCTGCTTTACCTCCTCCGCAGGCCTTACCGTCTGCTGGATCATCTTGAGTACAGTTTCCATATTAGCTCCGCCTTTCGGTTTATCATATGCTAATATGTTGGACTTTTATACCCAATTTATACCGTTTCTCTGGAATTTATTTCTTGTCCCGCGGGCAGAAAATCCATGCGCCCGGTTGGGATGTCTGCCGCAGCCACAAGAATTCTCATCGGAGTACCGATGGTGATGCGGCTGCCGGTGCGTTCATCCACCTGCGTGACGACGCCGTCAAACCGGTAATCGGCGTTCGGGAATGCGCCGATCGGCACAAAGCCCTCCACGCTGTTCTGAAGCTGAACGAAAACGCCGCGCTGTGTCACGCCGCTGACAACGCCGTCGAATTCTTCGCCAACATGCGATTTCATAAATTCCGCCTTATAGCAATCCTCCGCGCTGCGCTCGGCCGTCATGGCGCGCACCTCGGACTTGGAGGATTCCGATGCAGCCGCTGCGGCGAACGACGCAAAGCGCAGCGCCAGCTCGATTTGCCCCAGGCTCTGCGACTGCGACAGTATGCGGTGGATCGCAAGGTCGGGATATCGCCGAATCGGCGAAGTAAAGTGGCAATAATCCGCGAGGGCCAGGCCGAAATGACCGACCGGCTCGGTGGAATACTTCGCCTTTTCCATCGTGCGCAGCACCTGATGCGAGATCACCTGCTCAGCCGGCGTTCCTCTCACCTGCCCTAGCAGCTCTGAAAAATCGGCCGGAGACGGCTTTTCGGAACGAAGACGCTGAGTTGAAAAGCCCAGGGCCGCCGCCAGACTGACGAGCGCCTTGATGCGTTCGGGGTCCGGATTTTCGTGAATGCGATACACAAAAGGCAGCTGTTCCTCTTTCGCAAGCTTGGCTGCCGCCTGATTCGCAGTGATCATCAGCTGCTCGATCATTTTCTCGGCTTCTCCCTGCACACGGGGCCGCACATCAATACATACGCCGTTTTCATCGAGCGTAAACATGGATTCTCCGCTTTCAAAATCCACAGCTCCTTTGTCACGGGAGCGCTGCTCAAGAATCTTTGCCAGCTCGCGGCCGGTTTTCAGAGATTCGAGCACAGGGGCATATTTCTCCAGCAAAGCCTCGTCCGCTTCGTCACTGAAAATGCGGTTGACCTCGGAATACACGCCGCGCACCTTGGAATGGATCACCGTCTTTTGAAAACGGTAACTGACAATTTCGCCCTTGTCGTCCAAACGGATCAGAGCGGAAAAGGTGAGCTTATCCTCCCCTGCGTTCAGCGAACAGGCTCCGTTCGAAAGCTCTTTCGGCAGCATAGGGATGACCCTGTCCGCAAAATAGACCGAAGTACCGCGCAGAAACGCTTCTTCATCAACGGCGCTGTCCTCACGCACATAGTGCGATACATCCGCGATATGCACGCCCAGATCAAAGCCGCGCTCTGTGCGCCGCACGCTGATCGCGTCGTCCAAATCCTTCGCGTCGGCACCGTCGATCGTGCAGATCATTTCCTCGCGCAGATCAAGCCGTGTGGCAAGCTCCTCCTGCGTGATCGGCTCCTGTGCCGCGCGGGCCGCTTCGGCCATCACCGCTTCGGAAAATACCGTGGGAATGCCGTTCTGGTCGATGATCGCATCGGCACAGATTTTGGCGCTTTCGGCGGTGCCGTAAATCTTTACCACACGGGCAGAAAGCTTTTCGCGGCGCGGCACCCGCACCAGCTCCGCCTGTACCTTGTCGCCCGGTCGGGCGCCCATCAGGTCGCTTTTGGGGATCGGCAGATTATAGCGGATGGCGATATCCGGCACGATCTCGAAACCGCCGTACGATTTGCGCACGGTACCGGTGGTCACCCACTGCCGGCGCTTCGTGATCGAGGCAACCTCCGCCTTCTTTCCGCGGGGTGTTTCCGTAATATTTTTCAGCAGAACCGTGTCGCCCACAATCGCACCCTTCAGGCGGTCGCTCGAAACGTACAGGTCGTCTCCGCCGTTTTCAGGGCGCACAAATGCAAACCCCTCCGACAGGGAATAAACCGTCGCGGTCACACGGGTCTGGCCGGCCTTGCCGAACACCTGGTGGCGTTTATTTACATACACGTCGCCGCGTACCTGCATCTGATGCAGCGTATCATAAAAGACCGATTTGTCTTTGATTCCTGATTTTTTGAGCAGCTCTTTCGAAGAAATCGCATGGCGCAGCTTGGAAAGCGCTTTTAAAATAGCTTCTGCCGGTGTATTTTCTTTCTTTTTAATCATTGATTCACCCTTTTCCTTTTGAAAAAAAGCTCCGCTTTTCAGCGGAGCTTTTCGGCTGCATTCTTATTTCCCGGTGAAAAACATAACGGCATTAATGGCAATCACCATTACGAAAAAGCCTACCGCTATCACTTTTGTCCAACGCGACAGAAATGCGTCGATGGAACGTGCTTTGTTCTTAGACAAAAATGTATCTGCGCCGCCGGTAATTGCGCCTAAATTCTGCTGCTGGCCTTCCTGAAGAAGGATAATCACCACAATCGCGATGGAGAATAGCAGCAAAACTACTCCAAAGAAAATCTCAAGTCCACTCATAATGTACCTCCGAACGTACAATAAACACTTGTGATTATGATACCACAAAGCCTGTATTTTAGCAATCTTTTTTCAAAAAATTATTGGACAGCCCTCTTCCAAAAAAATCCGCACATATCCGGCAGCAAAACCGGACATAGTAAGATCAGCAATTGAAAGTTTCGCGTGCGTTTGCATTTTCAATTGCCGGAACCGCCGCCGGATTGCTATTGGCTTTCCGTGCGGCGGTTTGTTTTTGATGAAAAGAACAAGGCTATCTTTTTCAAGTAGTGGGGTGCACATAACAAAATCGAAAGAGGATTTCATCCCCCTTCGATTTTGATCAAAACAATGGAAAATACATCGTTTTCTTTGCCTTGAAAAATTGGCGATGTACAAAATCGATTTTGCCGACTCAATGGATTCAAGTAAGTGACAGCTGGCCGCGCATGGCATCGGCCTGGCTGGGCACTGCGCCGGGCGAGGGCACGTTCTTGCGGTAACGGTCCGGCGTTTCGAGCATCCCCTCTTCATACGGCTCGGCGCTTTGCAGGTGGTGCTTTGCCGCGGTAAACGTCATGACGAAAATGCCCTGCGTGGTACGGGTGGCTTTATCGGGAATCGCACCTGTGTTGACCAGCAGCAAACGCCCATTGGTTCCCGTCAGCACAAGATCGCGGTCCTCTTTGAGGTACATCACCGCCACGAGCGGGGATTTATCGCTGTATGCCCCAACCAGCTTGCGCCGGTTCGTCTTGGTGGCATAGGCCGAAAGCTCCACCTTGGCCGCCTTTCCGTTTTCAAACAGGAACAGCATGTAGCCCTGGTAATCTGTAGTAGGCACCATGTAAATGGCGTTCTCTCCCTCGTCCATGCCCGCCTTGGCGGGAATATACTCGCCCAGCACGCTGGCCTTGCCGTCGCTTAAGTCGGATGCCCGCATCTTATACACCTGGCAGCGGTCGGTAAAGAACAACAGGTCGCAGGCGTTCGTCGCTTCTTCCGTCTGCGTGACAGCGTCGCCTTCTTTGAGCTTTTGTTCGCCGCTCATGCGCAGCGACTGCGGGGTGATCTTCTTGAAATACCCCTCGCGGGTAAAGAAGAGATGTACCGGGTAATCGTCGATTTCCTGCTCCGGTTCAGCTACTTCGAGATCGGACGCATACACCAGCTGCGTGCGGCGCGGCTGTCCGTACTTTTTTTCCACCTCTTTCAGCTCGGCGATAATCACCGACTGAATCTTCGCGCGGCTTTCCATCAGCTCCTGCAAACGGGCAATCTCCTGCTCCAGCTCGCTGGTTTCCTGCGTGCGCTTTAAAATATATTCTCGGTTGAGATGGCGCAGCTTGATTTCTGCTACATATTCCGCCTGAATCTCATCGATGCCGAAGCCAATCATCAGGTTCGGCACAACCTCGGCTTCCTCCTCGGTTTCGCGCACGATCTTGATGGCTTTGTCAATATCGAGAAGAATCGCCTGCAGACCGCGCAGCAGGTGCAGCTTTTCTTTCTTTTTGCGCAGATCAAAATGCGTGCGGCGGCGCACACATTCCACACGGAACGCCACCCACTCGAGCAGCAGGTCGCGCACACCCAGCACCTGAGGCACACCGGAAATCAGCACGTTGAAGTTACAGGAGAAGCTGTCTTCCAGCGGCGTCATTTTAAACAGGCGCTGCATCAGCCGCTCGGGGTCAACGCCGCGCTTTAAATCGATGGTGATTTTCAGGCCGCCCAGGCCGGTTTCGTCGCGGATGTCCGAAATCTCTTTGAGCTTGCCCTGACGCACCAGGTCGACCACCTTTTCCACAATCGCTTCGATCGTAGTGGTGGGCGGAATCTGCGTGACGTCGATGCAGTTGGCCGTTTTGTCATACGAATAGCGGCAGCGGATCTTCACGCCGCCGCGGCCGGTGCGGTAGATCTCCTCCATCGCGGCGCGGTCGTACACCGCCTGTCCTCCGCCGGGGAAATCCGGCGCCTGCAATGTGGAGGCCACGTCGAAGTCCGGGTCGCGGATCAGGGCGATCGTCGTCTGACAGACCTCTGCCAGATTGAACGGGCAGATGTTGCTCGCCATGCCGACCGCGATGCCCGTGTTGGCGTTGACGAGAATCGACGGGAACGCCGCTGGCAGCAGGGTCGGCTCTTTCATGCTATTGTCGTAGTTGTCGACAAAATCGACCGTATCCCGGTCAATATCGCGAAAAAGCTCCTGGCAGATATCGTCGAGCTTGGCCTCGGTATAACGGGAGGCCGCCCATGCCATATCGCGCGAATAGAATTTTCCGAAGTTTCCCTTGGAATCGACATAAGGGTGCAATAGCGCCTCATATCCGCGGCTCAGGCGCACCATGGTTTCGTAAATCGCGGCGTCACCGTGGGGATTCAGCTTCATCGTCTGCCCCACAATATTGGCGCTTTTTGTCCTGGAGCCGGTGAGCAGGCCCATTTTATACATTGTGTATAATATCTTGCGGTGCGACGGCTTAAAGCCGTCGATCTCCGGAATCGCGCGCGACATGATGACGCTCATGGCATAGGGCATGTAGTTCTGCTCCAGCGTCGCGGTGATGGGCTGTGTTACCACCAGCCCCGCGCCTTCGATCACGCCCTTTCCTTTGGGGGGCGCGGTATTCGGTTCTTTTTTTCTGTGTGCCAATCGTGTTTCCCCCTCAGCTTACGTCAGCGGCGGCGATATATTCATGGCCGCTGCGGGCGATAAAATCCTTTCGCCCGGAAAGGTTGTCGCCCAGAAGCAGATCAAACATGTCCGCCGTTTTGGCCGCGTCCTCGGGCAGAACCTGAATCAGCCGCCGAGTGGCGGGGTTCATGGTGGTCAGATTCATCATATCGGGTTCGTTTTCGCCAAGACCTTTCGAGCGCTGGATGGTGTATCTGGTTCCCTCCAGACGCTGTAGGATTTTCGCCTTTTCCTGCTCGGTGTAGGCGAAATACGTCTGATCCTTTGCCGTAATTTCAAACAGCGGCGATTCCGCAATGAACACCTTGCCCTGCTCGATCAGCGTAGGGGTCAGGCGGTACAGCATCGTCAGCAGCAGCGTGCGGATCTGGAAGCCGTCCACATCGGCATCGGTGCACAGGATGACCTTGTTCCAGCGCAGCAGCGACAGATCAAACGACGACAAATCCTTGTTTGCCTTCGATTTCACTTCTACGCCGCAGCCGAGCACCTTAATCAGGTCGGTAATGATATCGCTTTTGAAAATGCGGTCATAGTCCGCTTTCAGGCAGTTCAGGATTTTGCCGCGGATGGGCATGATCGCCTGAAAATCCGGGTCGCGGGCCTGCTTGCACGCGCCCAAAGCCGAGTCGCCCTCTACGATGAAGATTTCTCGCTCCTCTGCCTTGCGGCTGCGGCAGTCCACGAATTTCGCAACGCGGTTCGTCACGTCCATATTGGTGGTGAGCTTCTTTTTCAGGTTCAGACGCGTTTTTTCCGCGTCCTCGCGGCTGCGCTTGTTGATAAGCACCTGCGCGGCCACTTTTTCAGCCTCTACGGGATTTTCGAGGAAGAACACCTCCAGGTGATGCCGCAAAAGCTCGGTCATGGCCTCCTGAATTCCCTTGTTCGTGATCGCCTTTTTCGTCTGGTTCTCGTAGGATGTGCGGTTTGAGAACGACGAAATGACAAGAATCAGGCAATCCTCCACGTCGGTGTAGGTGATCTTGCTCTCATTCTTGTTGTATTTCCCCGTCTGCTTTAAATATGCGTCGATCTGCGAAACGAACGCGCTGCGCACAGCCTTGTCCGGCGCGCCGCCATGCTCGAGCCAGCTGGAGTTATGATAATATTCCGTCACGTGCACTCGATTCGAAAACGCGAGCGCCGCATTGATTTTCGTTTTATATTCGGGCTTGTCCGCACGATCGCGCACACGGCGCTCCGCCTGCCAGCTCTGCACCGAGGTAAGGGCATCTTCCCCCGCGAGCTCCCGCACGTGGTCGAGGATTCCCTCCTGATAGCAGAACTCCGTCGTTTCAAAACCGGCTTCCGTCTCAAAGCGAAGCAGAAAACGGATACCCTCATTGACGATCGCCTGCCGGCGGATCATGTCAAGATAATACTCCTGCGGCACGGCAATATCCGTAAACACCTGCAGGTCGGGCCGCCAGCGGATTTTGGTGCCCGTATCCTTCTTGGTATAAGGCTCCTGCTGCAAACCGCCCACGTTTTCCCCGTGCTCAAAATGCAGCGTATAGCGCGTGCCGTCGCGGCGGATATCAACATCCATATATTCCGAGGCGTACTGGGTCGAGCAAAGGCCAAGGCCGTTCAGTCCCAGCGAATACTCGTAGCTTTCATCGGAATCGTTGTTGTATTTGCCGCCCGCGTACAGCTCGCAGAATACCAGCTCCCAGTTGAAGCGTTCTTCCGTCGGGTTATAGTCCACGGGAATGCCGCGCCCGTGATCCTCCACCTCTACCGAATGGTCACGGAAGCAGGTGATCGTGATTTCCCGTCCGAAGCCTTCTCTGGCCTCATCGATGGAGTTGGATAATATTTCAAAAATGGAATGCTCGCAGCCCTCGATGCCGTCCGAGCCGAAAATAACCGCCGGGCGTCGGCGCACACGGTCTGCGCCCTTGAGCGACGAGATACTGTCGTTTCCATATGCCGTCTTTTTTGCCATAGCTTCCCTCCTGCCACTCGCCCCATCACCGGGGCTTTGGCATTTCGAATTCTGCCCGGGCCATTCCCGGGGTGATACCATTCCTGTTTTGTTTGGTCAAACCACCAAACGCGCCGAACTCCTATCAGGTGCGAAACGTATTTCAATCCACGCCTCCCGCGCGGGGAGCAGCCTCCAGATCGATCGGCTCGTTCTGAATTTCCGAGTTATTTCAATCCACACTTGCCGTACGGAAAGCGACTCGAAATGACTCTGCACAACGATCGACTTGCCTTAGCAATTCCAATCCACGCTCTCCGTGCAGAGAGCGACATTGCCCGAGGGCTCAAGCCAAGCCTTCCAACAGTGATTTCAATCCACGCTCCCTGTTTCTGGGAGCACCCCTGCTCAGAACCAAGACGATAACGCTGATTTCAGCGCACGCTTCACACAGGAAACAAATTGCTTCCCGCTTTTGATGATAAGCAAACACGCCGCTGTTTTCTGTCGAAACAGGGCGTACCCCCGAAGAAACCGTATCGAAAACAGATTGCCGCCGAAAATCGCGCCAAGGCGGCAACCACCGCAGCACAAGCGCATCCCTAAGCCTTGCGGGCCGCCCCCCTGCTGGTATACAGCAACACAGTAAGAGTAAAACCGCGTGCCATTTTTCGATGATCCGCCGAGACAAGGAAAGGGGGAAATGCAACATTTCCCCTTTTCCAAACTCATCATTCAGCTGTTTCGTCCGCCGATGGAAGCTCCACTTGCGGAAGCTCCGTATCCAGCTTCGGCAGAGGCGGTATCTGCCCTGCAGCTGCCGGCAAAGCGGTGCCGCTCATCAGTTTCTGAAAATCCTCGCCGCTCATCTTTTCGTTCTGATACAGATACTTTGCAACCTCGTGCAGCTTATCCATATGATCGGAAAGGATCTTGGCCGCGCCGTCATACGCGTTTGTCAGGATATCTTTGATCTCTTGATCGATCGCAGCCGCTGTGCTTTCAGAATAGTTGCGCACATGGCCCATATCGCGGCCCAGGAACGGCTCGCTGTTGTCTGAACCATAGGTGACGGTGCCGAGCATTTCACTCATGCCGTACTTGGTTACCATCGCGCGGGCTGTCTTGGTGGCGCGCTCAATATCGTTCGAAGCGCCGGTGGAAATGTCGTCCAGCACCAGGGCCTCCGCCACACGACCACCCATAAGCACGATTAAGTCCTCGAGCATTTCTTTCTTGCATTTATAAGAGCGGTCCTCCGCAGGCAGCTGCATCGTATAGCCGCCGGCCATACCGCGGGGGATGATCGAAATCTGGTGTACCGGATCCTGCGTGGGGCAGAAGTAGGTGACGACCGCATGGCCGCCCTCGTGGTAGGCGGTGAGGGTCTTTTCCTTTTCCGTCATCACACGGCTCTTTTTCTCGGTGCCGACCACAACCTTGATCGTGGCCTCTTCGATCTCTTCCATCGTGATCGCCCGCAGGTTCTTGCGGGCTGAAAGCAGCGCCGCTTCATTGAGCAGGTTCTCGAGATCCGCGCCGGTAAAGCCGGCGGTGGATTTCGCAATGGTCTTCAGGCTCACGTCCGGCGCAATCGGCTTGCCGCGGGCGTGTACCTTCAGAATCTCTTCGCGGCCCTTGATGTCCGGGTAGCCGACCATGACCTGGCGGTCAAAACGGCCGGGACGCATCAGCGCCGGATCGAGGATGTCGGGGCGGTTCGTCGCGGCGATCATGATGACGCCTTCGTTCGCGCCGAAACCGTCCATCTCAACCAGCAGCTGGTTCAAAGTTTGTTCGCGCTCGTCGTGGCCGCCGCCAAGACCGGCGCCGCGCTGACGGCCCACCGCATCGATTTCATCGATGAAGATGATGCAGGGGGAATTTTTCTTCGCCTGGTCGAACAGATCGCGCACGCGCGACGCGCCGACGCCGACGAACATTTCCACAAAATCGGAACCGGAGATGGAGAAGAAAGGAACCCCCGCCTCACCCGCAACCGCGCGGGCCAAGAGCGTTTTACCGGTACCGGGAGGGCCGACGAGCAGCACGCCTTTCGGAATGCGCGCGCCCAGCTCATTATACTTTTTCGGATTTTTGAGGAACTCGACAATCTCGCGCAGTTCTTCCTTTTCCTCATCGGCTCCCGCCACGTCGGCAAAGGTGGTTTTGCGCTTTTCATCGGCCATCTGCTTGACCTTCGCCTTGCCGAAGTTCATCTGCTTGCCCGCATCGCCCATGCTGGTGTTCAGGCGCTTCATCATGAACCACCAGAAAACGAGCATGCCCGCCAGGAGCAGAATCGTCGGGATCAGGCTCGCGAGCCAGGAGGTCTCTGCCGGACGCTTGAGATCGTACTCCATGTTCTTGTCCGGATGATCCTCGTTGTACTGTTCAATATAGGGGTGGATCTCGTCGTACATAATCGCCACATTCGGCGCGGTATACGTTACGTTCGTACCGTCCTTGAGGGAAATCTGCATTTCACCGCTGCCAAGATCCATGGTATAATCGATGACCTGCTGTGATTTAAAGTAGCCGACTATTTCGGAATATTTATGAGCCTTCTGCGGCTTCACGTTGCCATAGATGCTGGCCATGATAATAATAATCAGGATCGGGGCGCCTAAATAAATGAGCAGATTCCGCAGATTTTTTTTATTATCCAAAATGAGTTCACTCCTCTCCTTTAATTGCGATGACCGGAAAACTTACCCGCCATACACGTGGGGCTTCAGGATGCCCACATACGGGAGATTCCGGTAGGTTTCATTATAATCAAGGCCGTAGCCGACAATAAATTCATCCGGAACACGCGTGCCGACATAGTCCGCCGTAATCTGTGCGGTGCGGCGCTCGGGCTTGTCAAACAGAGTGCAAATTTTAATGCTCTTCGGGCCGCGCGGCTGCAGAAGCTCCAGTATGTAGCTGAGCGTCACGCCGCTGTCGAGAATATCCTCCACTACCAGCAGGTCGTAACCCGCGAGCGGCAGGTCCAGGTCTTTTGTGATCTTTACCACGCCGGAGGATCTTGTCCCGGCGCCGTAGCTCGAAACTGACATAAAGTCGATGCGGCAGGGGATGTCGATGGCGCGGGTCAAATCCGCCATAAAAATAAAGGAACCTTTCAGCACGCTGACCATCAGCAAATTTTTCCCCTTGTAATCCTCGCTGATGCGCTTGCCCAGATTGCGGACGATTTCCGCCAGGTGTTCCTCGCTAAATAGAACCTCTTTGATATCGTTGGTCATGAATTGCACTCCTTAACGCTAATGTATGCGATTTGCCCGGTATCCGGGCGGATGCGGGCCTGCTCGGCCACGCCGATGGATTCGATCCACAAAATCTGTCCGCTGTTTTCCAGCAGCAAAAGCCCGCCTCGGCCCGAAACGGGGATTTTCTCCTCGTTCATCAGCTTTTTCAGACTTTTGGTAACGCCCCGGCCCGCCGGTGAAAAGGAATCACCCGGCCGTCGGCCTCTTATAATGGAATTATTCTTTATTGTATCATAATCCAGCGCGTTATGAAATAACAAATTGCGAATTTTTGCGGGTAACTTTTCATATTCCGCGCGGGTCAGTGTTCTTATTATGACCTCTCTGCCTTCCGGTGTCAAGGTTTTCGGCACCCGTAATGGCACACTCCAGTCATTTTTGCGTTTTGGAGGCAAAACGACGCGCAAAACACCGCTTTCCGCTGCCAAAAATTGCCCCCCGCCGGCGTCGATTTTACCGGAGCCTGCCCCCAGCAGACGCATGGCCGCCTCGGTGCGTTCGCGGGTGAGAGCGGGCAGACCGGCTTCCTCTGCAATCTGCCGCAGCGCGCGCGATAAAATGGGGCGCGGCAAACCCGAAAGCGGGGCAATCCGCCAGCCGTCCGGCGTGCGGGCCTCCCGCACCGCCTGCGCGGCCAAAGAAGAAAGGCAATCTTCATCCTCCGCGAGCAGATGCGTCATGCGCCCCACCGCCTGCTCAAAGGAAGGATTCATCTCTTTCAGCGCGGGGATGACGTCGAGCCGCACGCGGTTGCGCACGTATTCCCGGCTGAAATTGCTGGCATCGGTCACAAAGGGCAAAGCATAACGGGCACAGTATTCCTCTACCTGCTCACGCGTCAGGCCGATCAGCGGCCGGATGACGCGCCCGCGCATCGGCGGGATACCGCACAGGCCCTTCGTGCCGGTGCCTCGCACCAGATGCAGCAGCACCGTTTCTGCCTGGTCGGAGAGCGTGTGCGCCGTCGCGATTTTATCGCCCGGCCCGCACAGCGATTCAAAAAATCCGTATCGGATGCGCCGCCCGGCCGCTTCGATCCCTTCGCGGCGTTCTGCGGCCGCTTTGGCCGCATCGGCGTGCAGCACCCGCAGGGGAATTTGCCGTTCCGCGCAGAACCGGCGCACGCATTCCTCATCCGCATCAGACGCTTTGCCCCGCAGACCATGGTTCACATGGGCCGCGAGCAGCGGAATCCCTGCCTGCCATAAAAAATGGACCAGCGCCATGGAATCCGCGCCGCCGGAAAACCCGGCCACCACGCGCTCCGCGCCGGTCAGCATCGAATAGCGCCTGACCGTTTGCCAGATCAGTTCCTCTGTCGGTGCGCTATTCTCTCTATTCACTGCGGACAACCTCCTGAGAAGTAAATCGCATAAATTCACCCTGCCAGTGCAGGGGAATGGTCTTGAGCTCGCCATGGCGGTTTTTCGCAACGATGCACTCGCCGCTGTTGCGGTCCGTGTCTTCATCGGGAGCACCGGGGCCCTGATAGTAATCCTCGCGGTACAAAAACAGAACGACGTCGGCGTCCTGCTCAATCGAACCGGAATCACGCAGGTCACTGAGCACCGGGCGGTGCTCAGTGCGCTTTTCACTGGCACGCGCCAGCTGCGACAGCGTTAAAACCGGCACATGCAGCTCTTTCGCCATGATTTTCAGGTTTCGGGTGATCTCCGAAATCTCCTGCACGCGGTTATCGATGCGGCGGGAGCTGGACATCAGCTGCAAATAGTCGATCACGATCATGTCAACGTCTTTTAAACGGCGTACCTTCGCCTTCATTTCCGGCACGGTAATGCCGGAGCTGTCGTCAAAATACAGCTGCGCGCGGGAAAGAATGTCCCCCGCTTCGATCAGGCGCATCCATTCGCCCTCGCTGAGCTGGCCGGTACGCAGCTTGGTGCCGCCGACGAGCGCTTCTGTGGAGAGCAGACGCGACGCAAGCTGCTCCTTGCTCATTTCGAGCGAGAAGAACGCAACACGTTTATTGGCTACTACCGCCGCATGGCGCGCGATGTTCAGCGCAAAGCTCGTTTTACCCATACCGGGGCGGGCCGCCAGAATCAGCAGGTCAGAGCGATTCAGACCCGTGATCGTATCATCCAGCGCCTTAATGCCGGTCGGAATGCCCTGATACATGTCTTTATCCGGGCCGTTGAGCAGATCAAGCCGGTCAAATGTTTCGAGAATGATCTCGTTGACCCGTTGGAGTCCCTGCATATTTTTACCGCGCCGAATGTCAAATATTCGCTGCTCCGCCGAATCCAGCAGGGTAGACGCATCCGCTCCATTTTCACGCGCGTCGTCGAGAATGCCGCGCGCCGTCTGAATCAGCGAGCGGACGTCGTATTTGTCGCGCACGATCTTCGCGTACGTTTCCACGTTCGAAATCGAGGGCACGATCTGCGCCAGCTGCATCAGGTACGTTTTGCCCGCGGATTCGTCAAAGCGCGGCGTATCCTTCAACCGCTCCAGCACCGTTACAAAGTCGACGGGCTGGCCGAGCGTGAACATTTCGAGCATCGTGCCGTAAATCAGCACGTGATTGACCTGATGAAAATAATCGGGACGCGGAAGAATTTCCGCGACCCGGTCCAGGCAGGTGGAATCCAGCAGAACCGCACCCAAAACAGACTGCTCCGCCTCAGGGCTGAACGGCAGGTCCATCCCGTCATATCCAATTGTCAGATTATCGTGATCCATCCCGAATCCTCCTGACAGGCTGTGAGTGAACGCAATTTATTCGGCTTTTTCGCCCACAACAGCGTATACCTTTGTGGTAACGCTCTGGTGCAGCCGCACCTCGCACTCGTAGGTGCCGAACGCCTTAATGTCGCCGGGCAGCTCGATCTTGCGCTTGTCCACATCCACGCCGAACTGCTTTTTGATCGCTTCGGCGATTTCTTTTGCGGTAACAGAGCCGAACAGCTTTCCGCCCTGGCCCGCCGTTGCGGTGAGCTTCACGCTCTTGCCCTCAATGATCTGCGCGGTTTTCTGCGCGGTTTCCAGCTCGGCTTTCCGGCGGAACTCTTTGGCCTCTTCGGCGTTTTTCAGCTCGTTCATCGCCTGTGCGTTCGCCTCTTTGGCCAGCTTTCTGGGCAAAAGGAAGTTTCTGGCGTAGCCGTCGGAAACATCTACGAGCTCCCCTTTTTTTCCGCTTCCTTTTACGTCCTGCAGCAAAATCACTTTCATGAAACATTCCTCCGTTTTATCTATAGTAATTCAACCTTCAAAAGAACCGTTGAATTCTTCCCCCACATACAGCGGAGAAAGACTTGCTGATTTTCATTTATTGGTACCGCCCTGCGCAGGCAAACTGGGTTTGCTTGCCTTTGCAAGGTTGTTGTTGATGACCGAAATCAGGGTATCGCGGGCCTGCTGGAGCGTAGTGTTCTTCAGCTGCACAGCCGCCATCGTCAGATGGCCGCCGCCGCCCATTACCTCCATAATCACCTGCACGTTCACATCACCCAGAGAACGGGCGGAAATCTGTACCCCGCCGGGCGTGGGATAAATGACAAACGACGCGTTGACCCCTTGGATCGAGAGCAGCTCGTCGGCGGCCTGCGCCGCGGCGACACGGATATCCGGTGTTTCCTCGTCTGCGCTGACGATTGCGCAGTTGTTGTAAATCTCAGCAGAGGAAACCATCTGGTATTTCGCCTTGTAGGTGTCGATGGTGTTGGAGAACAGGCGCTTGACCTCTACGGTATCGGCTCCCCGGCGCCGCAGATAGGCCGCGGCTTCAAAGGTGCGCACACCGGTTTTCAGAACAAAATTCTTGGTGTCGAGCATAATCCCGGCCAGAAGGGCTTCCGCCTCCACGCGGGAAAGGGCCTTTTCGCTGATATACTGCACCAGCTCGGTCACCAGCTCCGCGGCAGAGCTGGCATACGGCTCGTGATAGAACACGATCGCGTTGCTGATATGCTTTACCATCATGCGGTGATGGTCAATGACAACAACCTTCGGTGTCTGCCGCAGCAGCTCTTCGCTCTCCACAAAATCCTGCGAATGGGTGTCCACTACAATCAGCAGGCTCTTCTGCGTGACCAGATCGAGCGCTTCGTCGGGCGTGATAAATATTTTTTCGTCCGGCACGGACTGCTCCATGCTTTCAATAATGGGAACCGCCATGCTCTGCGCGCGGTTGACAACGATATACGCCTGCTTGTTCAGGCCCTTGTGCACCGCACTCCACATGCCGACCGCCGCGCCGATCGCGTCAAGGTCGGAATACTTGTGGCCCATGATGAACACGATGTCGCATTCCTTGACATGATCGCTCAAAGTCGCCGCAATGACACGGGTGCGCACCTTATCGCGCTTTTCGACGCCCTTTGACAGGCCGCCGAAAAACTCGTAGGTACCGTCCTCCTGCTTGACGGCAACCTGGTCGCCGCCGCGCCCGAGCGCCATATCGAGCGCCTGACGCGCCCACAGCTCGCCCTCCGCAAAAGTAGGAGCACCGCGCCCCACACCGATGGAGATGGTAGCGCTGCGGTTGTCTGCGCTTTTGACGGTGCGCACCGCATCGATCACCTCAAAGCGCTTTTTGACGTCCTCGCGGATGTGCGCTTCGTCCGTCATAATCAGGTACCGCCCGCCGGCCAGACGCTCCAGAAAGCTGCCGGTATCCTTTGTCCAGTTCCGCAGCACCTCTTCCACCGCGGCGGAAATGCGGGCGTCCTCGCTGCTGGCGCTGTCGCGAATCAGCTCCTCGCGGTTGTCAAACAGCACGAGAGCCACCACCGGCTTCTGATCGCTGTAGCGGCGGCTGATCTCTTTGTAATATGTATTGTCCACAAAGTACAGCACATAGCCGTTCCTTGTAGACATGGAATACACCGTATACTGCCGCTGGCCCACCTGGGTATCGATCCCCTCGCCGCCCACCGCCTGCTCAAGGGTATGGGGAGTCAGAAACCGCGCGACATTCTCGCCCCGGCAATCGAACCCGGGGCTTACCTCACTGGAAAAGCGGCTGTTATACCAGATGACATCACCCATTTTCCCTACCAGCACAGCCGGTATGGAAAACTCGTGCAGGGCGCGGTAGTCCGACGCGGAAAGAATCTTTTCCGCACTCTTGACCGCCGTACCTACATACAGCTTAAAATGATGGTTTGCCATGGCGACCGCGGCAAAGGCCAGCACGGCCAGAACCAGTTCCGCATAGAAGATTCTGGCATCCCAGAACCTGCTGAGCAGCGCCATGAGCAGCATCACCGCTACGATGCCATAAAACACGGGTGAGGTAGCCCATATTTTTCGCTTCAATCGAATTTCTCCTTTATCGCAGTTTCACTTGAAAAGCCGTTGCACACTCTCCCCGCCTTTGGCGGGGAGAGTGTGATTATTTTTCAAATCAATTCACTACACAAATCAAACTTCCATAATGATCGGCAAAATCATCGGACTGCGTCTGGTCTTATCATACAGCATACGCGACAAGTCGTCTTTAATGCGGGTTTTGAGCATCCCCCAGTCGGGAACTTTGCCCTGCGCACTGCTTTCCAGAACATTATATACCAATTTTCTGGCGTCGTCCATCAAACTTTCCGATTCCCGCACATAAACAAATCCGCGGGAGACAACGTCCGGCCCGGAAACGACGTGGCCGTCCGCCGCGTCGATGGTGCAGACGACAACGATCAGGCCGTCTTCACCCAAATGCTTTCTGTCGCGCAGCACGATGCTGCCGACATCGCCCACGCCGAGTCCGTCTACCAAAACGCGGCCTGCGGGCACACTGGGCAGCTGGCGCATATAGTTCTCGTTGATCTCGAGCACATCGCCAACGTTGCCGATATAGATGTTCGAGCGGCTCATGCCCATGGCCTGCGCCAGCTGGGCGTGCTTCTGCAGATGCTTCTGCTCGCCGTGAACGGGAACGAAATATTTGGGACGCGTTACGCCCTGCATGATCTTCAGCTCTTCCTGGCAGGCGTGGCCGGACACATGCACTTCGTACATGGATTCGTACACAACCTCGCAGCCGCGCTTCATCAGCTCGTCGATCACGGTACCAACGGTCTTTTCGTTGCCGGGAATCGGACGGGCGGAAATGATGATGAAGTCCCCCGGGCCTACCTCTACCTTGCGGTGGTCGGCAAAGGCCATGCGCGTCAGCGCGGACATCGGCTCGCCCTGGCTGCCGGTGGTAATCAGCACGATCTGCTCTTTGGGGTAGCGGCGGATCATATCGATATCGATCAGAACACCGTCGGGAATATCGAGGTAGCCGAGCTCCTGCGCGATGCCCATTACATTGAGCATGCTGCGGCCGGACAGAGCCACTTTGCGCCCGTATTTCACGGCGCAGTTGATGATCTGCTGCACACGGCTGATATTCGACGCGAACGTCGCAATGATAATGCGGCTTTTTTCCGCACGCAGAAACAGATTTTCAAACGACTGGCTGACCTTGCGCTCCGTCATCGTAAAGCCGGGGCGCTCCGCGTTGGTGGAGTCGGCCAGCAGAGCCAAAACGCCCTCCTTGCCCAGCTGGGCAAACCGGCCGAGATCGATCATCTCGCCCTGTGTGGGAGTGCAGTCGATTTTAAAGTCGCCGGTGTGTACCAGGGTACCCGCAGGCGAATGAATCGCGATGCCGACGGAATCGGAAATCGAATGGTTTACATGGATGAACTCGCAGGCCATGCAGCCCAGCTTGACCGTGTCGCCGGGGCGAACCACATTCATCTTCACTTTACCGGCCAGGCCGTGCTCCTTGAGCTTGCCGCCCACCAGCCCTAAGGTAAGGGCAGTTCCGTACAGCGGCAGATTGACCCGTTTCAGCAGATAGGGCAGCGAACCGATGTGATCCTCATGCCCGTGGGTGATTACGACCCCGCGGATTTTATCGATATTGCGCTCGACAAAGGTAAAATCGGGGATCACCAGGTCGACGCCGAGCATGTCCCCGTCGGGGAACGCCATGCCGCAGTCGATGATCATCATATCTCCCTCGCACTCAAACAGAGTGAAGTTCTTGCCGATCTCATTCAGGCCGCCGAGGAAATAAACCTTAATCGAGGGCTTCTCCTTCTGCGGTTCCTTTTTGGGCCTTTTGCGCGCCTGTTTTTGGGCCTGCTTTTGAACCTGGGCAAGCACCTCCGGCAAGAGAACGCTTTTTTCCGGCTTGCGGGGAGCGTTCTTCGGGGCACTCTTGGGCGCATTCTTCGGCGCCTCTTTCGCGCGCGGCTGCTTGCCGCCGCCCTGACCACCCTTCTTCTGTGATCTGGGTGCGCTTTTGGGCGCAGCCTTAACGGCGGCTGCCTTTTCCGTTTTCTCCGCCGTCTTCTCCGCTTTCGCCAGCCTGCTCTCTTCCGCATGCGCGGCCTTCTCCGGCTGTTTGCGGGCCACCACTTTTCCGTACAAGGTGCCCGGCTTCTTCTCAGCGCCGGCAGGCGAATTATTATTCATTTTTTCTGTCACAAAATAACCTCCATTTTAATTTGGGGACACAACCACCACAGCCTGCGCACAAACGGTGCCGCAGACCTTCTATGCAGATGCATACAGGGGAATATCCGATTGTCTATATCCATCGCGGGGCTGCCGCGAAAATGAACGATTCACTGCGGATTTGATCAATTTTCCGTGGGGAAAATATCGTTTTATCCGCTTAATATGATTGGTCTCATTGTAACCTGATTGCCCCATGATGTCAAGCATAGCACAAAGTGGTACCGTAGAGCGCCCGGCGGTTGCGGTACGCAAAAAAGGTTGGTATAATAAGACCATACACCGAAACGCACAGGCGGAATCCATGCTTTTTGGGAGCATGATTTTCCGCTTTATAACCCGATGCAAATCATTGCTTTATCATTTTTATATAATCCATGTCCGCAGCTTCTGCCGCTATGTTGGCGGAATTCCGCCACTCGATCACGGCGGCAGAGTACAACATTTCTTGCTTTATTAAAATATAGTATGCCAACATCACAGAGAAAAAAACAAAGAACGGAGACAGCAGACGTGAAACAAGTAGAAATTTTTACAGACGGAGCCTGTCAGGGGAATCCCGGCCCGGGCGGATGGGGTGCGGTACTGCGGTATCAGGGCCGCGAAAAAGAGATCAGCGGCGGCGAGGCGCACACCACCAACAACCGCATGGAGCTGAGCGCCGTTATCGAAGCGATTTCTCTGCTGAAAGAGCCCTGCGACATCACGCTTTGGAGTGATTCCAAATACGTCTGCGACGCAATCGAAAAAGGATGGGCCAAAGCCTGGCGCAAAAACGGCTGGAAAAAAGCTGATAAGAAACCGGCTCTCAACAGCGATTTGTGGGAGCGCCTGCTGAATCTGCTGGAGCAGCACCACGTGACGATCCGCTGGGTAAAGGGTCACGCGGGACACCCGGAAAACGAACGCTGTGACCGGCTGGCGGTAGCGGCGGCAGAACAATTCAAGTCGAAACCATAATGTCCCCGATATAGAATCCGACTTGCAGCACATGGAACCGCGTCAAATATGGCGCACGGAGGAATTCTTATGAACCGATTTGTATATGCAGATAATGCGGCCACTACACCGATATCCGAGCCCGTACTGCGGGCTATGATGCCCTATCTGACGGAAAGTTACGGCAACCCCTCGAGCCTCTATTCCAAGGGGCGTGAGGCCAAACGCGCACTCGAGCTGGCACGCGAAGACATTGCGGAGTGCATCGGCGCAAGACCCGGCGAACTTTATTTTACTGCCGGCGGCAGCGAATCGGACAACTGGGCAATCAAGGGGATCGTCCATGAACTCGCGCTGCAGGGCAAGCGGCATCTGATTACCACCCGTTTTGAGCACTATGCTGTGCTGCATACCGCTGGAGCTCTGGAACGCGAGGGCTTTTCTGTCACGTACCTCGACGTCCATGAAAACGGTCTGGTGCGCCCCGAAGAGGTAGCGGCAGCCATCCGGCCCGACACCGCGCTCGTATCCGTGATGTACGCCAACAATGAGATCGGCACGATTCAGCCAATTGCACAGATCGGGGCAATCTGCCGGGAACACGGCGTACTGTTCCACACGGACGCGGTACAGGCGGTGGGAATCCTGCCGATCAATGTAGCCGAGCAGAACATTGGCCTGCTTTCGCTTTCCGGCCACAAGCTGCATGCGCCCAAGGGCATTGGGGCATTGTATGTGCGCCGGGGAATCCTGATTCAGAACCTGATCGACGGTGGCGCGCAGGAGCGCGGGCGGCGGGCGGGAACGGAAAACCTCGCATCGATTGTGGGGCTGGCCGCGGCGCTGCGCGAGGCCTGCATCTCAATGGAGGAACGTGCCGAACGCCTGCGTACTCTGCGTGACTGCCTGATCGACGGCGCGCTGAAAATTCCCGGCAGCTCATTGAATGGCGACCGCGAACATCGTTTGCCCGGCAACGTAAGTCTTTGCTTTGAGGGAGTTGACGGTGAAGCGATGCTTCTGCTTCTCGACCGCCAGGGCATCTGCGCTTCTTCCGGTTCGGCCTGCACCGCCGGCTCCTTAGATGCCAGCCACGTGCTGCTGGCGCTTGGGATTCCTGCGCAGCTCGCCAAGGGCTCCCTGCGTCTGACGCTGGGCGAGCAGAACACCGAGGAAGATATCGAGTATATTCTGAGCGTACTCCCGGCGGTGGTGGAGCGCCTGAGGGCAAGTTAAACCTGCCTATCCGTTACGGGACAGCCTGGAAAGGGCTTTTACTCCGCCCGCTGCTCCCTCACGCGTACTCTGGCTGTTTTCTCATGAAAACAGCCTTTTTGGGAATTGATACGATTAACAAATAGTAAAATCGATTGTGTTTTCAACATACAGTTAACTAATTGTCGAAAACACAATCAGTTTTAACAGGAGCAAAACAAATTTCACCATTGACAAAGCCGGTGAAATCCGTTATTCTGAAAGCATTCCGAAGAAAGGTACGGTATTTAAAAGCCATGCGCAATTGCTGATCTGACTAAAACCATCATAAAAGAATGGTAAAACGGGTGAAGTGCGCCCGTTGGTGTCGGATTGGCGTATCAAAAAGAATCAGCGCAGGTGCTTGTTCCGCTCGGGGCAGGCTGTTACTGTGTATTTTTGTTATGATCTTTCCGACACATCCAGAGGATGCAAGGAGAGATTTTTTTGATATTACTGGAAGTTTTTGATTTAAAAAAATATTACGGCGATCGGCTGATTCTCGATCTCCCTCGCCTGACGGTTTATACCGGTGACAAAATCGGCATTGTCGGCGAAAACGGCGCTGGAAAAACAACGTTAATGGAGCTGCTGGCCGGGGAGACCGAACCGGAAGAAGGTTCCGTGCGGCGCATATGCCCCATTTCCTACCTGCGGCAGTTTTCGCAGGAACAGGCCGACCCCGAGGCAATCCGCCGGTTTCTGCCGGGCGATCGCCTTTCGCATGAGCGCCTGAGCGGCGGTGAGCAGACGCGCCTGAAAATCGACAATGCACTGTCGCGCTCCGGCTGCCTGCTGATGGCCGACGAGCCGACCAGCAACCTGGATTATGCGGGAATTCAGATGCTGACAAAACGGCTGAAATCTGCCGAAACGCTGATTCTCATCAGCCACGACCGCGCTTTGCTGGACGCTGTCTGCAATCGGATTCTCGAAATCCGCGACGGCAGCGTGACTGAATACACGGGTGATTACAGCGCCTATGCCCGGCAGAACCAGGAAGCTCTTGAGCGTGCGGAATTTGAATACCAGCAGTATGCAGACGAGCGGGCGCGGCTTCAAAAATCGATCGTCGGCACCCGGGAGCGCGCGAAAGGCATCCGCAAGGCACCAAAGCGCATGGGCAATTCAGAAGCCCGTCTGCATAAGCGGGAGTCCACAGAAATCGCCAAAAAGCTGCATAAAAGCACCCAGGCGATGGAATCGCGGCTGGAACGGCTGGAAGAGCGGAAAAAACCGCGCGAGCTGCCGCGCATTCAGCTCGATTTTTCGCTGACAGACCCGCCGCAGAACAAAATTGTTTTTTCCTGCCGGGGCCTGACTTTCGGCTACGGAGAAAATCTTCTGTTTCAGAACGCCGGCTTTGAGATCAAGAACCACACGCGCACAGCCGTAATTGGAGAAAACGGCGCGGGAAAAACAACACTGTTTCGCCTGATTGCAGAAGGAAACAGCGCCATTTCGTGTGCACCCAAGGCCCGTATTGGTTATTTTCGCCAGGAATTTGAGAATCTGGATGAAAATCAGACTGTACTGGAAAATGCGCTGGCGCACAGCGTGCAGCCCGAAAATACGGTGCGCACCATACTGGCTCGTCTGCTTTTCCGCGGGGACACGGTGCAGAAAAAAGCCGCCGTTCTCAGCGGCGGAGAAAAAATCAAACTGTCGCTGGCACAACTGCTGGTATCGGATACGAATGTTCTGCTGCTGGATGAGCCAACAAACTACTTGGATCTGCCATCGATTGAAGCGGTCCAGCAAATTCTTTCGGATTACCCCGGCGTGCTGCTGTTCATTTCTCATGACCAGTCGTTTGTGGATGCCGTGGCAAACCGCCTGCTGCTGATCGAAAACAAGCGCATCCGCGCGTTCGATGGCAACCTCTCCGATTACCAGCGCCAAGCGCAAGCTCCGAGGCCAAAACCGGACGCTGCACAGCGGATGGTGCTGGAAACACGTCTGGCCCGCATTGTCTCCGAACTCTCGATGCCCGGCGCGAATCGCGAGGTGCTGGACGAAGAATACCGCTCTGTTCTGGAAGAGCTGAAAAGCCTCGCGGATTAAGGCAGTCTGAGCCTGAAAAGGCTATTTTTTTGAAAAAGCTTTGCTGTACAGGGTTCGCTCCCTCCTCAAGCCGGGGCGAACCCGCTTTTTGGTGCTTTATGCTTCAGTTATAAAAATGAGTTTTTTGTTCGCGAATCCCCGCAGAGTTTTCGCTTGTCCCCAGGCCAAGTCGACTTTTTCTTTTTAATCTTATAAGAGTATTTACGAAAGATTTTGTTTTTCTTTTTATGGTTTGTTTGCAGCCTATCTGCCTGCGCAGAAGTTGCCCCTCATGCCTTGCGCCAGCAGAAATGAAATGCGGGAGTACCCGCTTAAAATGACTCTGTTAAAATTAAATTGAAAGACAAAAGTAAGCGTCCACCCCAGCATAAATGACAAGCATGTGTAGCAGAAACTCCGTGCAAGAAAAACAGCTAAAACTGCTTCCGTTGTCGCAAACAATTAGTCCTTCTGTTTTAAAGGGTTTTGAAAAAAACAAAAGAAAGCCCTCCCAAATCGGGAGGGCTTTCTCTATTCATAAAACCGATCGAAACAGTTCGATCAGATCAGCTCAATGATCGCCATTTCGGCTGCGTCGCCGCGGCGCGGCCCGATCTTTGTGATGCGGGTATATCCGCCCTTACGGTCGGTATATTTAGGGGCAATCTCAGAAAACAGCTTGTGGGTCACATCTTCCTTTGTAATAAAGGAAAGTGCCATGCGCTGGTTATGCAGATTGTTCTCCTGCGCCAGGGTAATCAGCTTCTCCGTCAGGGAGCGAACCTCTTTGGCGCGGGTTACTGTGGTCTCGATTTTGCCGTTTTCAAGCAAAAAGGTAACCATGCCTCTCAGCATCGCAGTTCTATGAGCAGTATCTCTTCCGAGCTTTCTGGTTCCAGGCATCGAAATATCACTCCTTTTACCTTAGGTTGCAAGTTATTTGCTAATCCATTATTCGTCGTCCTTGCGCAGGCTAAAGCCGAGGGAAGCCATCTTCCACACAACTTCCTCCAAAGACTTGCGGCCCAGGTTGCGAACCTTCATCATGTCTTCCTCAGACTTGTTGATCAGGTCCTCTACCGTATTGATGCCGGCGCGCTTGAGGCAGTTAAAGGAGCGTACGGAAAGATCCAGCTCTTCGATGGTCATCTCCAGTACCTTTTCCTTGCCCTTCTCGTCCTTTTCCACCATGATCTCGGTGCTGCTGCCCTTATCGGACAGATCCACAAACAGATTCAGGTGTTCGGTCAGCACCTTGGCGGCCAAAGAAACGGCCTCCTGTGCGCTGATCACGCCGTTCGTCCACACATCCATGGTCAGCTTGTCGTAATCGATGCTCTGACCTACGCGGGTATTCTCGACATTGTAATTCACTTTTAAAACCGGGGTATAAATAGAATCGACCGGAAGTTCACCAATCACGCTGCTGTTGCTGCCGCCGCGCATGTTCGCCTTGTTTTTATCGGCAGGAACATAGCCGCGGCCCTTATCCAGAGTCAGCTCCATATACAGCTTGGCGCCATCGGACAGAGTGGCGATATGCATATCGGGATTCAGGATCTCCACTTCACTGTCGCATTTGATGGAATTCGCTGTCACTTCGCCGGGGCCCTCCGCGCTGATCTCAACGGTTTTGGGGCCGTCGCAGTGCAGCTTGGCAGTCAATCCCTTGATATTCAGTACGATCTCGGTGACATCCTCTTTCACGCCGGGAATTGTGGAAAACTCGTGCAGAACACCGTCTATCTTAATCGAGGTAACAGCTACGCCCGGCAGGCTGGAAAGCAGCACGCGCCGCAGGCTGTTGCCCAGGGTGGTGCCAAAGCCCCTCTCGAGCGGTTCCACAACAAATATGCCGTGGGTTCCGTCACTGGATAACTCTTCTGTTTCGATTTTTGGCTTTTCGATCTCAATCATCAGCGAACCTCCTTCACACATAAGCAAATTGCTTTGCCGTCATGTACACTGGCCTTGCGCAAAGGCATTACTTGGAGTACAACTCAACGATGAGAGTTTCGTCAACTGCCAGCTCAATGTCTTCACGCTCGGGGAATGCCAGAACCTTGGCTTCGAGAGTGTTACGGTTGAGTTCCACCCATTTCGGTACAGGGCGGGAAGCGTTCGCCTCCAGCACAGCCTTGATCTTGTCGCTGCTGCGGCTAGATTCCTTGATTGAAATAACCTCACCCGGTTTTGTCAGGTAAGAGGGGATATCTACACGCTTGCCATTGATGGTGAAGTGACCGTGAACGACCAGCTGGCGAGCTTCCGCACGGGAACTGCCCCAGCCCAAACGGTACACAACGTTGTCCAGGCGGCTCTCGAGAATTCCGAGCAGCAAATCGCCGGTCTTGCCTTCCATGCGGGTAGCCATGTCATAGTAGCCTCTGAACTGGCTCTCCAGAACGCCGTAAAAGCGCTTGGTCATCTGCTTTGCACGCAGCTGCAGACCGTATTCAGAAGTCTTCTTGCGTCCCTGGCCGTGCTGGCCCGGGGCATATGCTCTGCGGCCAACTCCGCACTTGTCTGTGTAGCAGCGCTCGCCCTTTAAAAAGAGCTTCTGGCCTTCGCGGCGGCACAGCTTGCACACAGCCTCTGTATATCTTGCCATAATAAGGTTGCACCTCCTAAAAAATCGGTTTTGGTACTAAACGCGTCTTCTCTTGGGCGGGCGGCATCCGTTGTGGGGGATGGGGGTCACATCTTTAATCATGCTGACCTCAAGCCCGGCGCCCTGCAGCGCGCGAATCGCGGCTTCACGGCCGGCGCCCGGTCCCTTAACGAAAACCTCTACCGATTTCATACCATGCTCCATCGCGATCTTGGCGGCTGTTTCCGCTGCAGACTGCGCGGCAAAGGGAGTGGACTTTCTGGAGCCTCTGAAGCCCAGCTCACCGGAGCTGGCCCAGGAAATTGCATTGCCCTGCACATCGGTAATGGTAACAATTGTATTGTTGAAAGTAGACTGAATGTGAGCAGCACCGCGTTCGATGTTCTTGCGTTCGCGGCGTCTGCGGACTGCGGTAGTTTTCTTACCGCCTTTTTGTGCTGCCATCTGAGTAATCCCTCCTGACTTCGCTTATTTCTTCTTGTTTGCCATGGTTTTTCTGGGGCCCTTGCGAGTGCGGGCATTCGTCTTGGAACGCTGGCCGCGAACGGGCAGGCCCTTGCGATGACGGATTCCGCGGTAGCAGCCGATTTCGATCAATCGTTTGATGTCGAACGCCACGTCGCGACGCAGATCGCCTTCCACGCGGCAGTTGTGGTCGATATACTCTCTCAGCTTTGCAGTGTCGTCTTCAGACAGATCGCGAACGCGGGTGTCCGGACTGACACCGGTTGCCTTCAGAATATCATTGGCAGTCTTGCGGCCAATTCCAAAAATATAGGTAAGCCCAATTTCAATGCGTTTGTCTCTGGGCAAATCGATACCTGATATACGCGCCATACTGGTTGCACCTCCATAAGATCAAATTACGCCATCAGCCCTGGCGCTGTTTATGCTTGGGATTCTCACAAATAACCATGATCTTTCCCTTGCGCTTAATGATTTTGCACTTCTCGCAAATTTTCTTTACAGAAGGTCTGACTTTCATTCTGTGCGCCCTCCTTGATGAAGTCGTTAAACAAATCGGATTTCACGGTTTTATTTCGAACGCCAGGTGATACGTCCGCGTGTAAGGTCATAGGGCGAAAGCTCTACGGTAACCTTATCGCCAGGCAGAATGCGGATGAAATTCATACGCAGCTTGCCGGAGATATGCGCCAGTATCGTGTGGCCGTTCGGCAGCTCTACGTTAAACATCGCGTTCGGCAGAGCTTCTGTTACGGTACCTTCTATTTCGATCACATCTTGTTTTGACATAAATCAGCATAACCTCCTCTTGCAGAAATCAGCTGTCCTGCGAAAAGCGCCGCAGGGCACAGCGGATTTCACGGTTGGTGTTCATCGAGCTAAGCAAGGTGTTTGTCGCGGCAAGGTGAACCGGGTTCTTGCGTTTGGGTCTTTCGAGCGGGCGGTGTTTTCCGTCGCAGACAACAACCTCGCGGCCGGAAGCCTCCAGCACCACTAAAAATTCACCTTTGTCGCGCCCTCTTAGTGACCGGACAACAAGCCCTCTAACAAAATCCATCCTGATTCCCCTTAATCCGGTAAGGTCAAAATGACAGGACCATCCGCGGTGATGGCAATCGAATGCTCGTAATGAGCGGCCAGCTTGCCGTCTGTTGTAACGGTGGTCCAGCCGTCAGATAATGTTTTGACGGTATGCACTCCGGCATTCACCATTGGCTCAATGGCTATCGTCATGCCAGGTAACAATCGCACGCCCCGGCCGGGCGCGCCAAAATTCGGTACACTAGGATCTTCGTGCAGCTTCGCGCCTACTCCGTGGCCGACAAAATCGCGTACCACCGAGTAACCGCGTGCTTCGACATACGTTTGCACCGCATGGCCGATATCGCCAACCCTATTGCCGGCCTTTGCGGCGCGGATGCCCTCGTAAAGGCTCTCTCGGGTTGTATCCATCAGGCGCTGTGCTTCGGGGGAAACATCGCCGCACGCGAACGTGTAGGCGTTGTCGCCTGTAAAGCCCTCATAAAACGCGCCGATGTCGATGCTGACAATATCACCGTGCCCCAGGATCAAATCCTTGCTGGGTATGCCGTGGATAACCACATTATTCACCGAAATGCAGGCGCTGGCCGGAAACCCGCCGTATCCCAGAAAGGAAGGCTTTGCACCCTCGCTTTCGATATAGCGGCGGGCAATGCGGTCGATCTCCCAGGTAGAAACACCGGGTTCGACCGCCTGGCCTGCCAGTTTTAATGCATTGGCTGAAATTCTTCCCGCTACCCGCATCGCTGCAAGCTCGCGGCTTGTTTTAAGCACAATCATGACTGCGCCTCTTCCAATATAGCAAGAGTCTTGCGGGTCGTATCCGCAATATGCTCTTCCCCTTCCACAATGAACAGTTTGCCCTGCTTCTGGTAATATTCCTTCAGCGGCTCAGTCTGCTCATGGTAAACTTTCAGCCGTTCCTTCACTGTTTCGGGCTGGTCATCCTTACGCTGAGAAAGGGTGCCGCCGCACTTGTCGCAAACGCCCTCCACCTTGCTGGGTTTATACCGCACATGGTAGATTGCGCCGCAGTTGTCGCAGACACGGCGTCCGGATATTCTGGCGACGATGTCCTCGTCGGTCACCTCGATATCGATGACCTTATCGATCGGAAATCCCATTTTATCCAGAGCCTCGGCCTGAACAATGGTTCTCGGGAAACCGTCCAGGATAAATCCATTTTCACAGTCGCCCTTTGCCAGTCTTTCCTCGATGATACCGATCACGATCTCATCGGGGACCAGCTGGCCGGCTTCCATATAGGACTTTGCTTTCCGGCCCATTTCAGTACCGCTTTTCAGCGCTTCTCGAATTATCGTTCCCGTAGAAATGGCGGGAATAGACAAACGCTCGCAGATTACTTCAGCCTGCGTGCCTTTGCCGGCGCCCGGAGCGCCAAGAAGTATGATTTTCATAATCCTTTTCCCTCTCTCCCCATGTTGTTTTCAAAAGCCTACCTGTCAATCAAGAAAGCCCTTGTAATGGCGCATCATCATCTGAGACTCCATCTGTTTGACTGTATCCAGAGCGACGCCTACCAAAATGATAAGAGAGGTACCGCCCAGAGACATGTTGTGCATTCCTGTTGCCGCACCGAAAATAATGGGCAGCAGGGCAACTACAGCCAGGAACAAAGCGCCAATCAGGGTAAGCTTGGAAAGGATTCTAGAAATAAAATCGGAGGTCGGCTTGCCGGGGCGAACACCCGGAATCGTACCGTTGCTTTGACGAAGATTATTGGCCATTTCAATCGGATTATACTGAATGGTAACATAGAAATACGCAAACATAACAATCAGAAGGAAATACACCAGCGAGTACATCCAGCCGGTAGAGGAGAAGGCATCCAGGAAACCTTTCCAGAAGCCGCTCTTCGGGTTGGTGAACAGCTGAATGGTGCTGGGAATGGCCAGGATCGAGCTTGCGAAGATGATCGGCATAACGCCGGACATCGCAATCTTGATCGGAATATGGCTGGCCTGACCGCCATACATTTTGCGTCCCACCATGCGCTTGGCATACTGGATCGGAATCCGGCGCTCGGAGTTGTTCATCAGAACGATGAACCAGATGACCGCCAGGAACAAAACGACGAAGATCGGAACAAACGCATAATACTTGCCATAGGTGGAAGGATCCTGATTGGCAATCTGCAGGTATTTGCCCAGCGTGTTCATGATATGCGGCATACGCGCCACAATACCAGAGAACAGCAGGATCGAAATACCGTTGCCGATACCGTACTTGTTGACCTGCTCGCCCATCCACATCATCAGCGCCGTACCGGCGGTGAAGGTGAAGATGATAACCACAGCCGAGAAGGCCTGCTCCCAACCACTGTTGAACATGGTGATGGGGGTTCCCTCATAAGAGCTGTTGTGCAGATAGAAGTAGTAAGCGGTACCCTGAATCAGGCCCAGCACAACGGTGACGTAACGGGTAATGGCGGCAATCTTCTTGCGGCCCTCTTCGCCCTCTTTGGCCAAGCGCTCCAGAGGAGGCAGGGCCACAGTCAGCAGCTGCAGAATAATGGAGCTGTTGATGTAGGGTGTAACGCTCATGGCAAACAGGGTAGCGTTTGCGAACGCACCGCCGGAGAGCATATCTAAATACCCCAGCGCGTTGCCCGACTCGCCAACCTGGCCCATTAAACCCTGCAGGGCTTCCACGTTCAGGAAGGGCACCGTAATCACGGCGCCAAACCGGAACACAACGATTATGAACAGTGTAAACAGAATTTTTTTACGCAGATCGGGAATTGCCCAGGCATTCTTCATTGTAGAAAACAACTCAGATCACCTCTGCCTTCCCACCGGCAGCCTCAATCTTCTGCTTTGCCGCTTCAGAGAAGGACGTTGCCTTTACTGTCAAGCTTTTGGTCAGCTTGCCGTTTGAAAGAATCTTCACTCCGTCAAAGGAATTTCTCACGATGCCGGCATCCAGCAGAGCCTGAATATCGACCACCGCGCCGTTCTCAAAGGATTCCAGCGTACCAACGTTGATCGCAACGATGTCCTTCGCAAAAATATTGACAAAGCCCCTTTTGGGAAGTCTTCTCTGCAGAGGCATCTGGCCGCCTTCGAAACCTGCACGGAACCCACGGCCAGCTCTGGCCTTCTGGCCCTTATGACCCTTGCCGGAGGTTTTGCCCCAGCCGGAGCCGTGTCCTCTGCCGATTCTACGGGCCGTTTGGGTGGACCCGGGTACTGCAGATAAGTCATGCAACTTCATTTACTCGCACCTCCTTGCTTACGCTTTGCTTACCTCGATGAGGTGGATAATCTTTGCCACCTTGCCTTTGGTCTGAGGATTATCGGGCTGCGTAGTGCAGTCGCCGATCTTATGCAAACCAAGGGACTGAGCGGTCGCAATCTGGTCCTTGTGGCTGCCGATCAGGCTTTTTACCAACTTGATGTGAATCTGTGCCATATTGCTGCCCCCCTTGTTACAGAATCTCTTTTGCCGATTTACCGCGGATCGCAGCAACCTCTTCGGCAGTGCGCAGCTGAGCGAGACCTTCAATGGTCGCGCGAACCACGTTGCACGGGTTGTTGGAGCGCAGTGCCTTGGTACGAATGTCTTTAATACCAGCAGATTCTACTACCGCACGAACCGCACCGCCGGCGATAACACCGGTACCGGGAGCGGCGGGCTTCATCAGCACGCGGCCTGCGCCGTATGCGCCGATGACTTCGTGAGGAATCGTGCTGCCGCGCAGAGAAACCTTGATCAGGTTCTTCTTAGCGTCCTCAATTCCCTTGCGGATGGAATCCGGAACTTCTCCTGCCTTACCAATACCGAAACCGACTGTTCCGTTGCCGTCACCGACAACTACCAGAGCGGCAAACTTGAAGATACGTCCGCCCTTTACGGTTTTGGATACGCGGTTGATGGCAACCACGCGCTCTTTCAGATCCAAAGTAGATGCGTCAATTCTAGCCAAAAGTATTCCTCCTTCTCTCAGAACTTGAGGCCGCCCTCGCGGGCGCCTTCGGCCAGCTCTTTGACGCGGCCGTGGAAAATATAACCGCCGCGGTCGAACACGACCTCGGTGATCCCCTTCTCAGCCGCGCGCTTAGCGATCAGTTCGCCAACCTGCTTTGCGGCTTCCTTGTTTCCGCCATTGCCAGTAAACTCTTTGTCCAGCGTGGAAGCTGCCGCGAGAGTAACTCCCGCAACATCGTCGATAATCTGGGCGTAGATGTTCTTGGCGGAGCGGAATACATTCAGGCGCGGGCGCTCTGCAGTGCCCGTAACCTTGCCGCGCACACGACGGTGGCGGTTCAGTCTGGCTTTATTTGTATCAGCCTTGTTCACCATATTGATTCACTCTCCTTCAGTTACTTCTTCGAGCCCTTACCGGCCTTGCCTTCCTTACGGCGGACAAATTCACCAGCATAACGAATTCCCTTGCCCTTATACGGCTCCGGCGGACGTTTCTCGCGGACTTCCGCGGCAAACTGGCCAACCTTCTGCTTGTCGATCCCATGAATGATGATCTTGTTGGGCGTGGGAGCTTCGATCTGGATCTCGTCTGTCTCAGACACGATCACCTGATGGGAATAACCCAGGTTCATGACCAGGTCCTTGCCCTGCTTCTGCACACGGTAACCAACACCCAGAACGTCGAGCTCCTTCTTGAAGCCCTCTGTCACACCGACCACCATGTTGTGCACCAGCGTGCGGGTCAGGCCGTGCAGCGCACGGTTTTCCTTCTCGTCGTTCGGGCGGGTCACGATAAGCTCGCTGCCCTCCTGAGAGATCGTCATGTTCGGGTGGAACTGCTGTGTCAGAGTTCCCTTTGCTCCCTTAACAGTAACAACGTTGCCGTCGATTTTCACTTCGACGCCAGCGGGAATATTTATGGGTTTTCTTCCAATTCGCGACATAATAGCACCCCCTTGTTTACCAAATAAACGCCAGAACTTCGCCGCCTACATTCTCTTTGCGCGCCTGACGGTCCGTCATGACGCCCTTGGAGGTAGAAATGACCGCGATACCGAGGCCCTTGAGAACCTTGGGCAGATCTTCTGCGTTGGAATAAATGCGCAGGCCGGGTTTCGACACTCTGCGCAGGCCTTTGATGACGGGGGTCTTGCCCTCGCCGTACTTCAGATTCACTTTCAGAATCCCCTGTTTGCCGTCCTCGATCACCGTGTAGTTCTTTACATATCCCTCTTCAACCAGAATCTTGATGATAGACTCTTTCATGTTGCTCTTGGGGATCTCAACGGAATCGTGCTTGGCAGCATTCGCGTTGCGAATACGGGTGAGCAAATCAGCGATTGTATCTGTAATCTGCATACCGTTCCCTCCTTTGCTTTACCAGCTGGCTTTTTTCACGCCCGGGATCTCACCCTTATGGGCAAGCTCGCGGAAGCATATGCGGCAAATCCCGAACTTGCGGAGATAAGCATGCGGCCGGCCGCAGATTTTGCAGCGGTTATGCTCTCTGGAGGAAAATTTCGCCGTCCTCAGCTGTTTGATTTTCATTGATGTTTTGGCCACAATAATCCCTCCTTATCTCGCAAACGGAGCGCCCATCAGCGTCAGCAGCTCGCGGGCCTCTTCGTCGGTTTTTGCGGTGGTTACGAAGCAGATATCCATTCCGCGCACCTTGTCGATCTTATCGTACTCGATCTCGGGGAAAATCAGCTGCTCCTTGATGCCCATGTTGTAGTTGCCGCGTCCGTCAAAGGAATTCGGATTGATCCCTCTAAAGTCTCTAACGCGGGGCAGCGCGACGTTGAAGAAACGGTCGATAAACTCATACATGTTCTCGCCTCTGAGCGTAACCTTCACGCCGATGTTCATGCCTTCACGCAGCTTAAAGTTCGCAACGGATTTCTTCGCCTTGCAAACCTGGGGCTTCTGGCCGGTAATCGCTGCAATGTCAGTCATGATGGCGTCGATTACCTTAGAATTGTCACGGGCTTCGCCGGCGCCTACATTGATGACGATTTTTTCGAGCTTGGGGATCTCCATCACGCTCTTGTAGCTGAATTTCTTCATGAGCGCGGGCGAGACCTCCTGCTTGTAAAACTCCTTCAGTCTGGCCATGTCGTATTCTTCCTCCCTTACAGCGACTCGCCGCATTTTACGCAAACGCGGTCTTTGGTGCCGTCCTCATAGAGCTTATGCGCAACACGAGTGGGCTTTCCGCAGCGAGGGCAAACGATCTGAACCTTGCAGGCGTACAGAGCGCCCTCGGCCTTTACGAGTCCGCCCGGGGCACCCATTTTACGGGGCTTTACATGCTTTGTTACCATGTTGCGGCCCTCGACGATCACTTTGCCCTCTTTGGGGCTGACCGCCAGAACCTTCCCCTGCTTGCCGCGCTCTTTGCCGCTCAAAATGATGACGGTGTCACCAGTTTTTACATGAACTTTGTTATTCATTAGTGAACACCTCCATTACAGTACTTCCGGGGCAAGGCTTAAGATTTTCAGGTAATCCTTATCGCGCAGCTCTCTGGCAACGGGCCCAAAGATACGCGTGCCCCTGGGGTTTTTGTCGTCCTTAATAATAACCGCCGCGTTCTCGTCGAAGCGGATATACGTTCCGTCGTGGCGGCGAACGCCAAAAGCGGTACGAACAATAACCGCTTTAACAACGTCGCCTTTTTTAACAACGCCGCCGGGTGCTGCTTTTTTGACCGAAGCTACCACAACGTCGCCAATATTGGCATACCTTCTGCCGGTGCCGCCCAGCACGCGAATGCACATAAGCTCTTTCGCGCCGGTGTTGTCGGCAACCTTGAGGTAAGTCTGCTGTTGTATCACAGTGCGTTCCTCCTTCGCTGAAAGCTACTTATTTTGCTTTCTCAATAATCTCGACAAGACGCCATCTTTTTTCTTTGGAAAGGGGACGGGTCTCCATCACACGCACACGGTCACCGATGTTGCACTCGTTGTTTTCGTCATGAACCTTCAGTTTCACAGTACGCTTGATAATCTTGTTGTAAAGCGGATGCTTCACGCTGTCCTGGATAGCGACAACGGCGGTTTTGTCCATCTTATTGCTGACGACCTTGCCGACGTTGGTTTTTCTCATATTTCTGTCACTCACAGCTTAATCCTCCCTTCCCATTACGCTTTCGCGCTGTCCTTCAGCTCATTGTCACGCAGCACGGTCTTAATGCGGGCAATGTCTTTCTTGACAGCGGAAATTCGCATCGGGTTGTCAAGCTGATTAATGGCAAGCTGAAAACGCAGGTTGAAAAGCTCTTCTTTCAGATCCTTCAGCTTGCTCTGCAGCTCTTCGGTTGTCAACTCTCTAATCTCTGCGGCCTTCATGATTGCTCACCACCCGTTTCTTCCTTCTTGACAAACTTGCATTTGATCGGCAGCTTGTTTGCAGCAAGGCGCATTGCCTCTCTGGCGGTTGCCTCGGCAACGCCGCCGATTTCGAACATCACTCTGCCGGGCTTTACAACGGCCACCCAGTACTCGGGTGCGCCCTTACCGGAACCCATGCGGGTTTCTGCCGGCTTCTTGGTGACAGGCTTATCGGGGAAAATCTTAATCCAGACTTTACCGAATCTCTTTGTGTAACGAGTCATGGCAATACGGGCGGCCTCAATCTGGTTCGAGGTGATCCAGGCGGGCTCAAGGGCCTGAAGGCCGAAATCGCCGTATGCGACCTGACTGCCGCGATATGCCTTACCGGTCATACGACCGCGGTGCACTCTGCGGTATTTCACGCGTTTAGGCAGCAACATTATTTATTGCCTCCTTCCCTCTTGGGCTTGCGGTTATCGTGGAGAACCTCGCCTCTGTAGATCCACACCTTCACGCCAATGCGGCCGTAGGTGGTAGCAGCCTCGGCAAAACCGTAGTCGATGTCTGCACGGATGGTCTGCAGCGGGATAGTACCCTCATGGTAGTGCTCGGTACGGGCAATTTCAGCACCGCCCAAACGGCCGGAAACCTGAGTCTTGATGCCCTTCGCGCCGAGCTTCATGGCGCGGCCCATGCACTGTTTCATTGCACGGCGGAACGAAATTCTCTTTTCGAGCTGCTGGGCAATATTCTCCGCAACGAGCTGTGCGTTCAAATCGGGGGATTTCACCTCGACGATATTGATGGATACCGGCTTGCCCAGCATCGCTTCGCACTGCACACGGAGCTTCTCGATCTCTGCGCCGCCCTTGCCGATGACCATGCCGGGCTTTGCGCAGTGAATGTGAACGCGAACCTTGGAAGCGTCGCGCTCGATCTCAATTTTCGGAACACCCGCGGAAGCGAGCTGCTTCTTGAGTGTTTTACGCAGCTTGTAATCCTCGACCAGGGTGTCGCCAAAGACATTGTCCTTCGCGAACCAGCGGGAATCCCAATCTTTAATTACGCCCACACGAAAGCCGTGGGGATTGATTTTCTGGCCCATAGTTTACCTCCTCCGCTATTCTTTTTCCTTGAGCACGAGGGTAACGTGCGAAGTTCTTTTCAAAATTCTGAACGCGCGACCCTGCGCTCTGGGGCGAATGCGCTTGAGGATCGGGCCAGGGCTGACGAAGCACTCAGCAACGTACAGTCTGGTAACGTCCATGTTATGGTTATTCTCAGCATTTGCAATGGCCGACTTCAGCAGTTTCTGAAGGTCTTCACATGCGGCCTTTGGGGTATGCTTCAGGATAGCCATAGCAAGGTCTGTCTCCTTGCCCCGGATCAAATCCAGCACAATCGATACCTTGCGGGGAGAAATACGGGCGTATTTCAAATAAGCCCTTGCTTCCATTGTATACACTCCTTTCGGCCTTTATCGGGTAGTTTTGGATCCGGCGTGACCTTTAAAGGTTCTGGTGGGGGCAAACTCACCGAGCTTGTGCCCAACCATATCTTCGGTAACATAAACCGGAACATGCTTGCGGCCGTCGTGGACGGCAATCGTATGACCGACGAAATCCGGGAAAATAATCGAAGCTCTGCTCCAGGTCTTGACGATTTTCTTTTCGCCGGCGGCGTTCATCTCTTGAATCCTTTTCAGCAGAACGGGCTGAACATAAGGACCCTTTTTCACACTTCTGCTCATCAGTTAAGCTCCTTTCTGTCCGCCTTACTTACTGTTTCTGCGCTTCACGATAAATTTATCGGAGCGGTTCTTCTTAGAACGGGTCTTGTAGCCCAGTGCGGGTTTACCCCAGGGGGTTACAGGGCCGGGACGGCCGACGGGAGACTTACCTTCACCACCGCCGTGGGGGTGATCGTTCGGGTTCATAACAGATCCGCGAACGGTAGGACGCCAGCCCATGTGGCGCTTGCGACCGGCTTTACCGATCTTTACGTTCTCGTGGTCGAGGTTGCTGACCTGGCCGATGGTGGCCATGCACAGCTGAGAAACGTTGCGCAGTTCGCCGGAGGGCAAACGCAGCAGCGCCATGCCGTTTTCCTTCGCCATCAGCTGAGCCTGGTTGCCGGCCGAACGAGCCAGCTGGCCGCCTTTGCCGGGGTACAGCTCAACGTTGTGGATGAAGGTACCGGTCGGGATCGCAGAAAGAGGCAGCGCATTGCCGGGCTTAATGTCGGCGCCTGTGCCAGAAACAACCGTGTCGCCGACTTTCAGGCCGTGAGGAGCGATAATGTAGCTCTTCTGGCCATCCTCATACTGAATGAGCGCGATGAAAGCGGAGCGGTTCGGATCATACTCCAGGGTAAGAACCTTCGCCGGAACGTCTGCTCTCTGACGCTTGAAATCGATCACGCGGTACTTTTTGCGGTTTCCGCCTCCGCGATGGCGAACCGTAATTCTGCCATAGCTGTTACGGCCGGACTTTTTATTCAGCGGCTCCAGCAGGCTCTTCTCAGGGCCCTTCTTGGAAAGCTGAGAATAATCTGTTACCGACATGTTGCGGCGGCCCGCGGTAGTCGGTTTATAATTAATAATAGGCATTCGGTTTCACACTCCTTGTTATGGCTTTGCGGGGATCAGCCAAATCCCCATACTTTGCCCCTGCCTCAGGATCGGCAGGATTCTGTATACACATTGTAATATCGACAGGCGATATTACATCATACCCTCGAAGAATTCGATCGGCTTGCTGTCCTCGGTAAGGGAAACAACCGCTTTTTTCCACGCGGCGGTATAGCCCTGGGTTCTGCCCTGGCGGCGCAGATGTCCGCGAACATGCAGGGTATTCACCTTTGCGACCTTGACCTTAAAAAGCTCCTCGACAGCGCGCGCAATATCAATCTTTGTGGCATTGCGGGCAACCTCGAAGGTGTACTTTTTGAAGCCAATGGCGCTCATGCTCTTTTCCGTAATGATCGGGCGGATGACAATCTCATGTGCAGTCATTATGCATACACCTCCTCGATCTTGGCTACGGCATCCTTGAGCACGATGAACTTATCGGCATTGAGGATGTCATAGACATTCAGAGTGTTTACGGTGGCGGTTTTCACGCCCTGCAGGTTCGCAGCGGAAGCGATGACCTTCTTATTCTCCTCGGGGAGAACAATCAGGGCCTTCTTCTCAGCGCCGAGCGCCTGAAGCATGGAAACGATCACCTTTGTTTTGTATTCGTCCATTGCAATCTGGTCCAGAACAACAATCTCGTTGTCGATGACCTTGCTGGAGAAAGCAGATTTCATGGCAAGACGGCGAACCTTCTTGTTCACGGTATATCTGTAGTCGCGGGGCTTCGGCGCAAATACGACACCGCCGTGTCTCCACTGGGGAGCGCGGATGGAGCCCTGTCTTGCGTGGCCGGTACCCTTCTGGCGCCAGGGTTTTCTGCCGCCGCCGGCAACCTCCGAGCGGGTCAGCGCGGACTGTGTGCCCTGCCGCTGATTTGCCAGATAGTTTTTCACCAGCTCATGCATTACTGCGACATTGGGTTCAATTCCAAATACGGCTTCAGAAAGCTCGATTTGTCCAACTTCCTTACCAGCCATATCAAGTACTGCTACTTTCGGCATTCTAATTCCTCCTTCCCTTACGCCTTCACGCTGTCGCGGATGACAACAACGCCGCCGTTAGGACCAGGGATAGCCCCTTTGATAGCGATCAAATTGTTTTCAGTGTCCACCTTGACAACGGTCAAATTCTGAACGGTAACCTTTTCAGCACCCATGTGTCCGGCGGCCTTCAGGCCCTTGAACACTCTGGAAGGACTGGAGTTGGCGCCCAGAGAACCGCGGTGTCTGGCAACAGGGCCGGTACCGTGGGTTTCCTTCAGTCTCTGGAAGTTCCAGCGCTTGATCGCGCCGGCGTAGCCCTTACCTTTGCTGGTGCCGGAAACATCGACCTTGTCCCCTTTTTCGAAGACGTCGGCCTTGATCAGGTCGCCTACGTTATAGGCGTCTGTGTTGGAGAGTCTGAACTCTCTCAGAGTTCTTTTGGGAGCTACATCCGCTTTCGCGAAATGGCCCTTCAGGGGCTTATTCAAACGGTTCAGCTTTCTGTCGCCGAAACCGACCTGAATTGCCGCATAACCGTCGTTTTCAACCGTCTTCTTCTGCGAAACGACGCAGGGACCGGCTTCTACAACAGTGACAGGGACAACGTTCCCCTTTTCATCGAAGATCTGCGTCATGCCGATCTTCTTGCCAATGATTGCCTTTTGCATGTTTTTTACCTCCTATGCAGGTTATTGGTTGGTGTTTCACCAACATGACCCCAGCCGCTCGGTTGGTCGATTAGAGCTTGATCTCAATCTCGACGCCCGCGGGAAGTTCCAGGCCCATCATCGCCTCTACTGTTTTGTTAGAGGGTCTGAGGATGTCGATCAGTCTTTTGTGGGTTCTCATCTCGAACTGCTCACGGCTGTCCTTGTACTTGTGAACAGCGCGCAGGATGGTGACAACCTGCTTCTCTGTCGGCAGCGGAACCGGGCCGGAAACTCTGGCGCCTGTACGCTTTGCCGTTGCCACGATCTTCTCTGCGGACTGATCCACCAGCTGATGATCGTACCCCTTGATTCTGATCCTGATTTTTTCTTTGACTGCCACGTTGAATCGCCTCCTTGTAAATAGTTGGCGGGCGGCGTTTTTAAAACCTAACACTGTTCCGGGTGTTTCTCCCTAGAACACTAAAAACCGGATTGACTTCGGAAACGAAGTTAATCCGGGAAAGGCACAAAAAAACGTCTGGGCAAAACGGCGCACTCGTGGCCTGTTCTGTCCCAAAATATCTGTCGCCCGGTTTAAAATCGGACATACTCCACGGAAAAACCGGCAAATCTGCCGCAACCTCCCGCTTCATCGCATATCTGTCGCAGTCACGCTTTATTATAATACCATATTCCTTATGGGAACGCAAGAATTATTTTCTCTTTTCTGCAAGAAATTTTTATGTGATTATTATTGAAATCAAACAAAAATTTAGTGAGATACTACGGCGTTCTCCAATTCCTCTTCCGGCAGCTCATACGGCGTGTATCCCTCAGGGTTGGCTTCCACCTTTAAATAGGGCTTCATCTCAAAATACGGTACCACGATCTGATACACATCGCCCAGCGCGTAGGGCACCGGCAGGGAAAAACCGATTCCGTCCGGCGTCATATACACGGAGGTTTCCGCCTTGTTCTGCGCAATGATCTCAGAGGGGAGTGCGTCTACGATCTCTGCCGGAGCGTTGTCGCGCACGGCTTCCCAGATCACCTCATACAGATCCTCGTCATCCTCGAGCAGATCGGACGCAGCCAGCACCTTGCCGGACTGCAGATCGAAATTGACAGCCCTGGTATATTTGCTCGGGTGGGCAGCATCGGAGCGCCCGAATGAAACGGTAAACAGCACACTGACGAAGTCGCCGCTCTGACGCGTCAGCTCGTAATCGGTGCGGATCGTGACCTGTATTACCTGCTTGCTCGAAGCATCCCGCTCCTCCGCATAGCCATTCTGCTCCACGTCGCGCAGCGCCGCTTCCTTCACGGCAGCATTCAGAGCCTCCGAATGCTTCATTCCCAGAAACACCGGATACGCTACCGTATAGTTTTTCCCATTATTTTGAAATTGAAACAGCTCGCGGCGCACTGCCGCGGTTGAAACCTGATCCGAGCTTTCCGGCTCGGAGGATTCGGGAACCGAGAACTCCGACTGAGAGGACTCCGGTGCGGAGACCTCTTCGGAAGAAGAAGGCGCCGAGCTTTGCCCGCCGCGCTCCGCGCAGCCGGTCAGCAGAGAGAACAGCAGCGCAGCAGCGGCCCCTGCCGCAATCAGTCGTTTCATTTCAGCTCCTCCTTTTTTCAGAAGTAGTTTGTTTTTGCCGGATCACAGTTCCCCGGGCAGAAATCATTCGATTGGCAAAAAACAGGGAAGCCCTGTAAAACAGTCCCCAGGGGCCCTGCAGCGAACGCTCACTGGCCAGAATGGAAGTCGGGCCATCCAGAAGCTTGAGGTCTTCCCGTGAATCGATCTCTTTGGCAAATAGAACAGGCTGGGGGAGGCACTGCCGATATTGGGTCCACCCGTGTACCACTGCGGCAGAAGAAAACACCAGCGCAGCCGTTGTACACGCCGTAAGTGGTTTTTTCATGGCCGCCCCACCTTTCCTGCAGATCGCTCTTTCCCGCTGCGCTCGCACCACCAGGCACCCTGAGAAGAAAAGGCGTTTGCAAAGAAGAAGACCAGACGAAAAACAGCCCTTGTCACTCCCTGTCCTCTACCGTCAGTCACAATGATCGAGGTAGGGCCGTCCGCCGAGCCAATCACGCCCACCGCACAGGCATCACGTCCGGCCCAGCGGCTGAGCCGCCACCCAGCCAGCGCAGCAGCAGCCATCGATACAGCCGTTAACATTATCAGAACTTTCCAAAGCTTTTTCATAGGTTTCTCCTTTCTTTCTTCCTTATTCTTCGGTGGATGGAAAAAAGGGAAAGGGATGGCTGGCATCCTCTTTCCCCTTTTTGCGTCGTTTTCCATCGGTTTCGTCCGTTTCGGCGGCAAATGGCTTAATAGGCCTTTCCCCAGTAAACCATCGCTTTGGCTTTCTGCCCACAGCAGACACAGGTCTCCGTAATCTGTTCCTGCTCGAAAGGCATACAGCGGGAGGAAACTCCAGCCAAATCTTTCAGTTTTTCCTCACACTCGGGACTTCCGCACCACATTGCTTTGATAAAGCCGGGCTTCTGGTCCGCCACCTTGCGGAATTCATCCAATGTTTTGACGGTGTAGGTCATGTTTTCGCGGCGACTCAGCGCCGTGTCGTACATGCCCCTGCGAACCGCTTCCAGCTGGTCCAACACAGCCTGTTCGAGGTCGGCCAGAGAAACAAAGCTCTTTTCTCTGTCGGTTCTGCGAACCAGCACGCATTGATCCTTCTCGATATCCTTTGGGCCGATCTCCAAACGGATCGGTACCCCTTTCATTTCATACTGAGCAAACTTCCAGCCAGGCGACTGATCACTGTCGTCGACCAGAACGCGGCAAACCTTTTTGAGCCTTTGCTCCAGTTCTCTCGCCTTTTCCAGAACGCCTTCCTTGTGCTGAGCCACCGGCACGATCACAACCTGAATCGGTGCGATCGCAGGGGGCAGAACCAGGCCGTCGTTATCTCCGTGGGTCATAATGATTCCGCCGATAATGCGGGTGCTCAATCCCCAGGAGGTCTGGTGAGGGTAGCAGACAGAATTATCCCTGCCCTGGAACGTGATGTCAAACGCTCTTGCAAATCCGTCGCCGAAATAATGGCTGGTACCGGATTGCAGCGCCTTGCCGTCGTGCATCATGGCCTCAATGGTATAAGTCATTTCCGCGCCGGCAAACTTTTCCTTGTCGGTCTTTCTTCCCTTGATCACCGGGATCGAAAGCTCGTTCTCGCAAAGCTCCGCGTACACCCGCAGCATCTGCTCGGTTTCGGCCTTGGCCTCTTCCGCCGTTTCGTGCATGGTGTGTCCCTCCTGCCAGTGGAATTCCACCGAGCGAAGGAACGGGCGTGTGGTTTTCTCCCACCGCACCACAGAACACCACTGGTTATAGAGCTTTGGAAGATCGCGCCAGGATTGAATTTTACGCGCGTAATAATCACAGAACAGGGTTTCGGAAGTAGGCCGCACGCAAAGGCGCTCGGGAAGCTCCTCGCTGCCGCCATGGGTAACCCACGCGACCTCGGGCGCAAAGCCCTCTACGTGATCCTTTTCCTTCTGGAGCAGGCTTTCCGGAATAAACAGCGGCATTGCAACGTTCTGATGCCCCAGCTCCTTAAAGCGCTTATCCAGAAGATCGCGGATGTTCTCCCAGATGGCCCAGCCGTACGGTTCAATCACCATGCAGCCGCGCACGCTGGAATAATCCATCAGCTCCGCTTTTTTCACAATATCTGTGTACCATCTGGCAAAGTCTTCCTCCATGGGAGTAATGGCCTCTACCAGTTTCTTTTGTCCGGCCATGATTTGCTTGCTCCTTAAATTACTGCTTTTCTTTTTTGCCGCCGGTCAGCTTATCAAGGCCAACGATCAGCACGTAGATCAGCACCATTACGATAAAAATACCCAGCATTCCTTTACCCATCAGCTCAAGAGAATGCTCAATATTCTCAGTGGTCACTTCGCCAATAATGCTCTGGAACGCAACTGCCAATGTAGTCAAATTCATAATAAAAGTCCCTCCTTAAGCCAAAAATACTTTCGCCAGGGACAGAATGATACCGCCGGCTACAACGGAACCGATCTGGCCTGCAACGTTCGCGCCAACAGCGTGCATCAGCAGGTGGTTCTGGTTGTCCTCTTTCAGCGCCATCTTCTGGATCACGCGGGAGGACATCGGGAACGCGGAGATGCCGGCGCCGCCAACCATCGGGTTGATCTTCTTGCCCTGGGGCAGGAAGATGTTCAGGACTTTTGCGAACAGGACTCCGCCGATGGTGTCAAACACAAAGGCAAACAGACCCAAAGCCATAACGATCAACGTACCCACGTTCAGGAAACGGTCTGCCTGCATGGTGAACGCGATGGTGATGCCCAGGAAGATCGTGATCAGGTTTGCCAGCGGGCCCTGCGCTGTCTGAGACAGGCTCTCGAGGCGACCGCTCTCACGGATCAGGTTACCGAACATCAAAAAGCCTACCAGCGCTACGGAATCGGGAGCGATCATGCCCGCGATCAAAGTAACGATGATGGGGAACAGAATCTTGGTGGTCTTGGTAACGGACTTCGGGTTATAGGGCATGCGGATCATGCGCTCTTTTTTGCTGGTTACCAGCTTGATCGCCAAGGGCTGAATCACCGGCACCAAGGCCATGTACGAATACGCCGCAACGGCAATTGCACCCATGTAAGCGCTGCCCAGTGTCTGGGAAACGAGGATGGAGGTCGGGCCGTCAGCAGCGCCGATCACACCGATGCTCATGGCGTCCTTCAGCGGGAAGCCGAGCAGAACCGCCAGCACAACAGTCAGGAAGATACCGAACTGAGCCGCGCCGCCGAACAGAAGCATCCGGGGGTTGGAAAGCAGGGGTCCGAAATCGATCATCGCGCCGATACCGACGAACAGCAGAAGCGGAAACGCCTCAGAAGTTTCGATACCGGCCTGGAACAACCAGGTAACAATACCCGGCGCTCCCTCAACAGTGGTATGGCCGGCAGCGTCGACAACAATGTTGCCGAGCACGCCTGGAAGGGGAAGGTTTACGAGGATTGCACCAAAGCCCATGGGGAGCAACAGTGCAGGTTCAAAATCCTTTTCAATTGCAAGCCAAATGAGCAGCGCTCCAACTACCCACATGACCAGCATTTTCGGGTTGGCGGCCATAGTCTGCACGCCGTCAACTAAAAAGCTGAATTCATTCAACGATTTTTACTCTCCTTTTGAAAATATTTTATTTTCCATGCTAACTCCATACATTATATCGGCTTCCTTTGTGATTTTCAAGTCAAAAGACTAAAAAATCATAAAAAAACCGCTGTGCAGGGCACAACGGCTTTCATTTTTTGTAGATTATACAGTTTTAACCATTTTTTTGCTGATTTTATACAGTCTTAAACATGCTCTTCAATGTATTTCACAAGTTCCCCGACTGTTTTAATGTTATCGATCTCCGTATCGGGAATCTCGATTTCAAATTCATCTTCGATCGACATCAGCAGGTCGACCACATCCAGGGAATCCGCGCCCAGGTCATCCACCACGGATGTGTCTAAAGTAATGGAGTCCTCCTCAACATCAAACTGCTCGCTGAGGATCGCCTTTACCTTCTCAAAAACCATCCTTTTTCCTCCTTACCGAATAAAGTAAAAAATGATTGCGCTCGGTTTGCAATCAAGAATATTGTATGCTACAATTTCCCTACCCACATATTATTAGCAATCTTTCTCTTTGTCAATAGGAATTATAACATTCCTAATTATTTCTTTTCAGAGGGGTTTCCAAATGAAAAAACGTCATTTCGGCCTGATCGGGTTTCCGGTGGGCCACACCATGTCGCCGTTCATCCACGGCGAGCTGTTCCGCCTTGCGGGGATCGACGCGGACTACACGGTGTTCTCCGTTTCTCCGGAGGGGCTTGCGCAGCCCGAAGAGAAGGAGCGCCTTCTCGGGCTGGACGGCTTTAATGTGACGATTCCTCATAAGCAGGCGGTCATGACTCTGCTGGGAAAAATCGACGAAAAAGCGGCGGCGTTTTCCTCGGTGAATACTGTCAAGAACGAGAACGGATGCCTTTGCGGCTTCACCACCGACGGGGAGGGCTTTCAAAAGTCTCTTCGCGCCGCGGGAATCCCCATGGGAGGGAAAAACCTGATTTTGGGCAGCGGGGGCGTTTCGCGTGTGATGGCTTTCGAGCTGGCCGACGCCGCCTATTTCCCCGATCTGACGATCTGCGTGCGGGAAAGCGGTCTTTCTTCCGCCCGCAAGCTGGCGGACACCCTGACCGAGCACCTGCGCCGGGAGCAGAAGGATTTTTTGGTGCGTGTCTGCCGCTACGACGAGCTTGACCCGGCCGAATCGTATGATCTGGCCGTGAACGGCACGCCGGCGGGCATGCACCCGAACACCCATACTATTCCCCCGCTTCCGGCGGAATTATACCAAAATATTTCCGCCGTTTTCGATGCGGTGTACAATCCGGAAGATACCTTGTTCCTGCAGACAGCCCGGCGCGCCGGAGCTGTGGCCGTGGGCGGCATGGATATGCTCGTGTGGCAGGCGGCTGCGGCGCAGCGCATCTGGTACGGTGCGGAGTTCGATCCGCAGCGCGTGGCCGAAATCAGCCGCAGCGCCATTTTGGAAATGAACCGCATGTTCGGCGGAGCAAAGGAGTGACGCGGATGAGCGGCAACATTGTTCTGTGTGGCTTCATGGGCAGCGGGAAAACAACGGTCGGACAGGTTCTGGCACAGAAAAGCGGGCGGCGCTTTTTCGATCTGGACCAATATATTGAACAGCGGCAGGGAAAAACCATTTCTCAGATTTTTGCCGACGAGGGCGAGCAGACCTTCCGTCGGCTGGAAACGGAAGCCGCGCGGAAGCTTTCCTCACAGAAAGATCTGGTCATCGCCACCGGCGGCGGCGCGGTTTTAAGAGAAGAAAACGTGGACATCCTGCGCCAAAACGGCGTCATCGTGCTGCTGGACGCTTCCCTCGATACGCTGGAGCGCCGCCTTGACGGCGTGAGCGACCGGCCGCTTTTGCAGCGGGATGACCGGCAGGAATTTTTGCGCGCGCTGTATGCCAAAAGAATGCCCTTATACCGCGCCGTAGCGCAGCTTTGCGTGGATGCCGACCACGACCCCGATACGGTCTCAGAACAAATTTTACAAAAAGCTGAACTTTTTTTCGGCGAAAACACTTGACAAATTTTTTAAGATTGTTTATCATGAACGCAAGTTGAAAACGAAAATCGGAGGAATCTCTTTCATGGACGTTATTCGTAACAGTGTGCGATTTACAAGCTTTGGCTATCCCCGCTATTATTTTGCGTGGGATTTTTTCGCATGCTCCGAATACTGCCGTGACTGTTTCCGTCGGTCTGAATTTACTTCTTGCACAGGGCGTACCAAACGCCGCTAATTTTTGCAGGGTAATATTAGAAGGGACGAAGCTGCCTGGCAGCCTCGTCCCTATTTTTTTACCCAAATTCAATACAGGAGGGTACTATTATGATCATCGTATTAAAACCGGAATGCACAAACGATCAGCTGGAACAATTCATTGAGAGGCTGACCAGCCATTACGACCTTCAGGTGAACACCTGGGTAGGCACCCAGAGAACCGTTCTTGGCCTGATCGGCGATACCTCCATCGTAGACATGGACTATATCGCTGCGCAGGACCTGGTGGAAAGCGTAAAGAGGGTGCAGGAGCCGTACAAGAAGGCAAACCGCAAGTTTCATCCGGACAATACGGTGATCACCCTCCCCGGCGGACAGAAAATCGGCGACGGCTCGCTCACCCTGATTGCCGGCCCCTGCTCTGTAGAGGGCGAGGAACAAATTTGCGGCATCGCGGAACGCGTAAAGACTGCGGGCGCCAAGTTCCTGCGCGGCGGCGCGTTCAAGCCCCGCACCTCCCCATACTCCTTCCAAGGCATGAAGGCCGAGGGTCTCGAGCTTTTGAGTGAGGCAAAGAAGAAAACCGGCCTGCCGATCGTCACCGAGATCATGCGCGTTTCACACCTTGAGCTGTTCGAGGACGTCGACATCATTCAGGTGGGCGCACGCAATATGCAGAACTTCGAGTTGCTCAAAGAGCTCGGCAAGATCAACAAGCCCATCCTGTTAAAGCGCGGCCTTTCCAGCACGATTGAAGAGCTGCTGATGAGCGCAGAATACATCATGGCGGGCGGCAACGAGCAGGTCATCCTCTGCGAGCGGGGCATCCGCACCTTTGAACCCTACACCCGCAACACACTGGATATTTCCGCCGTGCCGGTGCTCAAGAAGCTCTCTCATCTGCCGGTCGTCGTAGACCCCAGCCACGCAGGCGGCATCGCCTGGCTGGTAGAGCCGCTGGCGATGGCCGCAGTGGCTGCCGGAGCCGACGGCCTGATCATCGAAGTGCACAACGACCCGCCGCACGCGCTTTCCGACGGCGCACAGTCTTTGACGCCCGACCAGTTCGACAGGGTTTCCTCCCGCCTGTTCGAGGTGGGCAAGGTATTTGGCAAAACACGATAATGCGGCAAACGGCCGCACCGGCCGAACGATTTGGCAAGGAGAGTGTGAACTTTGCAATCAACACCACACACCGGCCGACGCGCGCCGGAAGAACGAAATCCTGACGAGCTCGATATCGTCATTGTCGGGCTGGGGCTGATCGGCGGCTCTTTGGCCAAAGCTCTTTCGCGGAGCCGCCGCCACCGGGTCACCGGAATCGACCAGAACCCGGAGGTAATTCGGCAGGCGCTTCTTTGCGGCGCGATTTCCGCCGAGGCGGACGACGGCGCGCTTTCTCGTGCCGACCTGATCCTTTTATGCTGCTACCCGCAGGCCTGCATCGACTTTGTGCAAAAGAAAGGCGCGCTGCTCGGGGGCGCGCTCGTGAGCGACACCTGCGGGGTGAAGGGATATATCTGCCCCGAGCTGACGGAGCTTGCCCGCGAATTCGGCTTTACCTTCGTCGGCGGCCACCCGATGGCGGGAAAGGAGCAGAATGGCTTTGCGGCAAGCGAGGCCGGCCTGTTCGAGGGGGCAAGCTACCTGCTGATCCCCTGCGGGGCGCCGGACGAGGCCGTGGCGCTGATGGAACACCTGGCCCGCTCAGTTGGTGCGGCCCGCACCATCGCCACCACACCGGAGCACCACGACGAAATGATCGCGTTTACCTCTCAGGTGCCCCACGCGCTGGCCTGCGCATATGTGATGAGCCCGCTGTGCCCAGAGCACCCCGGTTATTCGGCAGGCAGCTACCGCGACGTTTCCCGCGTGGCGCGGATCAACGAAACCCTTTGGAGTGAACTGTTCCTGGAAAACCGCGAGCCTTTGACCCGCGAAATCGATACCCTTCTCGGGCATCTGACAGAACTCCGGAACGCTGTGGCGGAAAATGACCGCGAAGCACTTCGCGGCCTACTGCGGCGGGGCCGGGAGATTAAGGAAAGGCTGGGAGAATAAATGGAACTGACGATTCATACCTCAAACCCTTATCAGATTCTGATTCGGCGCGGCTGCCTGAATCAGTTGGGAGAACAGGCAAGCGCTCTGTTCCGCGAGGGCGGCCGGGCCATGATCATTACCGACAGCAACGTTGGCCCGCTGTACGCCCGGCGTGCGGCGGATTCCCTGGCAAAGGCGGGCTTTGTACCCGATGTTTTCACCTTCCCCGCCGGAGAAGAGAGCAAGCGTCTTTCCACCATTGAACAGATTTATGCGGCCATGGCCGAGCAGAAGATGACCCGCACCGATTTCATCGTGGCGCTCGGCGGCGGTGTCACAGGAGACATGGCCGGCTTTGCCGCCGCCACGTTCCTGCGCGGCATCGGCTTTATTCAGATTCCCACCTCGCTGCTCGCGCAGATCGATTCCTCCGTCGGCGGCAAAACCGGCGTAGACCTGCCGCAGGGCAAAAATCTGGTGGGCGCGTTCCACCAGCCGCGCCTGGTACTGATCGACCCCGACACGCTCGCCACTCTGCCGCCCCGCTTTTTCTCGGACGGCATGGCTGAGGCCATCAAATACGGCTGTATCAAAAGCCGCCAGCTGTTCGAGCTGATCCGCGACAACGATCTGTCAAAAGACCCGAAGGTGCTCGAGCAGATGATCACCGAGTGCGTAGACTGTAAACGCCGTGTGGTGGAGGATGACGAATTCGACACCGGCGAGCGCATGCTGCTGAATTTTGGCCACACGCTGGGGCATGCCCTGGAAAAGCACTATGCGTTCGGAAAGCTGACCCACGGCGAAGCGGTGGGCATTGGTATGGTGAAAATTTCCTGTGCAGGTGAGGCGCTTGGCCTGACAAAATCCGGCACTGCAGAAGAAATCTCTGCTTTGCTGCGGCAGTACCATCTGCCCACAGAGGACGACGCGCCGGCGGAAAGTCTGGCAAAAGCCGCCGCAATGGATAAAAAGGGAATGGGCGGCACGCTCAACCTGATTCTTCTGCGTGAGATCGGCCAATCCTTTGTGCATCCCATTCCGAAGCAAGAGCTTCTTCCTATTATAATAAAGGAAAAGGAGGGGCACGCATGAACCGAGCAATCATATCCCCTGCCCGGCTATGCGGCTCCGTGACAGTTCCCCCCTCCAAAAGCGCCGCACACCGCGCGATTTTCTGCGCCGCACTGGCCCGGGGTGAAAGCCGGCTGTATCATGTGGCGGATTCGGAGGATATGCGCTCCACGCTGGGCGCGATTCAGGCGATGGGCGTAGAGGTTCGCCGAGAGGGCGATGCCCTCATCGTCAACAGCAGCGGAAAATGGGAGGACGAGGCCGAGATCGACTGCGGGGAATCCGGTTCGACCCTGCGCTTTCTCATTCCCATACTGGCGGCACTCGGCATCCGCGCCGAGCTGACCGGCCGGGGTCGACTGCCGTATCGCCCGCTGAATACCTATCTCGAATGCCTGCCGCCCCATGGCGCCGTGCTCCAAAGCGAGGGCGGACTTCCGCTTTCGGTTGATGGCGGCCTGATTCCCGGTGAGTACACGCTGCCGGGGAACATCAGCTCCCAGTTTATCACAGGGCTGCTGCTGGCGCTCCCGCTTCTGCCGGGCGACAGCCGCATCCGTCTGACCACCCCGCTCGAATCCGCCGGGTACATCGATTTAACGCTGGCGGTGCTGCGCGATTTCGGCGTGGAAATCCGAACTGTCCAGAACGGCTGGGATATTCCCGGCTGGCAGCAGTTTCAGCCGCGCGATTACACCGTGGAGGGCGATTGGTCTCAGGCGGCGTTCTTTCTTGCGGCAGGTGCGCTCGGCGGCGAGCTTACGATTCACGGTCTGCGCCGCGACTCCGCGCAGGGCGACCGGGAATCTGCCGCGCTGTTCCAGCGCTTCGGCGCGCAGATCGGCTGGCAGGGCGATATACTGACCGTATCGGGTGCGCCGCTTCGCGGCATTGAAATCGACGCCGCGCAGATTCCCGACCTGGTACCGGTGCTGGCGGCCACCGCCGCGCTGGCCGAGGGGCGCACCGTCATCACCGGCGCCGCCCGCCTGCGATTAAAGGAAAGCGACCGCCTGGATGCGATGACGAATGCTCTTTTGATACTCGGCGCAAAAATCACCCAGCAGCCTGACGGGCTTGTGATCGATGGGGTATCACAGCTTTCACCCGGCAGCGTTGATGGCTGCAATGACCACCGGGTCGTAATGGCAGTGGCCATCGCCGCACTGCGGGGAACCTCACCCACCATCATCACCGACGCGCAGAGCGTCGCAAAATCATATCCTAATTTCTTTGAGGAATACAACCGGTTAGGGGGAAAAGCCAATGTCATCTAGCTTCGGGGACTCTGTACGAATCAGCATCTTCGGCGAAAGCCACGGCGAGGCCATCGGCGTGGTGCTCGATAATCTGCCCGCAGGCTGTTCCATTGATGAGAAGCAGCTCGCTTTGCAGATGGCGCGCCGCGCGCCTGGGCGTGATCTGGCCTCCACCCCTCGCAGCGAGGGTGACCGTGTCCGCATTGTCAGCGGGCTGCTGAATGGCAAAACCACTGGCGCGCCGCTGTGCGGAATGATTGAGAACACCAACACCCGCTCCTCCGATTACGAGAGTCTGCGGGTTTTGCCGCGCCCCGGCCACGCGGATTACACCGGGGCCGTGCGCTACAACGGAGCGAACGATGTGCGCGGCGGCGGGCATTTTTCAGGTCGGCTGACCGCTCCGCTCACCTTTGCGGGCGCGGTGTGCCGCCAGATTCTTTCCGTACACGAAATCCGCATCGGCGCGCACGCTCTGCGCATTGCGTCTGTAACGGACACAGCCTTTGACCCTGTGGAGGTTCCGGACGCTCTGCTGGAGCGCCTTTCCACAGAATACTTCTCCCTGATCGACCGCTCTGTCGAAGCCGCCATGCGGCAGGAGATAGAGGCGGCCCGCAAATTTACCGACAGCGTGGGCGGCGTGGTGGAATGCGCCGTCACCGGGGTTCCCGCGGGCATCGGCTCGCCGATGTTCTACGGCGTGGAAAATGTGCTTTCCTCTATTCTGTTTGGCGTTCCCGCCGTAAAAGGCGTGGAATTCGGAGACGGCTTTGCAGCCGCTTCTCTGCACGGCAGCGAAAATAACGACGCCTTCACCGCCGAAAACGGTCAGGTGAAAACCCGTACCAACCATTGCGGCGGGATTCTTGGCGGCATCACCACCGGCATGCCTCTGATCCTGCGCGCGGCGTTCAAGCCCACTCCCTCCATTGGCCAGGAGCAGAACACGGTGAATCTAAACACTCTGCAAAATGAGCCGTTGGTTGTTCATGGGCGGCATGACCCGTGTATCGTTCCCCGCGCGATTCCGGTAGTGGAAGCCGCGGTAGCGGTGGGACTTGTCAATTTGATGGCGGAAAGAGGGCGACTGTGATGACACTCGAGGAAATCCGAACAAAAATCAACGAGATCGACGATCAACTGCTGCCTCTGCTCACGGCTCGCCTCGACTGCGGACGTGAGGTAGCAGCGGTCAAACAGAAATCCGGCGGCCCGGTACTCAATCCTGATCGCGAGCGCGAAATTCTCGACCGCATGGAGAGCCGCGCCGGAGAATACGGCAGAGAGGTTCGGGTCATCTATGCCGCGTGCATGGAGGCCAGCCGCTCGTTACAGCACCGACTGCTCGGCAGCGGAGAGGATCTGCGCGCCCTGATTCAGAGCGCAAGAGACCGACTCCCGTCCGGTGGGCGTATTGCCTGCCAGGGCGCCGAGGGAGCCTATTCACATCAGGCGGCACTGCGACTGTTTCCGGAGGGGGAGCTCAGCTTCTCCCACGCATTCGGCGATGTATTCGAGGCGCTCCGGCAGGGCACGGCGGATTTTGGAATCCTTCCCGTTGAAAATTCCTCCGCAGGCTCTGTCACCGAGGTGTACGACTTGATTTTAAAGTACCGCTTTTTCATCGCGGCAGCGACCACGGTAAAAATTGATCACTGTCTGGCTGTTCCAAAGGGTACACGGCGTGAGGAGCTGAAAACGGTGTACTCCCACCCGCAGGCACTGGCCCAATGCTCGGAATATCTGAATAACAACGGCCTTTCGGCCGAGCCGTTCAGCAACACAGCAGCCGCGGCGAAAATGGCTGCACAGCAGGGCGGCAGCATCGGGGTGATCTGTTCGCAGCAGGCGGCGGAGACCTATGGCCTGACCATTCTAGACCATGACATCCAGAACTCCCACAGCAACTGCACCCGCTTTGTGGCGGTGTGCCGCGGCCCGATCATCCCGCCGGATGCGCAGAAGATCAGCCTGTGCTTTTCCCTGCCGCACACCACCGGCTCACTCTCCGGGGTCTTATCGCGTTTTGCAATCCACGGCCTGAATCTGACGAAAATCGAATCCCGGCCGCTCGCGGACAAAAACTTTGAGTATGATTTCTATCTGGATTTTTCCGGCAATGTGCATGAGGCCGACACACTGGACTTGATTGCCGCCTTGTATGAGGAGCTTCCCCGCTTTTCTTTCCTGGGAAATTACCGGGAGCTGGAAGCTGCTCCCTGAGCTCTCTATATATAATGAAAAAGAGCATTCTTCCTACCGGGATTTCTTCCGCAGAGAGAATGCTCTTTTCAATTCATGCTATCCACAGTATCCTGATCTGCGGTCTGCTCCATAAAACACAAACCGGAATCTCCGGCAAAAAAATTTCTACATAAAAAAATTTAATAAAACACCAAATAGACATTGGGGTAAGGCTCCTTGATGTTTGATACGTCTATTTGTTCAAAACTTGCCAATATCTCTTTCAGATCATCCTCCGTGTAGGAACCCTGCCAGACACAAAACCGTTTGATTTCCCCGTCAGTTTCATGCGTTGAATGCACCGCATACTCCATTTTGGACTGCTCGCCGCCAGTTTCAACATTTCCAATCATAGACCAAGGTGTTCTTTCTACCACATAATATTGACTCTCGGATTTTTTTCCGATAATGACCTTTGCAATACTTTTTTCACCGGGATGATATACAACAGAAAGGATGCTTCCGGTATGAAACGTCACGCTGTCCAGAACCACGATTAGATCCCGATCATCTTCTGTAAAAGAGGACCGTATCGCTAAGTCGGGACGATCAAAATAGTCTGTAGTATCCTCCGGTGTACAAGCAGACAGTACTCCTAAAAGAAGAAACACGCCTGCAATTAGAATAGAATGAACCTTTTTAAGGAGCGACATAGTATACCCCTTCTGCAAATTCACCTACTTTTAATATCACTTTTCCACTTGCATCTTTAGTAGAAAGCAACTTAGAATGTAATCCCGTATCATCCGTTTTCCACTTTTCTATTTTTCCAGCCGTATTTCTTATTTTAGGCTTAAAGTAGACTCTTCTCACTTGATTTTTCGCTACTGCAAAAGTCGTGCCAAAGTTTTCGTTAGTAGATACACTCTTGGCGTAACTGGTTCCTAATTTTGCTATGATTGAGTTAATATCAGATGAGGTTAGAGAAGCCGAAAATGTACTCGTTACACCCCTGCTTTGTCCGTAGTTTATCGTAGCAGGTCCTCTCACTTGCGGGGTTACTGCAATGGGCGTACCGTAACCGAAGGAATAAGAACTTTCAACATACTTTTGATACGTGTATACCCCCGCTCTTGGCTGAACCGCAGCATCAGCAGATACAGCCCCTGCTGATATGCATGCAATTACTGAGCACAAACAAAAGCACATCAATCGTTTTTTCATCTTTAGCAACTCCTTATCTAATTATTAAATATATTATATCTATAACAAATAAAAACTCAACCCATAAATGGGAAAATGTGCTATTTATATTTTAAATATCCATTATCATAATCAATGATAACCTTAAGTTTTTTAGCAAAAGAAAATCCGGCTACAAATCCGCCTGTACGTTAGGAATCAAAAAGCAAGCATCCCCGCCCCAGGCGCCTGCCCGGAACGGAGATGCTTTGTTTTTATTGTGTGAAAACGCCCACTCAGCCCTTCGGCGGAACAGATGTATCCTTCAGTCGGACAACCAGCTCAATCTCGCAGGGAGCGTTGCCGGGAAGTGAGGCAACCCCTACCGCACTGCGGGCTGCACAGCCGTGCGTGCCGAAAACGGATACAAAAAGGTCGGAAGCGCCGTTGCCGATCTTGGCGTGGTCTGCAAAGCCGGGCTCCGTGTTAAGAAACACCGTCAGCTTGACGATATCCGCCACATTGTCGAGTCCGCCGGCGTAATAGTCGACAATCGTCAGGCAATTCAGTGCACAGGTCTTCACGGCCTCATATGCCTGCTCCTCGCTTACCTCTACGCCGACCTTGCCGGTCATAATCAATTTGCCGCCCTGCTTCGGGGTCTGGCCGGCGGTGAAAATAAAATCTCCCGTGCGGATGGCGGGGGAATAGTTGGCGGCGGGCGGGTTAAAGCCCGGTAGCTCAATTCCTATTTCTTTCAGCTTTTCCGTAACGCTCATCGTCATTCTCCTGTTCTAAAAATAGAAGTATCATAAAGCAATTGATTTCAAATGGAATCAAAACCCCTGTGGGTTTTCTGAAAAACGCTCAATTCTCCCCAAACAAGGGCAAAAAATGCATGTCATTGATTCAATGGTCCAGCCACTGTGCGGATGTTACAGTGACGCCAAAAACGACAGCTCGGTGTTGCCGCCGGACAGCAGGAAGCAAACCTTCTGCTCCGGCTCAAAGCGGATATTTCCCTCCAGAACGGCGCCTATGGTGATAGAGGAAGCCGGTTCCGCAACGATCTTGCCTTCGCTGCTCAGAAAGTGCGCCGCCTTGGCAATGTATTCCTCACTGGTGGATACCACCTGGTCAACATACTTCTGTACCAGCGGGAAGTTGTTCTGGCCCGGCTGGGTAACCAGCAGCGCATCCGCCAGAGAAGCGGCTTTGGGCAGGCTGACCCGCTCACCGGCCTCAAGGCTCTTGGAATAGCGCGCGACGACCGCAGGTTCCGCTCCGATGACCTTAACGGAAGGTTTCTCACCCTTTGCGCCGATGGCCACGCCCGAAACAAGCCCGCCGCCGCTGACCGGCGTCATGATCACGTCTACGTCCGGCATCTGGCGAACAATCTCTACACCGCAGGTACCCTGGCCCGCGATGATCGCTTCATCATCATACGGCGGAATAAAGATATAACCGTACTTGTCCACCAGGCTCTGCGCCAGCGCCTGACGGCTGTTCAGCTCGCACAGCAGAACCTCTGCCCCCAAGCCTTTGATCTCGTTAATCTTGATTTCCGGCGCGGTGTCAGTAAGGACTACCGTCGCCTTCACGCCCAGCATTTTGGCGGCGTACGCAACTCCGATGCCGTGGTTGCCGGAAGAAACTGCCACGACTCCTTTTGCCAGCTGATCGGGCGTAAGGGACAGAAATTTATTCAGAGCGCCTCTGAGCTTAAAGGAATGAGTTTTCTGCATATTTTCCGCTTTTACATAGACCTGACAACCGAGGGTTTCATCCAGATTCTGCAGCCGGATCACCGGTGTTTCGTAAAGATATTTACCAATCCGTTCTTTTGCCAGGGCGACATCCTGTGCTGTTACCATATTGAATCTCTCCATTCATTTTTTAATTTAGTTCATCCTCTGCTTTCAGGCATACTTTCATAACCTTACCATACCATATGGCAGAGCGGCGGGCAAATTCTTTTTTCTATAACATCCTATATCAAAAATCGTATTTAAGTGAAATTTTCTGCTCCATACAAAACAAGATCGGACTTCTGCCATATGCAACCGTAAATTGCGGAAATTCCAGCTTGCAGCGGTGTACTTCCCGTTTACTGCATGATAAGATAAGCATATTAAGAGGAGGAATACACATGCAGACAGGAGAAAAAATCGCTTTGCAGAGAAAGCGTCTGGGCTTGTCTCAAGAAGACCTTGCATTAGAATTAAAGCTCTCCCGCCAGGCGGTATCCCGCTGGGAAACCAATGAAGCAACGCCCGGTACAGAGAAAATCATTCAACTCAGCCGATTATTTCAAGTCTCTATCGATTATCTGCTGCTGGAGGAACAGGAAACGCCGGATATGGAAACTGTCCGATCGGCCACATCCCAACCGGAAGGGGATACACAGCGACGGAGCAAAATGCGTCAAAGAAGAATTACGTTCGGCGGCTGGCTCTGCGCAGCCAGTTTGTTTCCTTTCATGATTTCCATTGGTGCGGCGACCGGGTGGATGTTACGCCACAATTGGTACTATGCAGATAAAGGCGCTTTTCTCACCGGAGTTATAGAAAGCGGGAAAACGATTCCATTTGGTATTGGGGCTTTTTTACTGGTTGTGGGAGGAGTTATTCTCGGCGCAGAGTACCTGTACGGACAAAAGTAATTTTGCCCGGTAACCCAGCCCATCTTTTGCTGATTGAAATATGGTGAAGAAAACCGGCCGTCGACAGATGAAAAACGGGCTATCCATACAGATAGCCCGTTTGCTGTTTGATTGAAACCAGGGCATGTGCGTACACACTCCGCCCTCAACGAAAATCTGAAATCAGTTCAGAATCGCCAGCTCGGTGTCCTTATCAAAGATATGGCACTTCATCATATCCAGCGCGATGTTGGCTTTATCGCCGGGCTTCGCGGTGGAAGCGGGATCTACGCGAGCGGTGAGGGAATTGCCCTCGCAGTTAAGGTACAGGTAGATTTCCGCACCCATCAGCTCCGTTACCTCTACGTCCGCGGTAGCCAGGCTATCCTGCGATTTCGCGAGGAACTGGGGCTCGTCATGAACATCCTCGGGACGAACACCGAAAGTAACGGTCTTGCCGATATATTCATCCAGAGAAGTCCCCTCTGTTTTGGACTGCGGAATCTTCACGGTCGTCTTGCCAAAGGTCAGCGTGTACTGTGCGCCGTCCTTGCCGAGAACCGCATCAAGGAAGTTCATCTGCGGCGAACCCATAAAGCCGGCCACAAACTCGTTGACCGGGCGCTCATACAGATTCTGGGGCGTATCGACCTGCTGAATGAAGCCGTCTTTCATCACAACGATGCGGTCGGCCATCGTCATCGCTTCGGTCTGGTCGTGCGTAACATAGATAAAGGTGGTACCGAGGCGCTTATGAAGCTTCGCGATCTCGGTTCTCATCTGGGCGCGCAGCTTTGCGTCCAGGTTGGAGAGCGGCTC
>NZ_AKFU01000048.1:0-17822 GCF_000277625.1 Clostridium sp. MSTE9
TTCCAACGGCCAAAAGGGCTTCCGCGCTCATTGCGCGGAAGCCCTACTTAATTTATATTTGAGAAAAGGCAGAGATCAAAATCATCCCTGCTGTGCGTGCCGGAGGGCCGTTTCGTATGCGGCTTTTGTTCTCTCGTCAAAGCAGACCATTGTAACCGACTGCACGGTTTTGGCCGTTTGGGAAAACGCGAGGATCTCCCGCACGGCAATGTAAGCGGCGCATTCCAGCGGAAAACGGTATACACCCGTACTGATGGAGGGAAACGCCACGGTATGACAGCCGTTTTCTTCCGCCAGCCGGAGACAGTTTTGATAGCAGGAAGCGAGGAGGCCCTCCTCCCCGGCTCCGCCGCCGTGCCAGACGGGGCCGGGCGTGTGGATCACATAGTTTGCGGGCAATCGGTAGCCCGACGTGATTTTGGCATGACCGGTTTCACACCCGTGCAGACGCCTGCATTCCTCCAGCAGCTCGGGGCCCGCCGCCCGATGAATGGCTCCGTCCACTCCGCCTCCGCCAAGCAGAGAGGTGTTGGCAGCATTGACAATCGCATCCACCGCAAAAGTCGTAATATCTCCCTGAAGAATGAAAAACTCCATAACGTTCCTCCTTTGAGCTGTTCCCCTTGAACAAGCCGATTCAGTTCCGCCTATTATCACTTTCTAAAGTAATGATTTTTCCCCCGCCTATAGTGGAGGGCAAAATCCCTCTATTGGGCACAAGACGATTTAAAATAAATTGACTATAAAAACAGGATACTCCGTACCGGGTCAAAACACAATTAAATCAAGATAAAAAAACAGCTCCTCATCCGGCGGTTTTCAGAACACCGGGCGAGAAGCTGTCATTTCACTTCTGCTTGATCAAAATTATTCAGAAATCTGGTCGGCGATGCTGCGCGCGTAGCTCTTCATCTTGGCCAGATCATCTGCCGTGGGGGTGAAATTCGAACGGATTCCCTCTCCCTCAAAGCGGTACTTCAAATGCTCCAAACGGGAGCGTATCATACCGACAGCCTCGCCGCTCCAGCCAAACGCGCCGAAAGCACCGGCCGGCTTGGAACGAACGTTGATCGCGTCAATACTCGACAGCACATCCCAAACAATTTTGGGCGCATCGCGGTTAATGGTGCAGGAACCCATGAGCAGAGCATCCGCTTCGTTCGCGGCGGTCACAGACTCTTCAAACGGAGTAAATACCACGTCGATCAGGCGCACATCCAGCTCGGAATCGGCAGAAAGCTCTTCATAGGCCGCTTCCGCCAGCTGCTTGGTGCAGCCGTATGCAGATGCGTACAAAATTGCGATCTTTCTGCGGTCGCGCTCCCCGGGCAGACTCCATTTGCGGTAAAGCCCCGTGATCTCTTTGATCCCCTGAACCAGGCAGGGGCCATGACTCGTGCAGACCATACGAACCGGCAGGTCCTTGATTTTATCTAGACCGCTGATGACATAAGGCTTGAACGGGCCGAAAATACATTCATAATAGTGGCGCGCCTGCTCCAGGTATTTTTCGCGGTAGTGCATGTTGGTATCCACCAGAGTGGGCTCGCAGAAATGCGTTCCCAGAAAATCGCAGGTAAACAGCAAACCGCTCGTCTCATCCCATGTAAACATGGAATCAGGCCAGTGCAGAAGAGGCGCCACGATGAACTGCAGCGACCGGTCACCCAAATCCAGAATCTCTCCCGATTTTACCACATGAAACCGGAATTCCTGATTCGCAATGGCTGTGATGTATTTCTTCGCCGCCATTGTACAGTAAATCTCAATATTGGGATTCAGTGCCAGCAGCTTTGCCACACTGCCGGAATGATCCGGTTCCGTATGGTTCATAATCAGGTAATCAATTTCAGAAACATCGATTAGACTCTGAATGTTCTCGAGATATTCCTCAAAGAAATCTGCATGAACCGTATCGATCAGCACATTTTTCTGGCCGGTAATCAGGTACGCGTTGTAGCTGCTCCCATAAGGGGACTCCATAATAATGTCAAATACACGCAAACCGGGATTTAGTACTCCGACCGAATAAATGTGGTCTGCCAATTTCTTTGTTGCCATGACTGAAACATCCTTCCCGCTGACTGGGCGTAAATTTGCCCTTTACTGGGGGCTGAACATATCCTTAGAAGCCCCGCATTCCGGACAGGTCCAATCTTCGGGAAGAGCTGCAAAACTGGTTCCGGGAGCGATTCCGTTATCGGGATCCCCTACCGCCGGATCGTATACATAGCCGCAAGCATCACATACATATTTTGCCATAACTTTTAACACTCCTTTTTAATTGACAATCTTTTATCACTTAAGAATTGATGTCTTTAGTATACTCTATCCTTTTTGAGATTGTCAATCAAAAGAGGTGTCTTTCAGGTGTGTTTCCGCATTAAAAACCGCCATCGTCCAGGATGTTACACAAATGACCCGGACATACCGTACCCGTAGCCAGGGTACGGGCCAAAGCCATTGCGCGAGCTTCGCTGCTGCTGACGTTCTCATATTCGGCTTCGGCATTCACTGTACCTCGTTGTATAATACGAATCCCAAAGCCGGTCTTTTCATTGCCAAACACATAATACTCCAAGACTCTGTTTTGCCGCGAAATGATGATCTTTCCTACATTTTTGACCATGAACGGCCTCTCCCCCTTCTTGAATTTAAATCTCCGTAAACTATTTCCATAAACCATATTTCCGTGAATTTAATTCACATGCTTTTTCATTCATCATACGAGATTTCCCATTTGTTTTCAATATGGTATCCCATTGTCACATTTACTTTTTAGTTTTTCCTCAATATCTTTCGCTTTTCATTTTCTTTCTTACCAGATGTAGCCCCAAGCAGTGCTTTCTCCGCCTCCACTACGACAAATGGAACAAGCGAAATCAGTGCAACTGCCACCCACTGGGCGCCGCTGAGGACCGCTGTTTTGAAAATCTGTGCCACCGGAGCCACCGCGATCACCGAAACCTGCATGATTGTGCAGATGACGGAAGCCACTAAGAGCTGCGGATTGCTGAGAAATCCGATGCGGAACAGAGAATGGGACGAACGCATGTTATAACTATGTACGATCTGAGAAAGACTCAGTGTTGCGAACGCCATTGTTCGGCCGATGATCGGATAAGAGGGGTCCATGTCGAAAAACGCGCGACCCACACTATAGGCCAGCAGGGCCAGAGCGCCGATCAAACATCCCTCTACTAAAATATTGTATCCCATCCCACCCGCGAAAATGCTCTCATTTTGCCGATGTGGGGGTTGTTCCATCACATCATTTTCAATCGGCTCCACCCCCAGCGCTAGGGCAGGCAGAGAATCGGTCACCAGGTTGATCCACAGCAGCTGAATGGCCAGAAGCGGCAGGGGCAGCTGCAGCAGAAACGCCATAAACACGGTGAGGATCTCGCCGATATTGCAGGAAATCAGGAAATGGATCGTTTTGCGGATATTCGCATAGATGCCGCGGCCCTCGCGCACTGCCTCGACGATCGTTGCAAAGTTGTCGTCGGTCAGCACCATATCCGCCGCGCCCTTTGCCACATCGGTGCCGGAAATACCCATGGCGCAGCCGATGTCGGCCGCCTTGAGCGCCGGAGCGTCGTTGACGCCGTCGCCCGTCATCGCCACGATCTCGCCGCGCTTCTGAAAGGCCTTGACGATACGAACCTTATGCTCCGGCGACACCCGGGCAAACACCGAATACTGGTAGATATTTCGCTCCAGGTCGCGCTGTTCCATCTGATCCAGCTGCTGGCCGGTGAGCGCTTTGTCCTCGGGGCCCATCATACCCAGCTTCCCGGCAATCGCAACCGCCGTCGCCACATGGTCCCCGGTAATCATCACAGCGCGGATTCCCGCTTTCTTGCACAGGCGTACCGCCCGCTCCGCTTCCGGACGCGGTGGATCGATCATGCCGATAAAGCCGCAGAATACCAGATCCTTCTCCCACTCATTTTCCGGCGGAAGCTGCTTCACATCGCGGTAGGCCACGCCGAGCACGCGCAGCGCGCGCGACGCCATCTGCTCGTTTCTGCGCTGCAGCTCGCGCCGCACCTGCTGATCCATCGGGGCGGTAAAGCTGCCGCCCTGGCAGGTGGTGCAGCGCTCCATCAACAGATCCGGCGCACCCTTTGTGATGATGCGGTACTGCTGATTGTCGAGCCGGTGCACCGTCGTCATCATCTTGCGGGCAGACTGGAAGGGGATTTCGCGGACTCTGGGCATGCGGCGCTCCAGCTGATCCTTCGGCACGGGGGAAGCCGCCAGAAGTGCGGCCTCTGTTGGGTCGCCCTGTATTTTATCGCCCGAAACGGTGCAGTTGTTGCACAGCGCCGCCAGCTCCAAAATGCGTCTGGCCTGGGTGTCCTGCTTTGTCAGCACGCCGTCGTAGCCGGCTACCTCTACCACCGTCATCTTGTTCTGCGTGAGCGTTCCGGTTTTATCCGAGCAGATGACACTGGCGCTGCCGAGCGTTTCCACGGCCGGCATGCGGCGCACAATGGCCCGGCAGTTTGCCATGCGGCGCACGCCCATGGCCAAAACGATCGTAACAACCGCCGGCAGCCCTTCGGGAATCGCGGCTACCGCCAGGCTAATGGAAATCATGAACATATCCAGCGGCTCTACGCTCTGGATCAGCCCCATAATAAAGATCACCGCGCAGATTGCCAGCGCGCCGATGCCAAGCACCTTGCCCGTATGGGCCAGCCGCTTTTGCAGCGGGGTCTGGGGTGCTTCCTCCGAATGGATCATGTGCGCGATTTTGCCTACCTGTGTTTCCATTCCGGTGGCAACCGCCACGCCTACGCCGCGCCCGGCCGCAACGCTGCTGCTGGAATACAGCATATTCTTGCGGTCGCCGAGCGGCGTTTTATCCCCGCAGACAAGCTCCGCCGATTTTTCCACCGGCAGGGATTCGCCGGTCAGTGCGGATTCTTCCGCACGCAGGTTGTGCGCCTCCAGAATACGCAGATCGGCCGGTACAAAATCGCCCTCCGTCAGAAACACGATATCGCCGGGAACGATTTCTTTCGAGGCGATTTTGATTCGCTTGCCGTTGCGCATCACAACAGATTCGGGTGAAGTGAGCTTCTTCAGCGCATCGATTGCCTTTTCGGCGCGGCTCTCCTGTGCCACACCGATCACCGCGTTGACGATGACGATGAGCAGAATGATGATGGGGTCTATATAATCACTGTCATGCCGGAACAGGGAGGTAAAAAACGAAACTGCCGCGGCAATCAGCAGGATAATGACCATAAAGTCTTTGAACTGCTCCAAAAACTTTGCGATGAGGCCAGGCCGTTTGCCCTCCCGCAGTTCGTTCTGTCCGTATTCCCTACTCCGTTGTTCCACCTGCGGTACCGTAAGCCCCCGCTTGGGATCCGTTTTTAACTGCCGGATACATTCCTCTCTGGACAAACTTTGCCACTCCAAAACAAATCAACTCCCGCTCTGATTTTCAGGCTTTCGCCCGCACCTGCCTTTGCATTGGTTATATATATTAACCCGGGTGGACGAAATAGAACTCTGCGCGGAGATTTGTCGGAATTCACCGGAAAACAGGATAAAACCTTGCAGATCACCGCAAAAACGCTTTTGGACGTGTCCGGCAAAAGCGGGATTTCCCTTGACAAACAGCAGAAAAGCCCGATATGATTAACGTGAGTGAAAACAAATTGAACGAAGAGGGAATACCCCTTCAGAAAAGGTGGGTACAGCATGAACAAAAAACAGATTACGGGATTGATTGCAGCCGCGCTCGTATTTGTATTTGTCTGCGGCTCCAGCATGGTGATTCGCAGCTTTGCGGGGCAGCAGGAAAACAACTATTTCGACAAACTGCTGAAAGCGTCCGAGGACGTTTCCAAAGATTTTCCAACCAGCCCGTTCGTAGGCGTTGTTTCGGTGGAGGGCACCATTCAGGCATCTTCCTCCACATCCTCCCTGTTCCCGACGGAGGGCTACGACCATAACAGAGCCCTGAAGCTGATCGACAGCCTGGAGGCCGACCCGAACAACAAGGGAATCCTTCTGTACGTCAACTCGCCGGGCGGAAGCGTATACGAGAGCGACGAGCTGTACCAGCGTCTGCTCAAATACAAAGAAAACACCGAGCGCCCGGTTTGGACCTATATGGCGAACATGGCGGCCTCCGGCGGATATTACATCTCTATGGCATCTGACAAGATCATCGCCAACAGCCAGACCTGGACCGGCTCGATCGGCGTCATTATCTCTTTGACGAATTACAAAGAGCTCATGGATAAAATAGGCGTAAAGAGCGTTCTGTTCACCAGCGGAAGAAATAAGGCCATGGGCAGCTCCACAGACATCATGACCGAAGAGCAGGAACAGATCTTCCAGTCCCTTGTGGATGAGCCTTACAACACCTTTGTGAGCATTGTGGCAAAGGGCCGCCATATGGACGAGGCCAAGGTGCGTGAGCTGGCGGACGGCAGAATCTACACCGCCAGGCAGGCCCGGGAAAACAAGCTGATCGACCAGGTCGCCGGTTACGAGGACGCCCAGGCGGAATTTGAGGAAGCGCTGGGCGATTCCGTGGAGTTTTATACTCCCACTTATTCCGCTTCGCCGTTTGCCTCTCTTTTTGCCATGGCGAAGGACTACACCCGCAGCGATGCGGATAAGCTGGCCGACCTGATGGAAATCAAAGAGAGCGGGGTGCCGATGTACTATGCAGCCATTGGAGAATAACGCAGCCACCCCCGGCGGATTTTTCGTCCGCCTGACGGCCTACCTGATCGATCTTTTGCTGATCGGCACAATCCTTACGCTGACGGTCCGCCTGCCGCTGATGCTGGTGCAGATGCTGAACCCCGCCTCGTGGTTCTTAAGCCCCATCCTCTTCCGCTTCAGCCCGTACGATATTTTTCTGTATCTGGCTGGATCGGCCTATTTTATCGTGATGACCTACCTAACCGGCGCAACCGTGGGCAAACGCCTGATGAACCTGCGCGTCGTCGCCTGCGATGACAGCAAGCTGACATTTGTCAACGTCCTTTACCGTGAAACCATCGGGCGCTATCTTTCGTCTCTTCTGTTCATCGGGTACCTGATGATCGGAGCCAGCGAAACGAAGCAGGGGCTCCACGACCGCCTGTGCGACACCCAGGTGATTTACACCTGCAAGTGCCGGCCCGTTGTCTATGGGAAAGCATCCCCGGTCTATGGATACGGCGCAGCCCCGGCCTCTGCCGCCGCTGTTCCCTCCGCTCCGGTTTCGTACCGCCCCTACGGGCAGGCAGAGCCCGAGACCGCTCCCGAGCTGCCGGAACAGACGCCGCCCGATGAAACGGAAGCCCCGGCCGCCCCGCAGGAACGGGAGCCGAAATAACACGGAAAAACACGCCGCAATTGACAACGCACCCCATTCGTCGGACAGAGATTCCCTGTCTCTGATGAATGGGGTGCGTTTTTCTGTATGCCGGATCATTTTTTAAAGAGCTTTTTCTAATCGCTAAAGGCGATAAGCCAATGGATGCCGGCCTGTTCACCGGCAGCAAAATATATGTTCGGGCATGAAAGCAATAAATAGTGGACTTCATATCCATGTTTAAGACCTCCGGCAATATTATCTAAGTCTGCTGTACCGAACAAAAAGGGAAAATACACTCTGTGCGCTCAGAAAGCTGCAGACGAAAATTTCTCAGCAAAAAAAGAGAAGGTCCAAATGCCTTCTCCTTTAAAAATATAAAATTTTTATCCCCAGAATAAAGTGCAGCCCTTTTTAGGACTTTTAAATCGTAATAATATCATTTCCACCTCGTGCACCGAATCCTGGATGAAATCAATCAAAGACCCAAAGCATTCCTCCGCAACAGTTGCAGCAGCCTTTAGCACAATCTGTGCTGAAAATCTAATTCACATTATGAGAATCAAAGGCCAGATAGGCTGATTCTTGCGGTGAAAGTGTTTTAAAAGGTCAGTTTTCTGTTTCTGGCGGTTACTTCCCATTCTTCGGTAATATTGCCGTTCTGGGCCACCAAAACGGCAGGATACAGTGCAGAAGTGGGGCAGATATGGGTCGGAATCACGTAGAAAACGGTACCGATGGCAGGGACTTCATTTTCATGCTCGGGATTCATTTCGAAAACCCAATGCTCTTCACTCTGAAACAGCACATGCGCGCGATCGAACCCTGCGATGATGCCGCGTACCCCCGCCGGATCGGCGGCAATCCCTTTATACCCCAAATCCAACGTGAAAAGTCCGGGAGCCGGGTGACTGATGACCCGTGTCAGGATGGCCGCGGCAGGCTCAAAGGACAGATCGGGCAAATTCTTTTGGTAGCCCGCATCGTCGATGAAGGCGGTTCCGGGGGAAAGGAACCATTCGGTAACCAGCGCATGGCACGGGAACGACGGGGTTCCGCCCATAATCATGGTGCTGCATTCGATCTTCTTTTTCATTAATTCGACCTGAATCTCTTTTACCTGCAGATCAGCTTCCCGTACCTGGCCCAAACGGACCTGGAGATCGCTGTCATTGTGGTTTCCGTCATAACAGTGCATCCCTTTCAGAGAAAGACCCGGCAGCTGCGTGGCTTTTTCATAGAGCTGCTCTGCCTGCTGCAAAGGGACACCGGTTCGGTTCATTCCCATATTGACATCGAGCAATGTGTCAATTTTCATATGCCTTTGCACGGCATGCTCGCTGAGAACAGAAAGCTGCTCAAAATCATCGCCGATGGCCCAGAACCGTGTATTGGGAAAGGCCTTAATCAGCTCAAGAAACCGTTTCAGATTGGGGCCGATCAGAGGATACGCCAGAAGGACATGATCCGCGCCGGCCGCGGCTGTCATCTCGGCCTCTGCAATCGTTGCGCATTTAAACCGCCGGATTCCCATCTCCAGCTGCAGCTTTACCATCTTCTTCATTTTATGGGATTTGACATGGGGCCACAGCCTTTGGGCTCCGCCGGCCATTTCAATGGCCAGTCTGGTATTTTGAATAATGGTGTCCTTATAATAAATCAAAGCCGGACTGATCATTTTGGAAGGATCGTTTAACTCAAATACTGTACTCATAAAATCAATCCTTTAAATTTCAAATATGAATTCAATCTCTACCGGAATATTTCCGGGCAGTTCATTCACCCCAATCGCGGAACGGGCGCCTATGCCGTCTTCGCCGTAAAGATCCTTCAAAAGCTGAGAAGCGCCGTTGGCTACGATGGGCTGCTGATTAAAATCGTCGGCACTGGCTACAAAGGCCAGCATTTTGACAAGACTCTTGATCTGATTCAAATCGCCCAAATAATCGTGCAGAACGCTCAGCGCGTTCAAGGCGCAAATTCTAGCGGCCTCCTGCCCCTGCTCCACAGAGCATTCTTTCCCCAGCTTGCCCTCCAGCACAGGGATTCCCCCGCGAGTGGCCCCCTGGCCTGAAATATACAGCAGATTGCCCACCTGCTTTACCGGTTGATAGATTCCGCCTTTCGGGGGCGGCGGAGGGAGCTCCAGACCAAGCTGTTTCAAAGTATTGTATACATTCATGCAAATCACTTTCCTTTCGGTTTATCGAATGATCTTTCCCCGGCACATGACATGCCGGATATTGCGAAACACAGTGATATCCGTTAAGGGATCGCTTTCCATGGCGATCAGGTCGGCGCTTAGTCCCGGGCGGATCGATCCGGTTTCTTCCGAGAGCCCCAACGCCGCGGCCCCATTCACCGTGGCCGCCCCGATCAGCTCCGGTATGGTGATCCGGCAGCGATGATACAGAATTTCCAGCTCCAGCCACGTCTCATCAAAATATGTCAATCCGCATCCCGCATCCGTACCGATCACGGGGAGCATGCCGAGCTGAATCAGGCGCTCAAAAATGCGGCACTCGCGCTCCTCCTGCTCCAGCAGAAATACCTCGCGTTCGCTGCGCTCCACCACGTTTTCTCTGCAGTGATCAAACACATGGTAATTGTTTGAAATCCCGATCATAAAGTAGCGGCTGTCATTTTGGAACTGCTCCATTACCGCCGGCTCGTAAACTCTTTCGAGCAATCCGTTACCGTGGTTGCGGATAAAGCAGGCGCAATGCTCAATACACTGCACACCGCCGCGCATCGCGTTCACAAAGCCCTCCGTAGTAAGGCAATGGGCAAAGGTCGGCAGGCTCCAGTGATGCGCTTCGTCGGTCACCACCCGAATCTGCTCGGCGGTATAGCTGGTCTGCTCCGGCGTTGAGCCGGGGGTCATCTGGCCGCCGCTTACAATGATCTTGATTGCGGTACATCCGGCTTTCTTTCTGCTGCGCACCGCCAGAATGGTGTCATCGATCGAATCGGCTTCTGAACCCGGGATAAAATGCAGGTGCCCGCCCGTGATCGTAATGGGAGGACCGGCCAGCTGCAAACGGGGCAAATCCGCCAACTGGCGGGCCCTTTCCTGATACAGTTCCAGCGTGCGGTAGCTTCCGCCTGCATCGCGTGCTGTGGTTACGCCGGAATAAAGCAGCGTTTCGGCATTTTTGGCCGCACGCAGAAAGCTGATTTGTGGACTTTCGCTCAAATACCGCTCACGGGTATTTTCGATCGGCTCAAACTCCAGGTGTACGTGGGTATTGATCAGCCCGGGAAGCAGATAGCATTCGCCGTAATCCAGCATTTCCGCCTGCGGATATGTTTCCTGCAGATGAAGCCAGTCCCCCGTTTCCAGGATTCTTCCTTCCCGGATCAAAATACCGTTTCCCTCATAATCCTGTTTGTCCGTACTGTATACGGCCTTCGCCTTTACCAGCAGAAGGCCGCCTTTCGTTTTTTTCATCATTACACCGTCCTTTGTGGCGTTCATCCCTTGACTGCTCCTGCGGTCATTCCTTTGATGATATATTTCTGCAGCGCCATTGTCAGAATGATTGCGGGGACAATCACGACGATCGTCGCAGCCAGCATTCTGCCCCAGCGAATATCCGCCCCCGAAACAAAGTACTGCAATGAAACCGGCAGCGTTCTCGTCTTTTCCCCGCTCAATATCAAAGCGAACTGGAAATTGTTCCATGAGCCCAGAAAGGAAAGCGTTGCGCATGTGACAAGCCCCGGCAGGCTGACCGGTAAAATCACGTTCCAAAAGCATCTCTGCCGAGTGCAGCCGTCTACGATGGCGGCTTCGTCCAGCTCTTTGGGGATGTCGGCAATAAAGCTCGACATAATCCACACAATCAGGGGCAGTGAAAGCACAATATGGCTTAAAATCAGCACAGAGTAGGTATCGATCATTTTGAGCTTTGAAAAAAGAAAATAATAGGGCAGTAAAAACGAGATGCTGGGCAAAAGCCTGGCCACGAGAATAGAGGTAGAGGTTTTGCGCATGTGAAACCGCGCGATGGAATATGAGGCCGGTACCCCGAGAATCAGAGAAATGGCCGTGGAAGCAAATGCAACAATGGCGCTGTTTACCATGTAAGTATCATAATGCTGCGTTTCAAAAATGTATTTGTAATGATCCCAGATCGGAGTGAAGCCAAACAGCTGCGGCGGCATGATATATACCTGCGACATATTTTTCAGGGAAGAAATAAAAACGAAATACAGCGGAAATAAAATCGGCAGTACAACAATGAGCACCAGAGCATATAATCCAATTTTACCGGCTGCTTTTTTTGCCTTGTACACCGTCACACTTTCTCCTCCCATCTTTTTTTCATATTGATAATCACAATACTGATCACCAGTACGATCAGGAACACCAAAGTCAGTATTGCGGAGGATTCTCCAAATTTATAATAAGAGAACGCCGTTTCGTAAGCATAAAGATTTAATGTGCGCGAAGCATTGGCCGGCCCGCCCTTTGTCATGGCGTAAATCAAATCAAAGGATTTGAAAATATCGATAAAACGCAGAAGCCCGATGGAAAAAAGCGTCGGCATCATCATAGGCAGGATCACCCGGAAAAAGACCTGGATCGAATTGGCGCCGTCTACATGAGCGGCTTCGATCGGGTCGTTTGGCAAGGAGCTGAGCCCGGCCAGACACACAATCACCACCATAGGGGTCATCTGCCAGACTTCCACCGTTGCAATCGCCGGAATCACCGTATCCTGCGCAGAGGTAAAGGTTGAGGGAGGAAGCCCCACGGATTTGAATATAAAATTCATGATACCGCTGGAAGGCTCATAAAAAAGCATCCACATCAGGCCAACCGCCACGGGAGCCATCATATAGGGCAGCAAAATGGCTGTTTTGGCAAGCTGCTTTCCGCGGAATTCACAGTTTAAAATCAGCGCGATGGCAAGACCCAGAACGGTTTCCAGAATGGTCGCCAAAAAAGTGTACCAGAAGGTGATTCCGCACGATGCCCAAAACTCGGAGCTGGACAGGATCTTTGCGTAATTCTGCCCGAAGTTAAAACGAGGGGCTGCTCCGCTGAGCAGGTTCCATTCGGTCAGACTGAACGCAAAGGTTGCTCCGATCGGCAGTACGATCATCGCCATCATAAAGACGAGTGCGGGTGCGGCAAAAACCCATTTGATGTGCCTGTCGATAAATTTGCTCATGATTCCACCTCAAATAGTATTCGGGATGGGAAAGGCTCTCGCCTTTCCCTCCCGGGTTCAGCCGTCAATAAGAATATTTGTCGCCGTATTCATTCGAGTTTTTCAGCAGCTGATCCACTTTGTCGGCAGCCGTTTTGGCTTTCGCCTCGATTTCTTTTCCTTCTCCCTTGGTTTCAATGGAATACACCACGGCTTCGCCGATGGCATCCCTGGCCTCTGTTACAGAGGTCAAACGCGGAAGTCCGTAAGGATTGGTGGTATCGCTTTCGTTAATTACCGAATAGGCCTTCACCATATCGGCAGACATAGCGTCTTTTACTCTGGAATCATTCCAGATCGAGGAACGGAAGCTGGGCATGCCCTTGGGGGTGATATATGCCGCCACATCCGACCCGGCGACAAACTTCATGAACTCCCAGGCGGCATCCTTGTTTTTGGAACCGGAATAGATCGACGAGCCCCAGACAACCTGCTTATAAGACTGGCGCCCGGTGGGGCCCTCAGGGATCGGCGCAACGCCGACTTTATCATAATAGGCTGATTCCGCTTTGTCTGTCAGGGTTGCATACAGTGCGTTGGCGTCGATGGCCATAGCGACTGTGCCGGAATTAAACAGCTGAGTCATCTGAGAATAGCCGGTGGTCAAAATACCGGGAGGGCCGTATTTTCCCAGCAGCTTGCCATAGAATTTGATCGCATCGACAGATTCGGCGCTGGCGATATTGGATTTGCCGTCTTTGATATAGCTCCCGCCGTAGCCGAACAGGAAGGGGGAAAATTGAGAGGTCAGCGCAATTTTTTCACCGCGGCAGGCGATGGCATAGAGGTTGTTGGAGGGATCATTCAGCTTTTCGCAAACCTGCAGAAGCTCCTCGTAATTGGTAGGCGGGGTCAGCCCCTTTTGCTCAAACAGGTCGGTACGGTAATACATGAGCTGAACAGAGGAATACAGCGGCAGGCAGCCGATGGAATCTGTGCCGGACAGGGTGATTTGCTCTTTTGGTGCGGTAAAGTCGGACCAGTTTAATTCCGGGTCATCCAGATACGTGTCCAGTGGCTCGATCCATCCGTTTTTGCTGTAGGGAGCCATATCCTGCAGGGGGCTCAGCAGAAACACGTCGATGGTGGAAGAGCCGGACAAAAACTCCGTGGTCGTCTTTTGGCGGAGTTCCGATTCTCCGTAAAGCTCAAGGTTGACTTTGATTCCCGTTTTGTCTTCAAAATCGGAAAGGTACTCCTGAATACCGTCGGAAACCTGCGCGGTCATACTCACCACGCGGAGCGTTGTGCCTGCATACGGCTTTTCCGCCTGACTGCCGGCAGCGGATGACGCCCCGCCCGACGGGGTAGTCTGTCCACAGGCGGCCAGTCCCAGCATCATAGAGCCGGCACACAGCAGAGAAATCACTTTTTTCATAACAATCCTCCTTTAAATTCGGCGAATCCACTTTTTCGCTTCTATTTAGATTATACCTATAAAAAAATAGAATAAAATGAAATGTATTTCGTTGTTTTGTTCAAATATTCAGAACTCATCATAAAAAATCGCACAGATTATCCTTCAAAAAATAATCTGTGCGATAAAATGAGCAAACCCTTTTCATATCTTTGGAAAAGCAGCACAATATTCAGGTTCTCAGTTCCCTGTTCTGGCGCATCTGCCCCGGGCTGATCCCAAAATATTTTTTAAATCTGCGGCTGAAGTAGGACTCATTCGGAATCCCCACCTTCAGCCCGATTTCGTATACCTTTAAGTGATTGGATAAAAGCAAAACTCTGGCCCGCTCCATCTTGATCCGTTCACAGTATTCATTATAGGTTTCTCCCACCTCTTTTTTGAATAACGAACAGAAATACGTTTTGTTGAGGCAACAGCGGTTCGCCGCTTCTGCCAAAGAGATTTCTTCTTCCACATGTTCTGCAATATATTTTTTCAGCACCATGATTTCCGGGTGGACCGTTTGGCCGGACGCCGCTATTTCAATCAGCGAATCGACGGCCTGTAAAAGAATCTGAGCCAGCTGTTCCAGGCTTTCCGCATGAAAAAAGCTGAAGAAATAATCGTTTTCACCGAGCTGCTCGGGCTTCGATTCTTCCTCGCTGAGAGGGCCGTAGCCCGAAACAAACGCCCATACTCCCGACACGGCCGCTTTGATCGAATACTGCGAATACAGCTGCGATTCCTCTTTGGCTTTATCAAACCATTCACGGACCACAGCCTCCGCCCCTTCCCGATTGCGGTTGTCGATCATGGACTGTAAAGAAAGCGCCAGAGAAGAAACCATCACCTTTTTCTTCGGCGCAGATTCGGCAGGACAAAGCAAAATACTTTCCCTCCCTGTGAAAAAGCAGTCCGACAGCCGTTCCCTGGCCAACGAGTAGGCTTTGGGCAGTTGTTTGAAATGCTCGAAGGGCTGCGATACTGCGCAGGAGCATGTGATATTCAGGTGCGTTTTCAGCACGGAATTGATTTTATTCCAATAGTGCAGAATCGTTTCGATATTTGCAGAGCGGCGGTTCGGGAATCCCAGCAGGATCATCCGCTCGGGCGGAGCCGGCTGCTGGTTCTCGTAAAACGGCAGTTCCTGAAAAAACTCATCCAGAATATTATCAATGGCACAGGGTGTGACATCTTCGCCTTCCGTCTCCGGCGTTACGGCGGCATCCATCACACAGCAGCAGACGATAAACTGGCTGCAGCTTCGCGCCCCCGGGCTGTACTGCAGGAACAGCTCCTCTTCCTGCTGAGACCGGACTCCATTTTTCAGTATCTGAGAATAGAACTGCCGTTTTTTCTCAAGGGATTTCTCACTTGATTCTGCCCCGCCGCCGATTCGGCTTTTATCCTGAATAATTGTCTCCTTCCATTGGCCCAGCAGCTTCTTGAGGCCGTCGGCCGAAAGCGAAAGCTTCAGGATGTAATCGTCCGCTCCCATTTTGATGGCGTTTTTTACTGCTTCCACTTCATCCAGACAGCTTAACACAATGATTTTTGTGTTAAAATGATTCTCCCGGATATAACGGATCAGCTCAAAGCCATCCATGACCGGCATTTTCAGGTCGGTAAAGACCACATCCGGCAAGCATCGATTGATTTCAGAGATCGCCTGCCTGCCGTTTTCGCAGGCGCCGATGACCTGAAACCCGTATTGCTCCCATTGAATGGTTGCGCTCAATCCAACCCGCACCATCAGTTCATCGTCAACAATCAGAACCTTCAGAAGCTCCTTCATCCGTATCCTCCCCTTTCCTCATCACCGGATATGGCAGGCAAATGGACACTGTCGTTCCCTGCCCCGGGGCGGAAACCATCGAAATTCCATATTTTTTGCCATACCTTAACTTCACCATTCCATCGATACTGCTCAGCCCCACACCGGTTAATGTCTTCCGGGAATCGATCGAGCTCCGCACATGCTCCAAAACACTTTTGATCTGCTCCGGCGTCATTTCCGTACCGTTATTGTGGACATTTAAAAACAGGCAGTCCATCTCCTGTCTGGCCCGGATGGTGATTACCCCGTTCTGCATCCCCTCCATCCCGTGAATCACCGCATTTTCCACGATGGGCTGCAGGCAATACTTAAAAACAGGATATTGATAAAATTGCTCCGGCACCTCTATTTTCAGTTCGTATCGATGTTTTAAGGTCCAGTTTTTGATTTGAATATAAGACTTCACCAACTCCAGTTCTTTGGAAAGCGGAATCTCTTCTTCCCCGCGGTGGATCGCGTTTTCCAGCACGCCGCCCAGACAAGCGATCATATCGGCGATGTTGCCGGCATTCGAGGCCATTGCCGACCATTTGATGGTGTTCAATGTATTAAAGAGAAAATGCGGGTCAAGCTGAGCGCGCAACGTTTCATACCGCATTTTTTCCTCCAGAGCCTGTTTTTCCAGCGCGGCGGCAGTCATTTCTTCGATTCGCACCGTCATCTGGTCAAACTTTCGCTCGGCGTCCGGGATGCTGATCACTTTTTCAGCCTGCTGCCCTACCGGAACATTTCCTATTTGCATGAGCGTCATTTTTTTCAGAATTCTGTTATAGGGCCGCATAACATAAATCAGCATCAATGCACAAATGACCACGGCTGCCAGCAAAACCAGCACGCTGATGGTGTATGTATTGTTGCGCATCAGTTCGATTTCCTGCGTAACGCTGGATCGGGGAATCAGATTCAATAAAAGCCAGTTGTCAAATGGAAGAGGAGTGGAAGTCAACACATAGCTTTCTCCGCTTTCGGAATGCACTACCGTATATTCCGAGCGGTTTGCCGAAAGCGAGCCAATGTTCCAAGAGGAAGTCAGGTGATAATATGCCGTATCGAAATCGGACCTGCTGCTGTAAATAATATTGCCGTCCGAATTGACCAGACCGGTAGAGGTCGCCTCATTTCCAACCCAATTTTGTCTTAGATTGTCACTCAGCAGCGATACCACCGCGACTCCCAGCTCCTGCTGCGAGTAATAATCGTATATTTTACGGCAGAACAGGATGTGGCTGTTGCTGTTCCCGGATTTTGCTATCAGCGCGCCGGTGGAATCGTCGTAAAAATAGGGCGCTCTCCACAAAGCCTTCTGATCCGAGGATAAAAAATCGGTAAACCAGGGTTGGCGGCGCAGACTATCAATAAAAGCCGAAGAAAACTGATACCGGTTCCCCACACCGTCAAGCACACTGTACAAACTGCCGTCATTGCCCAAAATAACCATATGCATTTGGTAATCAAACAGTGTGTTGCGGTAATTGGTTATGATCGACTCCAATTGCGTAATTCGGTTCAAATCTTCAATCGAATAATCCAGAAAACTGCTTTTGGGTTTTCCCTTCGCACCGGCTGCAAGCATTTGAGTAATGCTTTTGTTCGTACTGGTGATGGCTGAAATCTTCTGCACATCATACAGCATGTTGGAGATGGAAGCCTTGTCTTTAGAGAGGTTGGCCGAAATCAAAGTCGTTGTCTTTTCGATCAAAAGTTTTTCACTGTTTTGGAAAGTGAGCTGTATCACAGAAAAAGCAACAATGCAGATCGCCAGAGAGGAAATCAAGATAATACTCCACCAGCTATGTAATATTTTATACAATGCATACCGCTCCCCTTCCTCACGCACGACTTACAGAATCCTTTTTAAACAATATTATAAAATAAATTTCATAAAAGTTCTACAATTTCCCCGCTTTCTGTGGTAGATCCATTGTTTTTTCCTATCATACGACAGCGGCGATAAACTCTGCCCGCAGTAGGGCGGGCAGCAAATCCGAAACCCAAAGGGATCGTCAGGTAAGATTCTTTTATTTTCAAACT
>NZ_AKFU01000049.1:0-25714 GCF_000277625.1 Clostridium sp. MSTE9
ATCCCGATTTTAAAGCCCGGCGCTGGGTAGTAGAGGTTACGCATTCGTTCTTCAACCGTTTCCGCAAATTGCTGGTTCGTTTTGAAAAGAAAGCTGCAAACTACCTTGGTCTTCTGCATTTTGCCTGTGCAATTATTGTCTGGCGTAAATTGATTCGAGTCCATATCTAATTTATGGATAGGCTCTAAATCCTATCACGGGTTCGGATTTTGTTTTATGAACTCCATCCGCTTTTCGTATGACAAAGATGCCGTGCAGTGTTGACTGCATGGCATCTTTGTTTTTGGGTAATATCGTCTGCTGACCAGCAGCAGGAAATGAATTAGCATAAAACGACTATTGACAATTTCCCAATTGGAATGATATGATATTTCTAATATCATAATTTAGAGGGAGTAGCTTCCCGTATTTTACGGGGCTCAAAGTCGTCATTTCGGAGAAATCCCGGCTTTGACAGCGTTTCGTTTAGTGAGACTCTATTGTTAGATTTGTGTCTAACAGTAGGGTCTTTTTTATTTCTATTTTTGAGGAAAGAAGGCAGAGATACGATGTGATATAACAGCGTTCGATTCAGAAATATTGTGATGTTCTCACCACTTCCCCGGAAAAGAACACCTCCTGTACGCTCTCGCTGTACGATTCCATTCCTTCCATACAGCCTGTAAACAACGAGATTGGATTCGGTGCCTTCTCGGTTACCGAAAATGATGATACGAGGAGAATGATGAATGAACGATTTTCATAGAAAAAGCCCGCAGCAGATCATGGATCTGCTAAAAGTGGATGACAGAGGCCTGCATGATGTAAAAATAAAAATTCAAAGAGAAAAATTCGGCTATAATGAACTGGAAGAAGCAGTCTCCAAGAGCGCTGTGCTGGTTTTTTTTGAACAATTTAAGGATTTTCTCGTTCTCATATTACTGGCGGCCGCGACAATATCCGCTTTCCTGGGGAAACTGGAAAGCACACTGGTCATCCTGGTGGTAGTAATCATCAACGCGATACTGGGTACCGTGCAGCATATTAAGGCGGAGCAGTCCTTAAAAAGTCTGAAGGCTCTTTCCTCCCCTACCGCCAAAGTGTTAAGAAGCGAAAAAAAGATGGAGATTCCATCCCGAGAGCTTCTGGTGGGAGATATCTGCTACCTTGATGCGGGTGATTACGTGAGTGCGGACGGCAGAATTCTGGAATCTTACAACCTGCAGGTCAATGAAAGCTCCCTTACCGGCGAATCGGAAAGCGTCGTTAAAACAACGGAAGTGATAGACAAAGCGGATGTTGCCATTGGCGACAGAAAGAATATGGTCTTTTCCGGCAGCTTTGTTACCTATGGCCGCGCTGTTGTACTTGTTACCAACATCGGAATGAAAACCGAAATAGGAAAGATCGCTCATTTGCTGGAAAGCGCCAAAGAAAAGAAAACGCCGCTTCAGGAAAGCCTGGATCATTTCGGGAAAAAGCTCGCTTTCCTGATCCTTGTCGTATCAGCTTTTGTGTTTTTGCTGGATCTATTCAGAGGCCGCGAGTTCATAGATTCCTTTATGTTTGCGGTTTCCCTTGCGGTTGCGGCGATCCCGGAGGCACTGAGTTCCATCGTGACGATCGTGCTTGCGCTCGGAACGCAGAAGATGGCAAAGGCCAACGCGATCATCCGAAAGCTGCAGGCAGTGGAAAGCCTTGGGAGCATCTCGGTGATCTGCTCGGATAAAACCGGAACCCTGACACAGAACAAAATGACCGTGCAAAAGGTGTTCGTGGATGATAAGGTGGTGGAGCATGATAAGCTGGACCCCGATCAGGACCTGGAAAAGAAGCTGGTATTGATGGCCCTGCTGTGCAATGACGCGGTGACGGTTGAGAAAAAAGAAATTGGTGACCCGACTGAAATCGCTCTTGTGAATTTAGGCGAACTCTATCATCTGGATGAATTGCTGATCCGAAAAGCATACCCCAGATTCGCCGAGCTGCCCTTTGATTCTGAGCGGAAACTGATGAGCACCGTAAACACACTGGAAGGCAAAACCCTCATGATCACAAAAGGGGCTTTGGATGTACTGCTTTCAAGGTCGGCAAGGCTGGAAACCTCTGACGGGATACAGGAGCTTACAGCGGAACATAAGCAGGAGATCGAGAAAATCAACAGGGATTTTTCGGGAAACGGCCTGAGGGTGCTTGCCTTTGCCTACAAGGAGCTTCCGGAAGAGCGGGAACTCTGGATGGAAGATGAAAAAGACTTGACATTTGTTGGGCTCATCGCAATGATGGACCCGCCAAGAGCAGAATCCGCACAGGCCGTGGCAGACTGCATCAGTGCGGGAATCAAGCCCGTAATGATCACCGGGGACCACAAGATAACGGCCTCGGCCATCGCGAAACAGATTGGAATATTAAACGACGAATCGGAAGCGATCGAAGGATTTGAACTGGAAAGCATGACGGACGAAGTGCTGAAAAAGAGAGTGGAAGACATCTCCGTTTACGCGAGAGTATCGCCTGAGCATAAAATCCGGATCGTGAGAGCATGGCAGGAGAAGGGAAAAGTCGTTGCGATGACCGGCGACGGAGTGAACGACGCACCGGCTTTAAAGCAGGCGGATATCGGAATTGCGATGGGAATTACAGGCACCGAGGTTGCAAAAGACGCAGCCGCGATGGTGCTGACGGACGATAATTTCTCCACCATCGTCAGAGCGATTTCCAACGGAAGAAGCATCTACGGAAATATCAAGAATTCCATCAAATTTCTGTTATCTGGAAACACGGCGGGTATTCTTTCGGTGCTTTATGCTTCGCTGTGCGCGCTGCCGAATCCATTTGCGCCGGTACACCTGCTTTTTATTAACTTGGTCACAGACAGTCTTCCCGCTATCGCCATCGGGCTTGAACCGCATAATGAAACCATCATGAAGGAAACGCCGAGAGACCGAAACACGCCGATACTGGACAAAAGCTTTGCGGTTGAAGTCGTGCTTGAGGGACTCCTCATAGCGATCGGAACCATGCTTGCATACTACGTTGGCCTCTCTGCCGGCGGCGCGGAAACAGCGCGCACCATGGCGTTTGCCACCCTATGTCTTTCAAGGCTTCTCCACGGGTTCAACTCCAGGGGAAAAGAATCTCTGTTTCGGCTGGGAATTCTGACAAACAAATTCATCTGGATTGCCGTGGCCATCGGTTCCCTGATGCTGCTTGCTGTTTTGACGTTCCAGCCGCTCATGGTTCTTTTTGAAATTGCGCCGTTGACTGGAAATCAATACGGAATCATCTTCGGACTATCGCTTATGCCTTTGATTTTGATTCAAATTTATAAGACATTTTTTATCCGAAGAAAATAACGGCAGATTTTTTCCGCTCCGTTCGGCTTTACCAAAAGCAAGGGATACCCATGACGGGTATCCCTTGCCCTGTTTTTGATCACTCATTTTATTTATAGAAAACTGGACTCACGCTTTGCAGCTTGTTGCCTATTCCATTCCCGCACAAGAAGAATGGAGCACCATGTTTTGGGATTTGATATTCTGTGCCTGCCGCCGCACCTGATACCGGGACTTATTCCCCATCATTTAGCAATGCGTTGCTCTTTTTTCGTTTCGAGCGGGATCAAATCGATCGATTCTTCTTTGCCCGTCGATTTATTTTTAGGGGAAAACTTGTTTTCCGAAAGGAACAGCCCAATCAAGGTAAGTACAATTCCCAGCCCGGCAATCCCTGTTATTTTTTCCTTCAGTACAATCATAGAGGCAACAACGGTAATAACCGGAACCATATAAATATAAACACTTGTTTTGACCGCACCCAATTTTTTCACAGCCGAGTTCCATGTTACAAAGCACATAGCCGATGCGCCAACACTTAAAAAGAGAATGTTACACAAATAGACCGGTTCAAGGAGCCGATTTATTTCAGGCTGAAAACCAAACAGAAAGAGTGCGGGCAGCATAAATACCAGCCCATACAAAAAGATTCTGCGCGTTGTTGGAATCATGGGATAGCCAAATTTGCTGATTTGTTTGGTTAGGACAGAATACGCAGACCACACAATGGCGGCTAAAACAGCCAGCAGATCCCCCAATGGGTTCAACTGTAAAACAGAGTTGCCATTCAAGCTGATCAAAACAATTCCGACCAGCGCAATGAGAAAACCGATGAAAAACTGCAATTTACATCTTTCGCCGCGCAAAAATAAATGCGAAAAAATAGCTGTGAAGAAGGGAGAGATGGAAATGACTACTCCCACATTGGAGGCAAGCGTATAAGTAAGGGCAATATTCTCCAAAAGATAATATAATGTAACGCCACACAACCCCGCAGCCGCAAAGTACAGCTCCTGCCTGCGCTCTCTGACTCTCAGTCGATGCGGAAAAACAGCAAAAAGAAGGATCGTTGCTATGGTAAACCTCAAAAAGAGGATTTCGACCGGCGTAATTACGTTGAGCAAAATCTTGGTTGATATGAAGGTCATTCCCCATATGAAAATGGTGATAACGGCCAGAATATGTCCGTTGATATTTTTTTCCTGATCCATGAAAAATCCTTTCCGTACAACATTTCGATACGAAAGCTAAAAAATACTGCGATACTGCTTCGGTGTAAGACCAATATACTTTTTAAAGAAATTAGAAAAGTGGCTCTGGTCTGCAAATCCAGTTTGCAAGGCGACCTCAATGAGCGGCAAGCCCTGCTCCAAAAGCTGTTTTGCCTTATGAATACGAATGGTTTCCAAATAGCTGTACGGGGTAATCCCTTTCTGCTTGGTAAAGGAACGCAGCAGATAATATTTACTCAAGCCCGTCAAATCGCTCAAATCATTCAGCGTAATGTTATTCATATAGTTCTTCTCCAGAAACTCACAAATGGCTTTTGTTTCTGCACTTTGCTCGATTTTGGGGAAGGGTACGTCCTGCTCTGTATACTCTGTAAGAAGCTGTTCTAAAAGGAAAAAGAAGATTTCTTCCTTTCTGAAATCCTGTTCTTCCTGCATGATCATCAAATGAAGCTCTTTGAGCAAAGAAACCAGCTCACTTTGAAAAATCACCTGCGAGGTAAAATATGGCTGCTCCTCTTTCCCTGTGATCTCTAATACGGCCCTGCCCATCGTTTCCGTCTGAATATTCAGGCAACGATAGTCCAGAGCTTTTCCATCTATTTGCGCGCAGGTATGATTGTCCCGCGGATTAAACAACAGCAAATCGCCCGGCTCTATGGTATACTCCCTGTTTTTACAGGACAGATATCGCTGGCCGCTTTCGATTAATCCAAGCACATAATACTCATGAAAATGGTTGGGGAATTTCTGCATAATCCCCTGAAAGCAGTAAGCCTCTATCTTTAAATCCGGATCAAATTTTACCGTCCTGATTTCTTTTTTCAAAAAATCACCACCCAGAATGTGATCGCATCCTTCCACTGAAAACCGGCAGCTCATTTCCTCCCCGGGCTTTGGTGGGGAAGAAATTACTATTCCAAACAAGGTCTTTTAAGCGAACCGGTAATCAACAGTGTAGTACAAAACGCCGCGGAATTCTTGTATGATATTGCCCTTATGACCTGCATCAAGTTATAAGGTGATCTTCCTTCCTGTGCACTTCGTCTGCGAAGATTTTTCAGGTGTATTTCGCTGCTGCAATTACTTTACAATCTGCTCTGTACCCTGCCACGCCTGTTTTAATAATGCCACCGCAGCCGGAATTTCTTCGATTTTCAGGCAGGCGAACCCCAACAGGAGCATGCTCTCGTACCCGTTTTGCGGTGGGGCAAAATAGTATTGCGATACCCCGTACACCTTCACTCCCTGCTGAAAAGCCGCCTGAATCAGCTTTTGCTCATCCCAGCCGTTGTTGACACGCAGAAGAAAATGCAGCCCGGCGGAATCCCCCCTGATTTCGGCTTCCGGCAGCAGGCGGCGTACCGCGGAAACGATCGTTTCCCTTTTTTGCCGGTACAGATTGCGCATTCGGTTCAGGTGGCGCTCAAAATGCCCCTCGTCAATAAAGCGGCACAGGGTTTTCTGGTCCATTTTCGGTACCGGACAGATATAAAAACTGAGCTTTTTCTGGTATGCATCCAGCAGATGGCGCGGCAGCACCATGTAACTGACCCGCAGCGCAGGCGAAAGTGATTTGGAGAAGGCGCCCATATAAATCACCCGGCCGGTTTCGTCCATCCCCTGCAAAGACGGGATCGGCTTGCCGGAATAGCGGAACTCACTGTCGTAATCGTCCTCGATCAGGTAGCGGCCCGGCTTTTCATTTGCCCAGTTCAACAGCTGAATCCGGCGGCTGACCGGCATAATGGTGCCGGTCGGGAACTGATGTGACGGCGTAATGCAGGCCACATTCGCCCGGATCTCGCGCAGCGCATCCGGCCGCATTCCGCTTTCATCCAGAGGGATCGGGCGGCAGAGCGCGCGGCTGCTTTTAAAGATCATATTGAGCTTTTCATAGCCCGGGTTTTCAATGGCGTAAGCAGAATCCGCATCGAACAGTTGAATCAGCAGCTGGAGCAGAAATTCTGTTCCCGAGCTGATGACGATTTGATCCGAACAGCAGTTCACGCCGCGTGAATAATGCAGATAGTGGGCAATGCTCTCGCGCAGGCCGGGATCGCCCTTGGGGTCGCCCGCCGTTAACAGATCGCGGTCGTACTCGTTGATCACCTCTTTGGTGAGCCTGCGCCAGATCGAAAACGGAAAGCTGTCGTGATCAACTCCCTGATGGGAAAAATCATACCGGAAGCTGACATTCTCACGCAGTGGGGCAATCTCTTTTTTCGGTTCCTGATTCATACGCAGAATTCCACCCAAATCCGCGACATAATATCCGCTTTTCTCCCGCGCGACAAGGTATCCTTCGGCCACCAGCTGATTATAGGCCGCCTGAACGGTATTCTGGCTGCAATGCAGGTAAGCGGAAAGCTGCCGTTTCGACGGCATCTTTTCATCTTTCAGATAATTTCCACCGGTGATCTCATGCTTAAAAAAATCATACAGCTGCTGAAACAGCGGAACATCCGCCCGTTTTTCCAGCCGCAGAGAAATTTCATTCAAACCGCTCGCTCCCATCTGATACCATCAAAATTTCCATATCTGGCACTTTTTATATGATCAATTCTCTTCTATAATAAAACAAACCTTAAAAACATGCAAGTATTATCGGTGCGCTTTCCGTCGGCGGTTTGCTTTGGAAAGCGGCATTACTGGAATCGAAACGGGAGGCTGATTCAATGAACAACAGATATGAACTGAACAAAAACCTGGCCCAAATGCTCAAGGGCGGCGTTATTATGGACGTAACCACACCGGAGCAGGCGAAAATTGCAGAGGAAGCCGGAGCCTGCGCCGTCATGGCGCTGGAACGAATTCCGGCGGATATCCGCGCAGCGGGCGGTGTTTCCAGAATGAGCGATCCTAAGATGATCAGGGGCATCCAGCAGGCCGTCAGCATTCCGGTTATGGCCAAGGTAAGAATCGGGCATTTTGCGGAAGCGCAGATTTTGCAGGCGATCGAGATCGACTACATCGATGAAAGCGAAGTGCTGTCCCCTGCGGATGACCTTTACCATATTGACAAAACCAAGTTCGACGTTCCGTTTGTGTGCGGCGCCAAGAATCTGGGAGAAGCGCTGCGCAGAATCGCCGAAGGGGCCTCTATGATCCGCACAAAGGGCGAGCCCGGCACCGGGGACGTTGTGCAGGCCGTACGCCACATGCGCTTGATCAACCGGCAGATTCGCGAGATTCAGAACACCCGGGAGGATGAGCTGTTCCACACCGCAAAAGAGCTGCAGGTACCCTACGAGCTGGTGCGCAGCGTCTTTGAAACCGGCCGTCTGCCTGTTGTCAACTTTGCGGCCGGCGGCATTGCAACGCCCGCAGACGCGGCGCTGATGATGCAGCTTGGCGCCGAGGGCGTGTTTGTGGGCTCCGGTATTTTCAAGTCCGGCAATCCGGCCAAAAGAGCCCGTGCCATCGTGCAGGCGGTTACAAATTACAATGACTCCGTACTTCTTGCAGAGCTTTCGGAAGACCTGGGAGAAGCGATGGTGGGAATCAACGAGCAGGAAATCGAGCTGCTCATGGCGGAGCGCGGCATATGAAAATCGGAGTTTTGGCATTGCAGGGCGGCTTCGCGGAGCATATTGCCGCACTGAACAAGCTCGGTATCCCCTGCGTGGAAATCCGGAAAAAAGCAGATTTTGATGATTCGCTGGACGCGCTGATCCTCCCCGGCGGGGAAAGCACGGTCGTGGGAAAGCTGCTGCATCAGACAGAGCTGTTTGACCCCATTCAAGAACGGATTCAGAAGGGGATGCCCGTATGGGGCACGTGCGCCGGGCTGATTCTTCTGGCCGACACGATCGTAAACGAACCGAATTCGTATTTTAAGGGAATTGATCTGACCGTGAGAAGAAACGCCTACGGCCGGCAGCTTGGGAGCTTTTACACAGAGGAGGAATTCCGCGGCATTGGGAAAATCCCGATGACCTTTATCCGCGCGCCTCTGATCGAATCCGTGGGCAAAGGCGTTACTCCACTTTCTTTCTATGACAGAAAAATAATCGCAGCAGAAAATGATACAATTCTGGTAACGACCTTTCATCCTGAACTGACGGACGATACGCGGGTTCTCGAGTATTTTCTCCGCAAGGCGAAGCAGCAGGCCATTCGTCCATCCGCATAAACGGGCCTTATGTATCCGGCAGTTCCATTTTATTCAGAAATGGGTAGTGATCCTGATTGAATCATGAAAATAATTCTTGCAGCCATCGTTATGATGTAGGGTACAGCTTCCGAATGCCCGGCGTGTTTTTCCGCAGCGTTCCCTGCGACCTGTGCGGCCACAGTATCTGCCTGACTCTGCCCTGGCGGATTTTATATCTCGCAATCCATCTCGCGGGGGTATTCCTTTCTTATTTCGCGGCAGAGTCTGTCTCGATTTTGTTCTTCGGGAATACACTCTCGGTAACTCTTTTCCTCTTCGTGCTTCTCATGTACGTCGTTGAGCTGATCTGCCGGGTGATTCTGAGATTTGCAAAATGGAAAGAAACCGATCCGGCAAACCAGAAAAAGCCGGAACAATCCCTCGATTAAACGCATCATTCCAATCGAACTGACAGCATAAAAAGAACTCCGCTTTTCAAAGCGGAGTTCTTTTTGAATGTCTTATTATCAATGTAGGATACCGCGATTTCACGCATAAATCAGTCCGCTACCCTTGGAAATTCAACATGAAACTTTTCTACATAGCGACTGATTCCGGATGCCGAATAAAGAACCAGATTACAGCAGCTTCCAAACTCACCGGTGCGGATAACAGCTTTGGCCGTCGGCATCAGTTCCTTGATCTTCTGCTCACTGGCGGTCCCTCCCGGAATATTAGGCAGCATCTCCTGTATCGTTTTGTACATATCGGGGTTATACTGTGGCATCAAATCAAATACTTCATACTGCTCCGCCACAAGATCATTCAGAACAGCACGCAGCACTTCCAGAAAAGACGGTATGCCGCGTACCAAGCCGAGATCGATGTAATTGCAGTCAGACGGCACTGCCATTCCCGCATCAAGAATAATGATCGTATCGCCATGCCTGGCCTCGGCAATCGCCTGAGAAAGCTGTGCATTCAGAATCCCGTTTTTCTTCATATCACTGTTCTCTTTTCATTTTATCATAAAATCAAAACGAAAGCACTATCCCACCGTCGTCGGCATACACCGTACTCAGGCCGCTGGCCTGAAAAATGATGACCTCTCGGAACGAAAACAGGCTTTTGATTTTCTCGCACAGCTCTTCCGCTTTTGCTCTGGCGTCCACGTGGGTGATCGCGAGAACCGATTCCGTCATATTGACCGCATCACGCCGAATGATATTCAGGAGCTTCTCCATCGCCTGCTTTTCCCCGCGGGCCTTCTCCTTAAGCTCCAGAACGCCGTCTCCGTTGGAACCGAGAATCGGGATGATATGAAGCACCTTGCTTACAATCACCTGAATCCCTTTGATTCGGCCGTTCTTTTCCAGGTTATTCAAAGATACCGGTACAAACAGCGTCTGCAAGTGGGTAATGTAGTGGCTGAGCCTGAGAAGAATCTGGCTGTTCTCCATCCGCTGCTCCAGCATTCGTTTGAGCTGCAGCACCACAAGGGTCTGCCCTGCAGAAGCGGATTTGCTGTCGATCACATATACCTTGCTGGTGCTGCCGGATTCCTCCAGCATCTGCTTTGCAGCCATGGCGCTTTGAAAGGAACCGCTCAGCCGGGAAGAAATCGTAACCACATAATTAACTGCACAGGACTTATAAGCCTCCAGATAATCATGCAGAGACGGACAGGCCGTGGTGATTTTACGCTTGCTGGCTTTCATTTTCCGGATCAGTTCGTCGGAATCCAATCCTTCATCCGTTAACGCCTCGTCGTCTATCAAGAGCTGGAACGGAATCCGCTTGATCTCATTGGGATCGCCAAACACCTCTTCATTAAAATCGACACAGCTGTCTACGATGATTTGATACTCCACTGGGCTTTCCTACCTTTCATTACCCACGGCATTGGGTATGATCTTTTTCAATATGAATCAGTTTACCACTTTTTTACAGCAACTTCAATATGTAATTTTCAAAATCAAATCAAAAGATTTTTAAAACTAAATAGAAGAAGCATGGGCCCGATCGCTTTCTGACCGCGGGTCAGTCCGATTATTTTCTGCTCTTCCCTGTCAGATGATCCGCCGTAATTTTGATGACCTTTACCCTGCTGTCGGCATTTTTGATGTAATCGAGCCCTTTTTGCATGAATTCGGGGGAATATTTCTGCACCAGCAGCTCCATCGCCCGCTGTTTTTCCTCCGCGAAGACCTCTTCCGCCTTCCCGAACAGCACCACACTTTCATAATTTGTGGTAAAATCCCCCGGCAGAACCTGTGTTGCACCAACAACACAGAAAGAAACCTTTGGATTTCTGATGATATTCTCCAGCTTGCTGCCGACGATGGCACAGTGAATATAAACCGCCCCGTTTTCATACACGTAGCTGACCGGAACGCCGTAAGGGTATTCCTCCCCCATGGTGGACAGCACACCGTATTCGCCCTTTTGAAGCAGCAGCTCTGTGTTTTCAGGGGAAAGGATACGATCTTTTCTTCTCATCTCCGGAAACATCTTTTCACATCCTGTTCTTTTATGAGTTTTCTTTTCCATTGAAATCGTCTGATACAAGTACATTGATTTTTTGCTGCCTACGGCGGGGAAAGAAATCATCAGCTTGTGAAAGCGGCATGATGATCATTCCTCCGGCCTCCAAAGGCTGCGCGCAAGGTCTACCGTGCCGTTTTCCCGAAAAGAAACGCCTTCGCCTTCCAGCAGGCGGCGCTGCTCCGTCCACCCCGGCGCCGTACGGCCCAAACGGTTTACCACCCGGTGGCAGGGCAAAGACAAAAAGGAAGGGGTATGGCTCAAAGCATTCCCAACCTGCCTTGCGCTGCGCGGCGCCCCAATGAAAAAAGCGATTTGCCCGTAGGTAGCTACCCGCCCATAGGGAATTCTTGCGACAACCTGATATACCTGATCTGTGAAAGTCCCTTGCTCCATGGTGTCTTTCCTTCTGTAATGATATTACTTTTGATTATATCGAACGCATCCGCAGAATACAAGAATTTTATCCTATGACACACCGGTGTGTAGCGGCCGCCGCCAAAGCCGGTGCATTCAATACCTGTCTCCCCTTCTTCATCGCCAGTTCGTGTAGGCCAGGCGCAACACCCCCGGCGTACAGGCGTCGCCGATCTCATTGTTCCGGTTTTGACTGGACAAGCGCTTTGAGGTCATTCCCCCCTGGATTCTGCTTTATCCTCAGATCAAATGCTGAAACGATTGCAAAAACATGGTCAAAAATATCCGCCTGTATGGATTCATATTTGTCCCATACGGTTGTGCCGGTGAAAGCGTAAAGCTCGATCGGCACTCCATTCTCTGTGGGGGCCAGCTGCCGAACCATGATGGCCATGTCCTGGCGCAGATCGGGATGATTCTTCAGATAGGCTTGCAGGTATGCCCGGAATATTCCCAAATTGGTCAGACTGTCTGCACGGAGCACGCCGGGCAAATCCGCGATATCGGATTCGTCGTGCGGGGGCGGCGCGCTGGCTTTCCATTCTATATAGTCCCGGACATACGGGATTTGCCGATAACGCTGCAGCATTTCATCGTCGCAAAAGCGCACACTGGTAATATCAATATTGACGGCCCGTTTCAGTCTTCTGCCGCCAGATTCCTGCATGTAGCGCCAGTTTTTGAACGGCTCGTTGACCATTGAATAAGTAGGGAGCGTTGTGACGGTATTATCCCAATTCTTCACCTTCACCGTATGCAGTGAAATCTCGATAATCTGCCCGTCCGCCTGCCCCGGCTTTTCAATCCAATCCCCCAGGCGCACCATATCGTTCTCTGTCAGCTGAATACTGGACACAAAGCCAAGAATCGTATTTTGAAACACCAACAGAAGAACCGCACTTGCAGCACCGATGCCGCCAAGCAATAAAAGAGGCGAACGGTTCATCAGCACGCTGATGATGATAATCAGCCCTACCATATAAGCGAGAATTTTGAGCACTTGAAAGTAGCCCTTCAACGGCCGGGTTTGCGCGGTCTCTCTTTTTTGGTAAATGTCGTCGAACGAGTTTAACAACTGATTTGCGGTATTTACAACCCCGATCACAATCAGACACGACGCCCCGCGTTGAAGCCACTCTTGTCCATCCTGAAAGAAGGGCGCCATCACATAGACAACAAGCGCAGGAACAACCAGTGTCAGCTGTTCAAACACTCTGTGGGCGAACAGAATGTCGCCCCACTTCATTTTCGATTTGGAAATAACCGCCCGCAGAACTCGCAGAACAATATTCTTCGCGATGAAATACGAAACCAAAGCACTGCAAAAAATGATCAGCACCAAGACAATAACGGAGGCGATTTGTGCGGTTGTCTCGCCGGCGCCATAACTCATTATCGTATCGTTCAGCCATTTCAACATGATATCTGCGCTCCTTATATCAAATCGATATGATTCATCATTCCCATTCATTCTGCCGGTAATGTGCAGACAAACTCAATCGATCCCCGCAATGCTTACGAAAGCAGGAATCTTTCACGGGGAAAGTCCATTCCGTATTGCGATATTTATTCGAAAAACAGAATTGCATCCTTAAAACTGTCAGAATGGCGAAAAACAGGCCGGTACCATTACGCCGTGCTCTCTTTTGCTCTTTTCATCCGCCTGTTGATAAGACGGATCATTTCTGATCGATTGCTTTTCAGTATACCATAAAAAATCCCGGTAAATCAAATACAAACCGCATTGATTTGCCGGGATTTCCGGACTGCATTCGAAAAGGCCGCGCAAGTCATAACCACTAGCTAAACCGGCAGCTTAATCAGGCCCTATAAGGGCCTTCTTCTGACTAACATCTTAAGACGCATGACACTACTTTCCTTTTGCATTACTTGCCCCACCGCCCGCAAACAGGCCACTCCCTTCGATTGCTGCACTTTTACGCCCTTACCACCCTGTTTTGGCTAGGCGCGCTTCGCTCGATGCTGGAAGCGAAAGCTTACGGGGAACCTCCACCGGCATAGCCGGTAATTTCCACATCAACAAAAAAATGTTCCGCGTTGATTCACGCGGAACATTTTTTTGAAATTATCCTGCCAGTGCGGCTACCCGGTAGACCGCCCGGCAGAGCGCATACAGATTTTTTTCCGGCAGATCCTGGTTTGCAACGCAGCCCGGCCCGATGATCAGGCCCTTGTCCCCGGCGGCGGCGATCGCCTCCTGCACATGCTGCTCCACATCGGCCACAGAACCGGAGACCAGAATGCTTTCCCGGATTTTTTCTCCGTTTTCATCATAATAGGGGGTTTCGCGGATTCCGCCCAGCAGGCACTTATCTGTTATCTTCCGTGCCTCCGCCAGAGTCGGACTGCTCCACCGGTCGTGCCAGTTGATGCAGTTGACGGGATAATCCGCGATCAGCTGGAACATCCCGTTGTCGCCATGCAGGTGCGCCACATTGAAAAAGGTTTCATCCTGATATGCGGCGATCACCTGACGGTCGTAGAATTCCCCGAATTCGCGGTATTGCTCCTCGGTCAGAAAATCAAAATTGGCGCATTGGGTGGCGAAGAAAAAGCCATCTACACCCGCTTCAATGTTGGCTTTCACAAAGTTAATGGTAGTTTCCGTCAGAGCCTGCAGCGCCTGCTTGAACAAACGCGGATTCTCTTTCATATCCAGCAGAATCCGGTCCCCGGCCAGCTTTCTGGCCGTAGTCAGGGGGCTGAAAATCGTCTGGATTACCGGGAATTGTTTTTTCGCCAGAAGGATCGTGTGCCGGGCCGCCTGAAGCTGCTTGCCGTAAGAGCCATAAATGGCCGGCAGCGGCTCGATCCCTTCCCAGTCGCTGATTTGGTGAATGCCGTAGTCATCCACAATCGGCGGAAGGTTCACACGGTTAAAGATTTTCACCTTTACGCCGTAATCCTGAACGCCGTACAGCCCGAAGGGCATCAGCTTAATGAAATCAAAGTCATATTTCTGCGCAAAGGCGACCTGGGTTTCCGCCAGACTCCGGGGGTCCTGATCCACAGCGGAAAAATGCATCCAGACATTCAGCGGAATCTTATCCACCTCCTGCCCTTTCAGCGCTGCCTGAATTCGCTCAAACTTATCCATAATACACCTACCATTTCTTAAATGCCAGCTCAATTCGGCTGAATACCACATCCAGCAAACCGCACAGCGCCCAATAGATCAGCGCCGCCGCGATATAAGCCTCCAGGTAATGCGCGTTTTGAGCTGAGGCCAGCTTCGCTTGGGACAGAATATCTGCCACACCAATGGTAAAAGCAAGGGAAAGTCCCTTGATAACGCCCAAAAAAGTATTAAAAAATACCGGTACCACCACAGTGACTCCCTGCGGCACAATGATCCGAAACAGCGCCTGTAACCCAGTCATGCCGCTGGCATAGGCAGCGTCCCATTGTCCGGGGTCGATGGAGTAAAACGCGCCGCGGATATTCTCCGACTGCCCCACCGAAATATACAGGGCATAGGCCACAACCAGCACGGCCAGAGGCGAAACCTTGACGTCCTGCCCTATTCCGAGCATACGGCAGATACTGTCTATCGCCATAGGCAAAATAAAATACGCCAGATATAAATGAATGACCAGCGGGATTCCCCTGGTATAATCGATAAAGACCCGGGCGATCTGTTTCGCCACCGGAATCTGGCGGATTCGAACTGCCGCCACCACAAAGCCCAGCAGGATGCCGAAAATCAAAACGATCAGCGCTGTCCCCAAGGTAAAGGGAACCACAGTGAGGATAAACCGCATATCTTCCAGAATGACTGTTCCGCTCAGCATTACCCCACCCGCTTTTCCGTTTGATTGCCAATGGTGATCTTCTTTTCGAACAACTGGCAGAGCTTGCTTACCGCAAACGTGATGCACCAGTAAATGACGGCCGCAGCCAGATACACCTCCAGCTTTTTCACGCCGTAATCGTTGGAAATAATCTTCTTTGCCATTCCCATGATATCTGTCAGTCCAATCACGAACAGCACAGAGGTATCCTTGACCAGCTCTACGAAAGCGTTCTCCAGATTGGGCCACGCAATGGGCAGCATCTGGGGCAGAATAATCCTGCGGAGCTTAGTAAAGCCGGTCATTCCGATACTGTCTGCTGCATCGTGCTGCCCCCGCTCCACCGCCAGATAGGCCGGACGCAGATATTCCGACATGTAGGCGCCGTTGAACAGGATGAGGGCCAGAGAGACGTAAAGGGTCTTGCTCCAGTCGTCGGCATTGATGCCGAATTCCCGCAGGATCAGCGGCAGCCCGTAATAGACCAGAAAAATGTGGATCAGAGGGGGCGTGCTGCGAAAGAAGGATACATAAATATTGGCCAGCGGAGAAAGCACCTTCCATTTTTTGATACGAATCGCAGCGATACCCGCCGCCAGCAAAATCCCAAAGCTGCCCGAAATCACAATAATAAACAGGGTATAAGGGATCGCTCCGCTGATTCGGTCAATAATTTTCAGAACATAAGAAAAATCAATTCCCATGGCTGCAGGTGTCACTCCTTTCCGGTTTGAACTTTGTTATTCGGTAAAGTATTGGATGGTATCTTCTCCATACCAGGTTTCGGACAGCTTCGACAGAGTGCCGTTTTCACGCAGGGTTTTCAGCGCCTGCTCCACCTTTGCGGACAGATCGGTCTGATCCTTGGCCAGGGCGAAATAAGTACCGTTGATCTTTACGGGAGGGGTAACGGCCTTGACCTTCAGGCCCAGCTCTTCCTTGATCTCTGCAAAGCCCAGATTGTTGGGCAGCACCAGAGCGTCATATTCCTTGTCGCTGACAGACTTGAAACGGTCTGCAACAGAAATGCCGTCGCCGGTGGTAATCGTGATCTGCTTGTCGGGGTGCTCTTGGTTATAAGCGTTCAGCAGGTTGAAAATGCCGCCGTTGGGAGTGGAAGGAACCAGCTTTTTGCCTACCAGATCATCAAGGCTCTTGATGGAATCGTCGTCTTCATTGACATAAATGTTGATCAGGCTGACTCCGTTGATCGCGTTGGGGATCAGGTATTTCTGCTCTCTTTCGGGGGTCTTATACAGGCCGCCGCCGATCAGCGCGTATTTGCCGGTCTCCAGACCGATCTGGGTAGCGTCGCTCTCGACCAGTTCGATATTGAAATCATAGTCGGTGATCAGCTCGTCGACTGCTTTGAGCACATCGACCTCATAGCCGACCTTCTCACCCATATCATTTTCAAAGCTCAGAGGCTTGGATCCGGATTCCAGCGCTACATTTACGGTTTTCACCTGTGCCGCGGAAGACTCCGCGCCGCTTTGGGCAGCAGACGCGTTGGCGCCTGTGTTTTGATTGGATGCGCAGCCTGACAGAACCCCTGCAAACAGCGCAGCCGCTAATACAGAACTAAATAGTTTCGTTTTCATAAAATCTCCTCCTGATTTGTGTGGAAACCACATGTTTTTTGTTCCTGAAAGAACGGATCATTATATTTGATAAACAAAAGGCTGATAGATACAATCTAAGAACCGTTTTGTTGCCGCTTCCTTAGGCGAAAGGAAAACTTCCCGGGGAGGCCCCTGCTCCACGATATTTCCGCCGTCCATGAAGATCACTTTGTTGGCGATGGTCTGGGCAAAGCTCATCTCGTGAGTGACGACCACCATCGTGATCCCCCTGCTTGCCACCTGCTTCATCACCGAAAGGACTTCTCCCACCAGCTCGGGGTCGAGCGAAGACGTTGGTTCATCGAAAAGGATGACGGAGGGATTCAAGGCGAGGGCTCTGGCGATCCCGACCCGCTGCTGCTGGCCGCCGGAAAGCTGGTTGGGATACGAATCTTCCTTTCCCTCCAGCCCAACGCTTTTCAGCTGCTGCTTCGCCGTTAAAATCGCATCCGCTTTGGGAACCTTCTGCACGGTGATCAAACCCTCCGTGATGTTTTCCAAAGCTGTTTTGTTTTTAAACAGATTGTAGTGCTGAAACACCATGGCTGTTTTTCTGCGCAGCGCCAGAAGCTGTTTCTTCGAGGATTTTTTATAATCATACTCGACTTGATCGATCGTAATATTTCCTTCATCGGCCTTTTCCAGACCGTTCATACAGCGCAGCAGCGTGGTCTTTCCCGTTCCGCTTGGCCCAATGATCACCGCTACATCGCCCTGCTCCACCGTCAGGTTAATGCCTTTTAAAATCTCTTTGGCAGCAAAGGATTTGCGGATATTTTCTATGACAATCATGGCTGCTCCTCCTTCCACAACTCCAGATTTTTTACTTTAGCACCGCATTAAAACATACTAATCTTATATGGTTAAGATGCTTTGTTTAATAAAGAATACGTTGCACACCGCAATAAGTCAACACTTTTTTAATGAAAAAAAACTTTTTTATTCATGTTTTGTTAAAATACATGTATGTTTAATAATATTTTGGTCACATTAATAGGCTGCACCTATATCAAAAAGGAACAGAATCCCAGCCCATGGCGGCATAGGGACAATTTCAGAAAAGCAAACTGAATAGAAGCAAGCACGCCCTGAGCCAATTGGCTCAGGGCGTGCTTCGTTTCAATAAAGCAACTGATTTGTCATCAGCTAGCCTCTTATGATTGGCAAGGCTGAATCGATGATTTTAGTGCCATGTTTGACAGGGTAATCCCCAGAACTTTACCCAAATTCTGCGGTTACTGTAATGTTCTGTGACAATGGTATACTATGGAAAACCAACCTCACCACTGCCAGGCGTCCATAAAAATGGACGATTTTCTTCGATTAAAAGAAAGCGATTCCCTTACAAAGCATCTACTTTTTCGCTTCTATTTTCAGGACATTGCTTCACAAAAGAAATTGGCCAGGGCGTCGCCGAGCTTTTCAAACACCGGGTGTTGGTCGAACATAAAGTCATTGTGCTTGCCGTCCAGAACCAGCAGCTCCTTTTTTCCACTGATCCGATTGTAAAATTGCAGCGACTCTTCCAGCGGATGCAGCTGGTTATCCTTACCGTGACCCACCAGTACCGGGACATTCAGGGTGTCCAGATAGTCCTCCGCATTGAACTCCAGAAGAGACTGCCCCAGCTCCAGCGAGATTTCCTGCCCATAACCTTTTACCGTATACAGGTTATCTTTCACAATGCCGTCGGTATCCGGGTCCAGCGGATAGTAGCGGAACGGATTGTCAAAGCGCCGTGTTCCCTCTTTCACAAAGCGAATCCGCTCCTGCGCCACCTCTTGCCGCAGCTTGTTGAAGTCCACATAGGAATAGACCGATCTCAGCCAGCGTTCGCCGCAATAAAAGCCATTCAGGCCCGCGACCGCCCTGACACAGGATTCCTTGGACGCCGCGGCAATCACCAAAGCGGCCGCCATTCCCCATCCAAGCAGGCCGATTCGCCCGGTATCGACCTCCGGCAGTGTCTGCGCGTAAACCAAAGCGTTGCGGATATCCTCCACCTGCTCTTCCAGCTTACACACGCCGGCAGGCCCGCCGTTATCCAGAAAACCGCGGTAGTCAAAGCCGAACGCAGCATAGCCCCGCGCCGTCATCGCTCTGGCAAACAGGGCGGGATAGATCGCATTCAGACCCATATATCCGGAATTCGGGACGATGCAGGGGCGCTTCTCGCCCTCTTGATAATCGTCGGGAAGATACAAAATCGCTTTCAGCGGATAGCCATTGCTGTAGAACACATGGTTTTGTGTAATCATTTCTTTTCCTCCTCAGATTGTGACTCTTTCGTGACAAGAACAGCCCCCTTGTCGGCGGATGTTACCAGCTCTGCATACTTTGCCAGCACACCGCTTCGCGGTTTCTTCAAAAGCTGTACGCTGGATAGCCGCCTTCGGATCGTTTCGTCGTCCACCAGCAGCTCCAATCTGCGATTGGGGATATCGATCAGGATTCCGTCGCCGTCCTCCACAATGGCAATCGGCCCTCCCGCCGCTGCTTCCGGAGAGATATGACCGATACAGGGGCCTCGGGTAGAACCGGAGAACCGGCCGTCGGTAATCAGGGCACATTTTTCGTCCATCCCCCTGCCCACCAGCAGAGAGGTCGTCATGTGCATTTCCCGCATGCCGGGGCCTCCCCGGGGTCCTTCGTAACGGATGACAATGACATCGCCCTCAGCGATCTTGTCGTTTGAGACTGCCTCACTCGCGTCCTCCATCGAGTGAAATACTCTGGCGCGGCCCTGAAACACATACATGCTGGGCTTGACTCCCGCCTGCTTGACCACGGCGCCGTCCGGCGCAAGATTCCCCCGGAGGATAGCGATTCCGCCCTCGGCGCGTTTGGGTCTTTCCAAGGGGAAGATGACGTCGTTTTCAGGCGGAACAATATCCGCGTTGTTTTCTATCAAGGTACGGCCGGTAACGGTCAGATGATCTTTCTGTAAATGAGGTTCGATGGTTTTCAGTACCGCCGGAATACCGCCCGCCTCGTCCAGATCGGCTAGTGCATATCTGCCGGAGGGCTTGATGTTGCATATGTAGGGAACCTGCCGGCTGATGCGGTCGAAATCCTCGAGCTGCAGCTTCACACCCGCTTCGTGGGCAATGGCCATCAGGTGCAGCACACTGTTGGTGGAACCGCCCAGAGCCATGCTGGCAGCGATCGCGTTTTCCAGGGCCGATCGGGTGACAATATCTCTGGGGGTAATGCCTGCTTCCAGCAGCCTGATGATGCGGTTTCCCGTCAGGCGGGCCATACGCTTTTTCTTGGACCCCACCGCCAGAGCCGTGGCGCAGCCCGGCAGTGTAAGCCCCAGCACCTCCGCCAGACAGCTCATGGTGTTGGCGGTTCCCATCATGGCGCAGGTACCGGCGCTGGGGATAGCTGCTTCTTCCATCCGCTGCAGCTCCTCCATGGTGATTTCACCCTTTTGCGCCCTCCCGGCAAACTCACGGATATCCGTTGTGGTGATCACATCGATCTCCCCGTATTTACCGGTCAGGCTGGGGCCTGCTGTCAGGACAATGGCGGGGATGTTGACGCGCAGAGCCGCCATGATCATCCCGGGGACAATTTTATCGCAGCCCGGAATCAGTACCATTGCGTCAAAGCGGTGCGACTGTACCATAATTTCAATCGAATCTGCAATCACATCCCGACTGGGCAGGGGGTATTGCATTCCCAAATGTCCCTGACACATACCGTCGCATACGGCGATTGTGTGAAATTCCTTTGGTACTCCCCCGGCCTCGGTGACGCCGAGTTTGACCTGCTCTGCGATCTCTCTCAGATGGATATGGCCCGGTACAATCTCATTCCAGGAATTGACTACAGCGACCAAGGGCTTATCAAAGTCGCTACGGGTCATACCGGTGCTGTAAAGCAATGCCCGGTGGGCGGATCGCTCTATTCCAACGGTAAGCTCATCGCTGCGTTTCCGCATGGGTTCCTCCATGTTGAAAGCCTCCTTTTCAAAATTGACGTATTCTCCAGAATATCATTTGTGCACTTCGATATTCTGGGCACCTTGCTGCTGGTTGTATTATATAAAGCTAAAAGGAATAAGTCAACCGTTTTATTAAAAAAGGAATAAATATATCGTTCACAACAACATGGATATCCCATTTACGGTCACAATCCATAAGAAACGTTTCATTTGAGCTCTTATATTCTTTTTTGACTGGTTTTGTGATACAATAACGGCAATCACAAAAAGGGCGGTGTGTATATGCCTGAGCAATCCGGTTTTTCAGCAGAGGCACCCAATATTCTCGATACCATCAGCAGTATCAAGGATGTCCTTCCCAAAAAGCAGCGCCATCTTTGCAATTATCTGCTGCAGCATTATGAGTCTGTGGGCTTGACAACAGTGGCGGAGCTGGCGGAACGCGCCAATGTGGGTACTACGACAGTGATGCGCCTGGTTAAATCACTGAAATACGATACCTTCAACGCCTTTAAAAAAGATTTGCTGAGCGTAGTGATATTGCGGGAAAATTCCTCTTACCGCAGTATGAAACAGGCATTCGGCAAAACAGATGTGGAGCATACCCGGGATAACCTGACCCTACTTTGCGAAGAGGCAGCGGATTCCATCCGCAATATTCCTACCCCTCGAAATGCGGAACAATTTGAGCGCGCTGTTGATTTTCTGCTGGAGGCAAGACACATCTACATTTTGGCGCAGCGCTCATCCAAAGCCGCCTCTCTTTGCCTGGAGTATTCCCTTTCCCCGTTTTTGCCGGACAAGGTTCGCCAGATGAGCACCGAGCTGGATTATGTGTATGACAAGGTGCTGACCATGCAGAAAGAGGACGTCTTGTTTATTGTTTCCAACTGGCCCTGCGGCAGTACCGTGATTGAGGTTGCGCGCTCTTGCCGCGAGCGGGGGATTCCCATCATTCTGCTCACCAATACCAATGTGAACCCCATCAGCAAGCTGTGCGATATTCTGCTCGACACCAATTCCGTGAACGGATCCTACCTGTTACTCCCGGCCATTGCCGTTATCGAGGCCCTGAGCGCCGAGCTGGGGCACAGAACATTGCCCGAATCCACGGAAAACCTGGAACGGCTGGAGGATATTCTTCGTGAGAAAAAGATGATGGTCTGGTAGCTCAAACCGCTCCATCCTTCAGACACTAAAAGAAGCCTGTCAACACATGTGTTGACAGGCTTCTTTTAGTGAGAGCGGGAAACAGAACCCGAACACGCGGTCTGCCGTTGTTCGTTGCCGGCCGCCTACGATTAAAAGTTCGATACGCGGGCATGCCCTGCACATTTATCTATTTCCGGCAGACGCCGCACAAAATAAAAAGGATTTTTATTGGATCAAGCTCTGCTCTTTCCATTTCTTCGTTTCAAAAGACGATCATCATTCATGAAAAAAACAGACGTTACAAACCCAAAAAGTAAAAGGAATATTTATTCCGTTGAAAAGCACAAACATTCCTTTTGCCGTTTGTGCATTTGGAAGAATTGTTTCTTTTCTTTATTTTTTGGTTGATTTATTCCTTTTTCAAGCTTATACTGATGCTATCCCAAAAAGAAAAACGCGATAAATGTCGAATTTGGAATGAACGAAAGGAGCAAGCGAAAAAATGAAACAGCGCGAAATTACTTTTTACAGTGAAGGAACAAAGATGGTGGGTAACATCTATCTTCCCGATGATTACAAAGAGGGCGAAAAACGACCTGGTATCGTCGCCAATTCCGGTTGGACGGGAGTCAATAAGGTGTATCCCGCCATGTTCGCCCGCCAGATGACCGCCCGCGGCTTTGTCTGCATGGGTTTTGATTATCGTGGCTTCAAGCCCTCCGGCGGTATCAGCGGTATGGATAAATACACCACCTTGGAAATGGAAATTGACGACATCAACAACGCCGTTACTTTCTTCAAGCATCAGCCCGAGGTGGATGCAGACCATATTGCTTTGATCGGCTGGGGCGTAGGCGGTGCAGTTTGTATCGCGGCAGCGCATCGCGACAAAACGGTGAAGGCCGTGGCTACCTTGAATTCCTTTACGGACGGCCGCCGCTGGATGCGCATGGGCATGGGCAATGACAAATTCAATAAGATGCTCCGCACACTGGAGGAAGACAAATACAAGCGCGTTACCACCGGCGACCCCGTACTCCGTCATCCCTATGAGTTTTATCCCAACATCGATGAATCGGGCGACTTCTATGTGGAGAAAACGTTAAAGAACCTTAACGGCGGCGTAAAGGGTGACATTGAGGTAGAATGCGGCGAGTCCTTCCCCACTTCCATGTCCAGCGTCATTGCAGAAAGCTTTGTTCGCTTCAACGTGCAGGACATTCTGCCGAAGCTCGCGCCGGACTGCGCCGTATTCGTAGGCCATGGAAAGTACAACGAGCTGCATGACAAGGAAGAGGCCGAGGACGCCTACCGTCTGGCGAACGAGCCGAAGCAGCTGTACTATGTGGACGGCAAACATAACGAGTGGATGTTTGATGAGGATCCGAAGCTGGGCGGCCTGTGCGACGCAATGGCGGAGTTCTTCAGAGCCCATATCTGAACATAGTTTTAGGTTTCACTTCTTTGTCGGTTTAGACGGAAAGCAAAGTGATTTCTGTTTCGTGTGTTGCATGATCCGGATATTTTCCTTTTGACACAGCACCGTCGGATCAGTCGGAGAATCTTTTGAGGGGTCTCGATCCCAAAAAGCATTTGGCAAACTGCGGATAATAACAAAAGAAACGGTAAAACCAGAGCATATCTTGCAATTTTAAAAAGGGCTGCCAGAGCAGGCATATGTCACCTGCTCTTTGCAGAGGCAACAGGATCGTCCCTTTTTAAAAGCCTTTCGCCAGCGTTAGGTATTGGGCATATCCTCAATGCATTGATGTGCTCTGGTTTTTTGCCCAAAAATCCTTTGTATATTGTTCCGCAAAATACATATAAGAGAGGAGAATTTGTGTGGCATTTTTCAAAGATTTCAGCGCATGGGCACTTTTAATCGACTTTTTTTGGGCTTCCCTTTTCCTTTGGATCGCTCAGGTCATCCGCCTGAAGGTGAAAATTTTTCAAAAGCTATTTATTCCGGCCTCTGTTTTAGCAGGTTTTGTCGCGATGATTCTCGGTCCTGGGTTTCTTAAGGTGATTGGATTTTCGGGTCAGGCGACTTCTTACCCCGGCGTTCTGGTCGCCATGCTGTTTGCCACTTTGATGCTGGGCCACGAAGAAAAAACCCAGTCATTCGGCAAGAGCGTATGGAAGGTACGCGACCAGTTTTTGAACATAGCACTGAATTCCTTTTTCCAATTCGGCACCAGTATCCTGCTGGGGCTCTTGCTCGTCAAGGTGTTTTTCCCGCACATCAACGAAGCGGTCGGAATTCTGATGCCCGCCGGCTGGTATGGCGGATACGGCTTTGCCGGTGCGATCGGTTCCGTTTTGGGGAACTATGGCTTTGAAGACGCTACCGGCATCGGTATGACGCTGGCCACCACGGGTCTGCTTTCGGGCATTATTGCCGGAATGGTCTACGTCAATATTGCCTGCCGCAGAGGCAACACCAAGTATACCGCAAAGCTGAGCGAAATCCCCGAGGATATTCGTTCCGGACTGCTCAAGGGTGAAAACCAGTTCAGCTCTGGTACAGCCACCGTCAGCCCCAGCACCATTGACCCCGTCGGCTACCACTGGTGCCTGGTATTTGCGGCAACCGGCTTCGGCTGGATCATCAACTACTACATTAAACAGGCCTCTGGTGTCGATGTGCCGGTCCTGTGCCTGGCGATGCTCTGCGGTCTTGCCATTCAGGGCATCATGAAGCTGATCGGCCTTGGAGAGAGCGTAGACAAAAAGACCATTAACCGCATTGGAGGTACCTGCACGGATTATCTCGTTTTCTTCGGATTTGTCTCCATCAGAGGCGCCGTCATCGCCGATTACTGGAGCATCATCCTGATTCTGTCGATCTTCGGCTTTATCTTCTGCAGCTTCTCTCTGTGGATGGTTTCTCCCAAGGTTTTCCTGAGCAGCTGGTTCGAAAAGGGGATTTTCCAGTGGGGTATGTTCACAGGCAACGTGGCGTCCGGTGTGACACTGCTGCGCGTCATTGATCCTCAGGGTGAAAGCAGAACGCTGGAGGATTACGGAATTGCCAATATCCCCTTCTCCTGGATCGATATGGTGCAGATTTCTCTCTACCCGATCTTACTGGGGTTGGGCTACACCTGGCAGGTAGGGCTTGGCCTGGTGCTCCTCGGGTTTGTCACGATCGGCATTTTGAGAGCCGTCGGCTGCTGGCATAAAGCATACATGGGCGGCGGTGAATACGAAAAGATTCTGGCCGCCAAAGAGGCGTCAGCGCCAAATACTTAGAGCCTATCCATAAATTAAAACAAGGTGTAAAATAGGGACTGGTGAGAGAAGAATGAAAGAGAAGAAATCTTATCAGTCATGGACAATATCGGATGAGTTTTGGGAAGAAATCAAGGATAAGATACCAGTAAAAAAGCGGGACCCGCAGAAAAAGTATAAACACGCACCCGGACAAGGCCGTCCTCCGATACCGCCAAGGAAAGTGCTGGAAGGGATTTTTTACGTATTACGCACAGGATGCCAGTGGAAGGCTGTTCCCAGAAAGTACGGCTGCGCGAGCAGCATTCATCGGTATTATCAGGAGTGGGTGGCTGCCGGCTTTTTTGA
>NZ_AKFU01000050.1:0-14235 GCF_000277625.1 Clostridium sp. MSTE9
TCCACTGGCATCCTGTGCGTAATACGTAAAAAATCCCTTCCAGCACTTTCCTTGGCGGTATCGGAGGACGGCCTTGTCCGGGTGCGTGTTTATACTTTTTCTGCGGGTCCCGCTTTTTTACTGGTATCTTATCCTTGATTTCTTCCCAAAACTCATCCGATATTGTCCATGACTGATAAGATTTCTTCTCTTTCATTCTTCTCTCACCAGTCCCTATTTTACACCTTGTTTTAATTTATGGATAGGCTCTTAGATTTTGATATACATGAGCCACTCGAAGCGGATCAGACTCTCGACTTCAGCGTTGTAAACATGGCAATCTTACAAAGTGGTCGATTATATGCCTCGAAAAACCTAGGGGTAATGGAGACATATAGTTTAAAAGAGCTGTATTGGTACAGATGAAAAGTATGTATTACTTCACATTAAATCCCTATTCAAAGGATCTAACATTTACTGCCATTAAATTCCCGTTATAATTTGTTTCGACATCATATAGAACAGTCTTGCCAAACATATTTGTAAACTGCAAATGTAAATTTGATTTTTCAAAGAATGGTACATTAATTGGATCTGCTTTAATAAAACCTACATACTGCCCATACTTGTCCATCTTTACTGAAATAACTCTGCCAACTCTAGATACTTGGACATTATTATTGGGGATATTCGTTGCAGTATGAGCGGAAATTTGCTTAAACAGCTCTTCTGTAAATTCAGGAGTATCTTTAATAGCGTAGACACTTTTCCCCATTTGTTGAACCCATTTGGTCTTTGCTTGGTCGAAAATTTCAAGGGAGGTTTTAATTGTTTCTTCGCACTGAGTTTTATCCTTTAGATGTTTTTTTAACTTTTCACAATATGCATCTATTTTTTTGTTTTCAGATAAGTTAGGCATCGTTGATGCAACAAGCAACTTGAATATAAACATCAGATGAGACTGGTAAGTTTTGTATCTTTTTCGTTGATCGCTGTTTTGTATAAAGTAATCTTCAAATGCAGCAAAAATTTCAGAAATAACATAATATGGTTCGAAAGAATGTGATTCTTGAAATAGCTCGTTTCGGCACTCCTTTAACAAGACCGACTCATGTCTATGTGCAATATATGGTTTTTCTAATAAAACGGCGACAGCTGTCTGAGTTAAAGTACGCAAATTGATTTTTTGTGATACTTTGATTGAATAGTCTCCAAGAAATTGCTTTGATCTTCTTTCATAAAAAAGTTTATGTTTATCATTAATTGGGTTGGTTGCCAAAAAATATTCTTCTAAGTTTTTATGAAAATCTCTCGTGATTTCAAAAACCTCATCAAGAACAATGTTTTGACGATTGGTAGTTCGAACCACCTGATTTACTATTTCGCTTTTTTCTGTTGCGACCATTTTAATAGCTAGAGGGATTTTAATAGACTTAAAATCATTAGTCGCATAGTAATTGTAGATTACATTACAGGTCTGACAGCCATTTACAATTTGAGGGTTACGGATAGTTGCCTTTCTGGATGCAAGTGAAAAATGGTCACAAACTATAGTGATTCCATTGTTAAAAAGAATAAACATTTCAGGAGTAGTAGAAATTGTTTTAAAGATTTCATTGTTTATCGTAGTGTCTCCTTGGAAAGCGCGTACGTTATCATAAAATAATGATTTTCTAATTATTAGATCATCCGTTTTCAATAATTTCATTAATTCGTCAGAATCAGTATAAACTAATGCGCTATTTGAAACGCCCTCGACTTCTGGGAAAGAGATTTGCTCCCCAATAGAAATTACTACTTCAAAATGATTCTCATTGTTATCAATAATTTTGGATAATGCATTAGTATCTACATAATGGACTTTTACATCCTCATAATTTCCCATAGCCAAAATATCATCACGCATTTTACTCTCATACGCGATAATATTTGCGTCATTACACCATTTACCCATAGCAACAAAATATATTCTAACGGATGGCTTCTTATCCCATAATATCATTACATCTTCAGATAAAATATAATCAATCATGTCCAGCCAAACTTTAACCTTTTCATTAGCTAACTTGTAGCGCTTTTCAGAAACAGCATCAATAACTCCAGAAGAGAATGTTAAAAATTCACTGGCAACAAAATTTGGACGATATTTTGATTGTGTAAAAAAGAGTTCTATATTTACCTTTTTCTTGGCTTTTACAAATTCAAAAATGTCATCTTTAGAGGTGATAAAAGTATCGTTGACTTTAATACCAATGCCATCAAGACCTAAGTCATCTATTCCTCCAACATTAACAATATCAAACAAGTCTGTTTTCAAACTAAATACACCTGTTTGATGAGCCGTAAAAAGCAAAAAATTTACATAGGCCTCAAAATTTTTGCTTTCTTCTTCCGCAGGCAGTTCATATTGTTCTACAAATTTTTTAAATCTTACTTTAATAATAGGTTCTAATTGCATATCGATTCTCCTTTATTATATCTTTATATATACCAAACGATTTAATAATATAAGATTAAAATAGAATTTTATTTATTATACCATAATTTTCCAATATGTCTACGGATCAAATTATATATTATGTTGATTTATGTTGAATTGTATGGTATCTTAATGTCACTGACAGGGTGTGGTGAGACAGGATGAGTAAAATGCTGGAGGAACTCTGTTTTGCGTGTTTTTTTGTCCGTTAGGCGATTTTTTTCTCTGGGCCAAGTTCTTTCCTAACGAATTGCATAGAAAAAGAGCGCCCCTTGTAAGGACGCTCTTTTTCATGGAAGAGTAAATCATTAAGAAAGCGAACCTCACCTGCTTGGATGAGGTTCGCTTTCTTAATGATTTGGTGGACCCGAAGAGGATCGAACTCTCGACCTCCGCGTTGCGAACGCGGCGCTCTCCCAGCTGAGCTACGAGCCCATAACGTTGTAAAATCACGGCGAAAAACGCCGGTGAATTTCAACGCTGTTTATTATATCATGGGGTTTCCGTTTTTTCAAGAAGATTTTTCAAAAAGTATTAATTATTTTTTTACCTTGGGTTCCGCCAGTTCCAATACCCCTGTTTTGCAAAAACCATTCATACAGCAAATCTCGCAGTGGGCCGTTCTCGCCTGGCATACAGCCCGGCCGTGCAGCACCAGCCGGTGGCAGAAGTCGTTGGATTCCTCCGGCGGCAGCACCGCGCGCAGATCTTTTTCCACCTGCAGGGGAACCTTGCTTTTCGTCAGGCCCAGCCGCCCCGCGATACGGATGCAGTGCGTGTCGGTTACAACGGCGGGCTTGTGATAAATATCCCCAACCACCAGGTTTGCGGTTTTTCGCCCCACGCCCGGCAGCTTTGTCAGCTCCTCGACCGTGTCGGGAATCACGCCGTCGTACTCCTCCGCAAGCTTTTTGCACATGGCAAGAATGTCGCGCGCCTTGGTTTTATACAACCCGCAGGAACGGATCAGCTCTTCGATTTCCTCCACCTTCGCCTGTGTAAAAGCCTCCAGCGTGGGGAAACGGGCAAACAGGGCCGGCGTCACCAGGTTTACCCGTGCGTCGGTACACTGGGCCGAAAGGCGGGTCGAGATCAGAAGCTGGAGCGGATCGCGGTATTCCAGCGAACAGATGGCTTCCGGATATTCTTTTTTCAGCGCTTCTACGGCCAGTTTGGCCAGCTGTTTTTTTGTCATTTTGGCTCATCCTTTTTGCGGCAGTTTTCTTCATTCTAATACAAAACCCGACAAAAGGAAAGGTCATTTTATGGAAATGACCGGATTGCCTTTTGCTGAAATCGCGTGTATAATAAACAGTAAGAAAACACGAGAGAGGGTTGCCAATGTTCAGTGAAATGATGGATACCATCGGATTTGTTTCCCGCTTCGACAGTGAGGTTGGGGCTGCTATGGAGCAGGAGCTGGGACGCCAGCAAAGGAATCTGGAACTGATTGCTTCTGAAAACATGGTTTCCCCTGCGGTTCTGGCCGCAATGGGGAGCATCCTGACCAATAAATATGCCGAGGGTTACCCGGGCAAGCGTTACTACGGCGGATGCCAGTATGTGGACGTAGTGGAAGAAATCGCGCGGGAGCGTGCGTGCCGTCTGTTCGGCGCAGAGCACGCGAATGTGCAGCCCCACTCCGGCGCGCAGGCGAACCTGGCAGTGTATTTTGCGCTGCTTCAGCCCGGCGATACCGTAATGGGCATGAATCTGGCTGAGGGCGGGCACCTGACGCATGGCTCTCCCGTGAATATGTCCGGCAGCTACTACCATTTTGTTGCCTACGGCGTAGATGCCGAGACCCATCGCATTGATTATGACAAGCTGTATGAGCAGGCGATGGAAGTCAAGCCGAAAATGATCGTGGCGGGCGCTTCGGCATATCCCCGCGCGCTCGATTTTAAACGCTTCCGCGAAATCTGCGACGCGTGCGGCGCTTACCTGATGGTCGATATGGCTCATATTGCCGGTCTGGTGGCAGCCGGGCTGCACGCAAGCCCGGTCGAGTGGGCCGACGTCGTCACCACCACCACGCATAAAACCCTGCGCGGCCCGCGCGGCGGCATGATCCTGTGCCAAGAGAAATATGCCAAGGCGATCGACAAGGCGATCTTCCCGGGAACACAGGGCGGCCCGCTGATGCATATCATCGCGGCAAAGGCGGTTTGCTTTGGGGAAGCGCTCCAGCCCGAGTTCAAAGGATACCAGCAGCAGATCATCGACAACGCGCAGGCGCTGGCCAACGGCCTGACAAAACGCGGCATCAAGCTGGTTTCCGGCGGAACGGACAATCACCTGATGCTCGTGGACCTGAGCGGCGAAGAGCTGACCGGCAAGGAGCTCGAGCACCGTTTGGACGAGGTGTATATCACCGCGAATAAGAATACGGTTCCGAACGAGCAGAGAAGCCCCTTTGTGACGAGCGGCCTGCGTCTTGGCACGCCTGCGGTTACCACCCGCGGCCTGAACACGCAGGATATGGACGAGGTTGCCGAGTGCATCGCAATGGCTGCGCAGAGCTTTGAAGGCAATCAGGACGCGATCCGCGCGAAGGTAGAGAGCATTTGCGGCCGTTACCCGCTGTACCGCTGATCCTGCTGTCAACTGTTATATTTGCATGAATGTGCGGCGCAGCCCGAATGCTGCGCCGCTTTTTTGAAAGGATGGATTCCATTGTCAGTGCCTTTGGCGGAGCGCCTGCGTCCGCAGACGCTCGATGAGGTGGTGGGGCAGCGCCATTTGCTGGACCCGGACAGAGCCCTGCGCCGCATCATCGATTCCGGCGAAATCCCGAATATGATCTTCTATGGGCCGTCCGGTGTGGGGAAGACCACCGTCGCTTCGATCATCGCCCGCAGGACGCAGCGGAAGCTGGTGAAGATGAACGGCACAACCGCGTCCACGGCGGATATCCGCGCCGTGGTGGAGTCGCTCGGCACGCTGGAAACGCTCAACGGGGTGCTGCTGTATCTGGATGAAATTCAGTATTTTAATAAAAAGCAGCAGCAGACGCTGCTGGAATTCATCGAGAACGGGCAGATCACGCTGATTGCCTCCACGACGGAAAATCCGTATTTTTATGTGTATAACGCAATTTTAAGCCGCAGCACCGTGTTTGAGTTCAAAGCGGTGGATACCGAAGACATTCTGCACGCGGTGGAGAGAGCGTTTGCCCTGCTGGAGCAGGAGCGCGGGGAAACGATCACGCGCGCCGAGGGGGTAGACCTGCATATTGCCCAGTCGTGCGGGGGCGATGTGCGCAAGGCGATGAACGCGGTGGAGCTGTGCACGCTTTCGGCCAGACGCGAGGCAGACGGCCTCCTGGTGGAGCTGGAAGCTGCGCGCGAGCTGACGCAGAAAAGCGCCGTGCGCTATGATAAAGACGGCGACGAGCATTACGATCTGCTTTCGGCGTTCCAAAAGTCCATGCGCGGCTCCGACCCCAACGCCGCGGTGCATTACCTGGCAAGGCTGCTCGAGGCCGGAGACCTGCCGTCCGTGTGCCGCAGGCTGCTTGTCTGCGCCAATGAGGATGTCGGTCTTGCCTGGCCGCAGATCATTCCCATTACAAAGGCCGCGGTGGATACCGCTCTGCAGGTGGGCCTGCCGGAAGCGCGGATTCCGCTTGCGAACGCGGTGATTCTGGTCTGTATGGCGCCGAAATCCAACTCCGCTTATTTGGCGGTCGATGCGGCGCTCACCGATATTCGCGCGGGCAAATCCGGGTCGATTCCGCGCCGTCTGCAAAATAAACACTTCGATGGAGCCGATCAGGCGAAGAAAGGGCAGTTTTATCTGTACCCCCACGATTACCCGGATCACTGGGTAGCGCAGCAATATTTGCCCGATCTTTTGAGCGGGGCGGAGTACTACGCCCCGGGCCTGAACAAAAACGAGCAGGCGTTTCTGCAGTACTGGAAAAAAATCATGGAGAAAAAATAGAAATAAGCTCTTGTATCTTTGTCCGCTCAGTGCTATGATATATATAATTTTGGACTCAGGTATGATCCGTGGGGAGGGATACTGATTGGATAGTACTATTTTGACCACCTTGTCATACGGGATGTATGCCATTGGTGTAAAGGGTGAGAACGAACCGTCGGCATGTATTGTGAATACGGTGATTCAGGTTACGAATACGAATCCTCCCGTTATCGCTGTCAGTATGCATCACGATAATTACAGTCACGAATGTATCCGGGAGACCGGAATTTTTTCTGTTTCCGTTTTGTCGGAGGATACCCCCGGTACTGTAATCGGTGCGCTGGGCTTCAATTCCGGAAGAAATTCCAACAAGCTGAAAAACATCCGTCACCGTGTTTTGGCGGAAGGTGTCCCTGTGATCAAAGAAAATGCCTGCTGCTGGTTTTTGTGTAAGGTAGTCAGCCGGGTAGAAACCTCGACACATACGGTGTTTCTGGCCGAGGTGATTGCCGGCAGTGAAAAGGTGGTCGGTACGCCGATGACCTACACATATTACCATCAGGCACTCAAGGGCTCCGCTCCCAAAAACGCGCCGACCTACCGTCCTGTTGCAGAAAGCAACACCGGTTCGGACGGCGGAAAGTTCATTTGCAAGATTTGCGGTTATATTTACAACGATCCCGATGTTCCGTTCGAAGATTTGCCGGAGGATTGGCTTTGCCCCATTTGTGCGGCGCCAAAATCCGCATTTATCAGAAAATAGAAGACCAGATAAGCTCAATCTGATATGCTTTGCATACCGGGTGGGCTTTTCTTTTGGCCTGTTTTCAACACTCATTGCTGTTTACGGCTGCTTTGGTAGGCTTTTGACATCCCGTTTCATCAAAGGCCTACTTTTTTGGAGCCGTTTTTCAAAAAAAGATTTCAGATGAAAGAAAAGGATGATTCAAGCTATGTCAAAACACATCATTCAAACCCATGAAAAGCCGCCGCTGGGGCAGGCGATCCCGCTGAGCATACAGCACATGTTTGCAATGTTCGGCGCGTCTGTTCTGGTTCCCACGCTGTTTGGAATCAACCCCGCAGTCGTGCTTCTGATGAACGGTGTCGGCACACTGTTTTTCTTTTGGATTACGCAGGGAAAGTGCCCGGCGTACCTCGGTTCCAGCTTCGCGTTTATCGGCCCGGCCCTCATCATCATCAAACGGTATAAGGATGCGCCTGGCGGCGGGTTTGCCTATGCACAGGGCGGCTTTGTCGCGGTTGGCTGCCTGGTGGTGATTTTGGCACTGGTCATCAAACGGTTCGGTTCCGACTGGATCGACAAGCTTCTTCCGCCGGCCGCAATGGGCCCGGTTGTCGCGCTGATTGGTCTGGAGCTTTCCGGTACGGCGGCTTCCACCGCCGGAATTCTGACGCAGACGAATTATGTGGCAGTGAAAGGCTCCGAAGGCATGTTTCAGCAGGTGGTTACAGCGGTGGACCCCAAAAATGCCATCGTTTTTCTCGTTACACTGGGGATTGCGGTATTTGGCTCCATTTTGTTCCGCAACTTCCTTTCCGTTATTCCCATTCTGATCGCCATCATCGGCGGCTATATCACGGCGGCTATTTTGGGTGTGGTGGATTTTGCGCCGGTGGAACAGGCCAGCCTGTTCTCTCTGCCGCATTTTCAGCTCGTACAGTTCCGTTTGGACGCGATCGTTACCATGCTGCCGGTTGCGCTGGTGTTGATCTCGGAGCATATCGGCCACCAGATCGTTACCGGTAAGGTGATTGGCAAAGATCTGCTCAAAGACCCCGGCCTGCATCGCTCGCTGATGGGCGACGGCTTCTCCACAATGGCTTCCGGCATGGTGGGTGCGGTTCCCACCACTACTTACGGCGAAAACATCGGCGTTATGGCGATGACCCGCGTGTACAGCGTGTGGGTGATCGGCGGTGCGGCGGTGCTTTCGATCATCAGCTCCTTTATCGGTAAATTTTCTGAGCTGATCGCAACGATCCCCGGCCCGGTCATCGGCGGCATTTCGTTTTTGCTGTACGGCATGATCGGCGCTTCCGGCCTGCGCATCCTCGTGGATTCCCGCGTGGATTTCGGCAAGAACCGCAACATCATCATGACCTCCGTCATTTTTGTCACGGGCCTGTCGGGCGTATCGGTGCATCTGGGCAGCGTTGAGCTCAAGGGCATGGTGCTGGCCTGTGTGGTCGGTATGGCCATGGGGCTGATCTTCTATATTCTCGATCGCCTGCACCTGACCAACGACAGCGAGGACGACGGGGCAGAGGCCGCGGCAGAATAAAGAAATCTTTTTTCAACGGAAAAGCCCCCTTTTCTGACCGGACTGTACCGGATCAGAAAGGGGGCTGTTTTTCATTTATGGTTTATCCCAGCTCGGCGACAAATGCGTCCAGCGCCGCTTCATCGTCCAGCTTCGGCGGCTGGTCGATCCGCTGCAGGGTCAGATTTTCCACATGGCGCACCGTGTTGCCCGGTTCAATGTGGTAGAGCGGGCTCAGCGATTCCATCTCCAGAAAATCGCCGTTGGTATACGTTTCAAAGGACGCGCCCAGATCGGGATACGCGGCATGAATATTGTGGACATACCGTTTCATCAAGGCCACATTCTTCCGCACATACGCGGCCCAGCCGGCCCGGTTGATCACACCGAGCTTGAAGGCGGAGGTGGCGGAGGAATCCTGGCGCAGGGTAATGAAACGGTTGCCTAAGAATGCGCGGGCATCGCGCAGATCGGCATAAGGCCATAGAATCAGCGAGCGGTCAGGCTGCAGCGGGTCTTCGCCCTGATTTTGCGGGATGATCTCGAACCCGCCGGGGGCCATCATCGTAATGGACCACAGCGCAAGGGTTTTCGGTTCTTTAGAGCAGTTTTTGGCGCTGTGCACCACCATGATGTCCGAGGTATTCTCGTTCATCATCACCTCAAAACCGAGCTGTATGTCATTGTGTTTCTGCCGGGCCGGCAAAAAACTGACGCCTTCCGAGAGGATGCCGTACACCACCGGCTCGTTGTCCGGGTAGTAGGTGTCGGGGGTGCTTTCGGGGCTGAGCCAAAGCCGGTGGCCGCCGTAATTATAAAAAACGGAGCCTTCCCCGTACAGCTGGTCGAATTCCTCCCCGAACGCACGGTATTTGCGGTCCTGATCGGTGAAGAGCATGTTTTCTCCGTTGACCAGAGAAAAGTGAATGATCCGGGGGCCCACATCAATTGTGACCATGACTTCGATGATGCCGTTGCTGATATGTACGCACCGGCCATAGTTCAGGTATTCCGTTTCCTTAATTTGAATTGCCAAAAAAATCCTTCCTTTCCCAATATGCGCAGGTCATTTCCAGCCCGCAGGGGCCCTTTTCCGGGGTGCAGAGGGAATAAAGGTCCGTTGTCCTGCATTCTGTTTCAAACATCGCCTTGGCGTCGCTGCCAAGCTGGGCAAAATCGCCCGCGTTTGTCACAATCGGCAGGCAGGCAGTGTGTCTCATCACACGCAGCATTTCCCGCCCGGTTTCATTAAAAGCCAATATCCTAAGGTACGCAGGGGTCTCTGGAAGCTCCCGCTGATTCAGGCCTAAAAAAGCGGATAACAAGATTCTGCGGATTCGTGCATGGGAATATCGCTTTGATTTGATCGAAAAAAAGAGTTGCTCCAGGGAAGCAGAAGTGCGGATGCTGCTGTAAATACGGTTCTCCAGTCCCTCGCTGATGTCCGGCAATTGAGAGAGCTCTTCCCGGCTCATGGAACGAAGCCGCGCCAAGATGGCGGTTTCCAGGGAGGAGAGGGACGCTGGCGCGCGCCCGGCCAAAAGCTCCCGCTGAAAAATGGGGAGGGCCTCTTCCGGAACATAAGAAGCAAAGGATTCGTTTTGCAGCATACGCTGCCGAATCTGCGAAGCGGAGGCGATGCGGGTCTGCGGAGCCAAAGACTGTGCGTCGTGCGGGGAGCCGATGCGCCTTACCGTTTGCGGGCGCATGGAGGAATGGGTGCGAAGCAGCGCCTTGCAGTATTCGATCCCTAAAATATTGTTGGGCTCTTCCAGAAGAGCGGCCGGAGCGCCGAGAAGCTCTTGTGCCGCTGCCTGCCGCGCTGCGGCGAACGGTACGCCAAAGGCCAGGCGGTTTTTAACGGCGGTTTCGAATTCTGGGCTCAACAGGGTTTCGGCAATCAAAAACAGTGTTTTTACATCGCCGCTTTCGCTGCCGAAGACGAGGCGATCGACACAGCCCAGAGCGTTCAGCACAGAAACGGCTCCAAAGGCGAACCGTTCAGCGCCGGCCACAGAAAAGCTGACCGGCAGCTCCAGCACCAAATCGGCGCCGCAGCGCAGGGCTGCCAGGGCGCGGGGCCATTTGTAAAAGGCGGCGGGCTCGCCCCGCTGCACGAAATTTCCGCTCATTACAATGACCAGTCCACCGGGGGAGGACTGTTTCGCCTGCTCGATCAGATAACGATGCCCCAGGTGCAGAGGATTAAATTCGGCAACTATGCCGGAAATCAAGGGTTTCTCTGTCATTGGGTAAAAAACTCCTTGAAATATTTGTGAAAATGTACTATGATAGTGTACGGTTCTATAGTACAGTATTGTAAAGGCACTTTCAAGCTGTTTTTACAATATTTAGAAAGTTTAGGAGGGAATCCGATGAAGATTCTGGTCATTAATGCGGGGAGCTCATCCCTGAAATATCAGTTGATTGATATGACCAATGAGGAAGTACTCGCAAAAGGAAACTGCGAGAGAATTGGCCTTGGAGATGGTATTTTCGGTCATAAGACCGCCGACGGCCGCGAGAAGAAGCTGACGGTGGACATGCCCGATCACATTGCGGCATTCATGCAGGTCAAGAACGCTTTGGTAGACGCCGAGGTCGGCGTGATCAAAGATCTGTCCGAGGTCACCGCGGTGGGCCACCGTGTGGTGCAGGGCGGCATGAAGTTCATGAACTCCGTTCTGATCAACCAGGAGGTTATCGATACCATCGAGGAACTGATCCCGCTGGCTCCGCTGCACAACAGCGTAAACCTGCAGGGCATCCGCGCCTGCCAGGAGGTTTTTGGCGAGAAGGTTCCGCAGATTGCGGTATTCGATACAGCCTTCCATTCCACCATGCCGCCTGAGGCTTATATTTACCCGATTCCTTACGAGTATTTTGAAAAATATCAGATTCGCCGCTATGGCTTCCACGGCACCTCTCATCGTTTCGTCAGCGAGCGCTGCGCAGAACTGATGGGCAAGCCGATGTCTGAGCTGAAGATCATCACCTGCCACCTGGGCAATGGTTCCTCCATTACCGCTGTGGATCAGGGCAAGGTCATTGATACCAGCATGGGCCTGACTCCTCTGGACGGCTTCATGATGGGTACCCGCTGCGGCAGCCTGGATCCCTCCGTTGTTACCTTTATTCAGGAGAAAGAAAATCTCTCTGCGGAGCAGATGAGCGACATCCTGAACAAGAAATCCGGCCTGTTGGGCATTTCCGGTATTTCCAGCGACGACCGCGACGTTACCAAAGCTGCGGAAGAGGGCGTGCCGAGAGCGGTTCTGGCCCACAAGATGCTGGTATACCAGATCAAGAAGTTCATCGGCAGCTATGCTGCGGCCATGAACGGCTGCGATGCCATTGTGTTCACCGCCGGCCTCGGCGAGAATCAGACCGATCACCGCCAGAATGTCTGCGACGGCCTGACCTATCTGGGCGTGAAGGTATCGAAAGAGCTCAACGAGCAGATGATCCGCGGCAAGGGCGGCAAAATCTCGGCTCCCGATTCGAAGGTGCAGGTATTTGTCATCCCCACCAACGAAGAGCTGGTCATTGCGCGCGATACCAAAGAGATCATCAGCAAGCTGTAATATTCCATCAAATGCCTGCGGCGGAGAATGCTTTCTCCGCCGCTTTTATTTTCTTCTGCCTGTAATTTCGTTGTCACGGAACAGCAGAGAGATGCACCATACTCCGGCAAGGCCCACGAGCGTATAGATGATTCGGCTGATGATCTCAGTCTGTCCCTGAAACGCCCAGGCAACAATGTCAAATTGGAACACACCGATCGAGCCCCAGTTGATTCCTCCGATAATCAGAAGAATGAGAGCAATCATGTCCAGCATTGTGTTTCCACCTTTCATTAAAAATTTTGTCTGTTTTAGTGTAATCCAAAAAGGGAAAAATATGCGATATGCCGGGCTGCGCCGCAGAGGACTGAATAACCGCTGCTGTTTCATGATCCAGTTTTCAGTGAATTTAAACGATTCTCAAAGCGGAAACGATGCGGTGTGCCAAGGCTGACGCAGATGCCCGAATAACCGCTGTGGTCCATTGTACAAGCATATATCATTCGTGTTGTTCTCTTTTGCCATAGGGAGAGGACAAGAATTTTAGCAAATTTATGCAATTCCAAAAGAGAAAAATATGCGATATGCGGAAGTGTGCCGCATAAGGTTGAATAACCGCTGCCGTTTATTGTACAATAGAAAAATAAAATGAAAAGATAAGGCGGAGGAAAAAATATGAGGACAAGAGAAATAGGGGAATCCGGCCTGATCACCGGAGTATTGTCTTTGGGGGCGTGGGCTATCGGCGGTGGAAGCTGGTGGGGCGAGAACGATGATTCTCTTTCCGTGCGCGCGATCCACTGCGCGCTGGATCAGGGACTGAACTGGATCGACACCGCGCCGGTCTACGGCTTTGGGCACAGTGAAGAGGTGGTAGGCCGCGCACTGAAGGGCCGCAGAGAAAGTGCGGTTCTTTCGACCAAATGCGGCTTGCAGTGGCGCGATGCCAACGGTACCGACCGTTTTGAACGGGACGGTCATGAGGTGTACCGCAATCTTTCCGCGCGTTCCATCCGGCAGGATTTAGAGGACAGCCTGCGCCGCCTGCAGACCGATTACATCGATATTTATTATACCCATTGGCAGGCCCCGGAAGGCGGTACGCCGATTGCCGAAACGATGACAGAGCTGCTGAAAATGAAGCAGGAAGGCAAAATCCGCGTGATCGGTGCTTCCAACGTGACGACGGCGCATCTGGATGAATACCTGAAATACGGCAAGGTAGATGTCGTTCAGGAGAAATTCAGCCTGCTAGACCGCCGTGTAGAGGCTTCGCTGCTGCCTTACTGCGAGGAGCATAAAATTACCCTCCAGGCATATTCGCCGCTGGAGCAGGGCCTGCTGACCGGCAAAATCACAATGGATTACGAGATTCCGGAAGGCTCTGTGCATGAAAACAAATTCTGGTGGATGCCGGAGCATCGCCAGTTCGCACTGCAAATGCTGAACGGCTGGTCCGACCTTACGGAAAAATACGGCTGCACGCTGGGGAATCTTGTGATTGCCTGGATGGTGGCCCGCAGCAAATACCTGAATGTGCTGGGTGGCGCGAGAAAGATTGAGCAGGTGGAGGAAAACGCCAAGGCGGGTGAGCTCGTTCTGGAGCAGGCGGATTTTGAAAGAATGACGCGCGACGCAAACGCGGCGATCGCAAACGCGAAATAAACACAGCAATTTGATATCAACAGGAAAAAAGCTTTTATATCAGCCAATTTACGAAACGGCCGCCGACTATTAAGAGCCTATCCATAAATTAGATATGGACTCGAATCAATTTACGCCAGACAATAATTGCACAGGCAAAATGCAGAAGACCAAGGTAGTTTGCAGCTTTCTTTTCAAAACGAACCAGCAATTTGCGGAAACGGTTGAAGAACGAATGCGTAACCTCTACTACCCAGCGCCGGGCTTTAAAATCGGGATTCCGCAAGAGCTCCTGTTTTTCCTCAGATCGGGGACGGATATGCGCGATATAGCCTCTTTTTTCAACCTTGTCTTTTGA
>NZ_AKFU01000051.1:0-98722 GCF_000277625.1 Clostridium sp. MSTE9
CGGGGCTGCCATGGCGCGGTTCATTTACGTTGACAGGGAGGTGGTAACACCATGCTGAAATATCTCATCCAGGTTGTACAGAATTCGCTTACCACCGGAATTCTTTTGGCCATGTTGTTTGCCCTTTCACAGCTTGGCGGCAAACAAAAGCAAAAAAAATGGTTGCTTTGGGGGCTGTCAGCGGGAGTCGCGGCTGCGCTTCTGTTGGCGGTTCTCAAATCCACAACGGTTCTCATCAACAGAGAATACTTCAACATCGGTATTCTGTCTGTTGCAATCCTTTCGGAAATTCTTTTCTGTATGCTTTTGTGGGGCATTCTTCAAAAAAGACTGCCCGAACTTCACGAGAGGATATGGAGTGTATTATATGCCGTTTTGGCGGCTTCGCTGCTGCTCTATGCTCTGCCCGATATCTTTCTGTATCCCACCGAATTCCTGATGGCGGGGCAAAGCGTATTCAGTACGGATTTTCTGTATAAATCGATTGGGTATCTGGGCGGCCTGCTGATCGTGGGGCTTTCGGGGCTTGCCCTGTATCAAGTTGAAACAGGCCTGTCCTTTCGGCTGGTGCGAATTTTGCTGACCGTTGGTCTTGCCGTCAATATGGTGAAGCAGATCGCAACCATTGCACAGTTCTTATTGGCAAGGCGAATGATCCCCATGTCCAAGGGACTGTTTGAGTTCATTAAGATGTCTGTGAACTACAACGACTGGTTCCTTTACGGCATCATGGTCATCACGATTTTGATGCCCGTTCTGCTGTGGATCAAAAGCCTGCATCCGAAAGACGCCTTTTCCAACCCTGCGCAGCACCGAAGAATCCGCGCGGTATCGCGCAGGCAAAGGCGCTGGTGCACCGTTGTTCTGGCGGGGTATCTGCTCTCGATTCTATGCCTGACCGTGGTCAGGGCCTACGATGAGCGTGAGGCCGTCCTTTCGCCCGCCGAGCCGATGAACGTCGTCGGCAGCGAAATCGTGATTCCGCTTGAAAACGTCGGCGACGGTCATCTGCACCGATTTATCTATACGGCCTCGAACGGCACCGAGGTACGGTTTATCGTCATCAGAAAGAGTGCAAACACCAACTCCTATGGGGTGGGGCTCGACGCCTGCGACATTTGCGGGCCCACGGGCTATTATGAGCGCGGCGACCATGAGGTTGTCTGCAAGCTGTGCGATGTCGTCATGAATATTTCCACGATCGGATTTAAGGGCGGATGCAACCCCGTACCCCTTTCTTATACCATTCAAGCAGGCAATATGGTGATTCAGACAAACGATTTGGAAAGCGAAAAGAAAAGGTTTGAATAGGGGTGATGATATGTTCTGGAGAATGGTAAAAGGCGCGCTGTTTCGGCAAAAGGGAAAAATGCTGATGATCGCCTTCACAATTGCTTTGGGGGCTTCCCTTGCCACGGCCATGCTCAACGTGATGCTGGACGTGGGCGATAAGGTGAATCAGGAGCTCAAGACATACGGCGCAAATATCAATGTCATGCCCAAGGGAGCTTCTCTGCTCGATGATCTGTATGGCGTTGCGGAGGGCTCCGGCGTATCGGATCAATATCTGAAAGAATCGGAGCTCGGCAATATCAAGACGATTTTTTGGGCGTTCAATATTGTGGATTTCACGCCCTATCTCGATACAAAGGTGAAACTGAACTCTCAGGATGGAGAAGTAAAACTGATTGGGACATGGTTTCAGCATCACCTGGATCTTCCCACAGGGGAATCCCTTGATACCGGCATGAAAAACATGAAAAGCTGGTGGGATGTGTCCGGGCAGTGGCTGACCGATCAGGATGAAGCTTCCGCCATGGTAGGCAGCCTTATCGCGGGCAGGAACGATCTTCAGGTTGGAGACACCATTGAAATCGAGGTCGGGGGACAAACGAAGAAGCTGACCGTCAAGAGTATTTTCAATGCGGGAAGCGATGAGGACGAGCAAATCTATGTCCCTTTGCGAATCGCGCAGGAACTGACCGGCCGGGCGGGACAAATCAGCCGCGTGGAGGTCAGTGCTCTGACGACCCCCGACAACGAGCTGTCCCGCAGAGCCGCGCAGAACATCAAGAGTCTTTCCATCAAGGAATATGAAATCTGGTACTGCACGGCTTATGTCAGCTCGATCTGCTATCAGATTGAAGAGGTGATCACCGACTCCGTCGCCAAGCCCATCCGGCAGGTAGCGGAATCGGAAGGCGCTATCTTAGAGAAAACGCAGCTTTTGATGCTACTGATCACCATTTTGAGCCTGGTCGGTTCGGCACTGGGTATCTCCAATCTAGTCACGGCCAGTGTGATGGAGCGCAGCCGCGAGATCGGGCTGTTGAAAGCGGTTGGGGCACACAATTCCCCCATTTCATGGCTCGTACTGACCGAGATTCTCGTCACCGCGGTCGTCGGCGGCGTTGTAGGGTATTTTGCCGGACTCGGCTTTGCCCAATTGATCGGGCATTCCGTTTTCGGCTCGGCCATCGAAATCAAACCGTTGGTGATTCCGCTTGTCGCCGTTCTGGTTGCTCTCGTCACTTTGGCAGGGAGCATTCCGTCGATCCGGCTTCTGCTGTCGCTTCGCCCTGCGGAAGTCTTACATGGGAGGTGATCTGATGAAAAAGCAGACGATGTATTTTAGAATGATCATCAGCTCGCTCATCCGCCGCCGCTCCAGAATGCTGGTGGCGCTTTTGGCGGTGGCCATCGGCGCTACGGTGCTTTCCGGCCTTGTCACCATTTACTACGATATCCCCCGGCAGATGGGACAGGAGTTCCGCTCGTACGGCGCGAATCTGATCTTTGTCCCCACGGGCGGCGATTCGGCGATAAACGAGGAGGAAATGAAAAAAGCCACCGAATTGATTCCGGCAGAGGACATCGTGGGCATTGCCCCCTACCGCTATGAAACGATCAAGATCAACGAACAGCCGTTCATGGCGGCCGGTACGGATCTGGAGGAAGTGAAAAAGACCAGTCCGTATTGGTTTGTTTCGGGCACATGGCCTGCCGGCAGCGGGTCGGTTCTGATCGGACAGGAGGTGGCGGATCTCATCGGCCTTCTCCCCGGCAGCAGCTTTACCATGACCGGCACGGACAGTACCGGTAAGGGCTTCAGCCGTGATTTTACGGTATCCGGCATTGTGCAGACGGGGGGAACCGAGGAAGCGTTCCTCTTCCTGTCTCTTTCGGATTTGGAGGGTCTGATGGGGAACAGCGGCGAGCTGGATGTGATTGAGTGCAGCATTTCCGCTCCCCAGGCGACTTTGGAGGGGATCGTCAGGCAGGTCGGTGAAAACGTCGAGGGCGTTACGCCCCGGCTTGTCAAACGTGTCGCTGACTCGGAGGGAACTGTTTTGACCAAGCTTCAGGCTCTGGTGTATCTTGTCACGGTTGTTGTGTTGCTGCTCACCATGATCTGTGTTGCGACCACGATGATGGCGGTTGTCGCGGAACGGCGCCGGGAAATCGGACTGAAAAAAGCGCTGGGGGCTTCCAACCAAAGCATCGTAATGGAATTTTTGGGGGAAGGACTGTTTTTGGGGGCACTCGGTGGATTGATGGGCGTTGCGCTTGGGTTTGCGTTTGCCCAAACGGTCAGCATGAATGTCTTTACCCGCTCCATTTCCTTTCAGCCGCTGCTGATACCGGCAACACTGGCCGTTTCGATCGCGATCACCGGGCTGGCGTGCCTGATCCCTGTCAGAAGCACAACGGATGTTGATCCGGCAATCGTCCTGCGCGGTGAATAAAGGAGGAATCACGGAATGAATTTATTGGAATTGAAAGATATCTCAAAAATTTACGGCAGCGTCAAAGCGCTGCAAAATATCGATCTGCAGGTATCGCAGGGGGAATGGCTGGCGATTATGGGGCCGTCCGGTTCCGGAAAAACCACGATGATGAATATTATTGGCTGCATGGATAAGCCCTCCAACGGCTCTGTGATCCTTGACGGCATGAATATCGCGAAAGAGAGCGCAAAAAGCCTGACCAACATCCGGCGCGACAAGATCGGACTGATTTTTCAGCAGTTTCACTTGATCAACTACCTGACCGCCTTGGAAAACGTGATGGTAGCGCAGTATTACCACAGCATGCCGGACGAAAAGGAAGCGCTGCAGGCTCTGGAGCGTGTCGGCCTGGGCGACCGGGCCAAGCACTTGCCCAGCCAGCTTTCGGGCGGCGAGCAGCAAAGGGTGTGCATCGCCCGCGCACTGATCAACTACCCTATGCTGATTCTGGCGGATGAGCCCACCGGCAATCTGGATGAAACAAATGAGAAAATTGTTCTGGATATTTTCAAGCAGCTTCATCACGAAGGCAGCACCATCATCGTTGTCACGCATGACCCCGAGGTTGCCGAGGAGGCCCAGCGAACCGTTGTGCTGGAGCACGGGCGTATTTCGAGAATTGTCCGGAATGAAAAATAAACAGGGGGTGTTTTCCGTGAAAAACAAGGCTTTCTCCATTGTTTCTGCTTTGGCATTCACTGTGCTTCTGTTGGCAGGGTGTAAAGACAGTTCTGCCCCTGTCACCTACAAAGACGGCACCTATACCGGCAAAAGCAGCGGGGACGACCGGGGCGCTTACGGTGAGGCGACGATCACCATCCAGGATACGAAAATCACGGATTGTCAGTATGTTACCTGGCAAAAGGACGGAACCATCAAGGATGAAAACTACGGGAAGGTAAACGGAGCCATTTCCAACCAGGACTATTATGACAAAGCGCAGCTTGCCGTAAAGGCCATGAAGGAGTATGCGGAGAAGCTCGTGGAGGTTCAGAAGCTGGAGGATGTGGACGCCATTTCCGGCGCTACGATTGCCTTCGATCAGTTTCAGGAAGCCGTTAACGATGCTTTGGATGAGGCAAAAAAATGAGCCATACCGATAACGGAGGTCACAGGAGGCAATCGTTATGAAAAATCAATGGCTATATGATCGATTCACGCGCCCGTTCGCCCCGAAGAAAGAATCTTCCGCGATCGGTGACAACACAGAGAAGAAGATCGAAAAGACTTTCTTTGCGATGGGCACGATGATGAGCTTTATCGCCTATGGGGCCTGGGCTTCGGAAGCGCTGCAAGCTTCCGAAGCCGTCATCGCGAAGCTGGATTCTCTTCTTTCCCGGAAGAAGCCGGACAGCGAGATCACGCAGCTCAGCCTTTCGACCGGCGGTGGTTGGATGAAAGTGCAGCAGGACACGGACGCCGTACTGCGCGAGGCATTGCGGTACGCCCAAAAAACGAACGGAGCGTTCGACCCCGCGATCGGCGCGTTGGTGGATCTGTGGGCTATCAACAAGCGGGAGAAAAGCATTCCTGATTTAAACAAAATCAGGTGTGTCCTTGCCTCCTGCGATTACCGCAACATCGAGACGGACGGCGCAGGCAGATACCGAATCCATAACGGTGTGGGCATTGATCTGGGCGGGATCGGAAAAGGGTATGCGGCCGACAGGATCGACACTCTATGCCGGGAGCAGGGCGTTTCTTCCGCCCTGTTTTCCCTTGGAACGTCTTCCATAGCGGCATTGGGAGCAAAGCCGAACGGTTCCCCGTGGAAGGTGGGCTTAAAGGCGGCCGATTCAAAGCGGCCGCAATGCTTCGGCGTGGTCCGGCTCAGGAATCAGTTTTTATCCACCTCCGGCGATGATCAGCAGTGTTTTGTAAAGGACGGACGACGGTATCACCATATTTTTGATAAGGGTACCGGTTCTCCGTCCGATAAAGGGCTGCGCTCCGTGACGGTCATTGCAGACAGCGGAGCCATGAGCGAAGCGTATTCTACGGCGCTGCATGTTATGGGGTTGGACGCGGCTCTTGAATTCCAAAAATGCGAAGGCGGTTTCGAGGCAGTTTTCGTGACTTCTGATCAACGGGTCGTTTGTACACCCGGGGCGCAGACGATCTTTGAATTCAGAGGAGAAGCATTGGGATATCAGTATAAAAAATAAGAGTTAAAGAGGGTGTAGTTATGAAAAACAGACTTTTATCCGGCATTGCGGTCGCCGTTTTCGGGCTGCTGATCGCACTTGTTCCGGTTTGCATTTTCCCGGCCTGCTCAAAAGTGATTGAAACTGCGGCGGGCGGTGCAGTGCCGATGAAATGCTTCTGGGCCGGGCAGGCCGAAATCGGAATCGGTATTCTTATCCTGTGCGGCGGAATATTGCTTGTCGTTTTCAAATCACCGCTGACAAGGATCGGCGTCAGCCTGATGACCGCTTTGGCCGGTGTGTTAAGCCTTTTGGTCCCCACCCTGCTCATCGGTGGATGCGAAATGCCTACCATGCCCTGCAGGATGACGACTTTCCCCGCTCTGTATGTGTTAGGCGCCTTAACGGTAATCGCTTGTGCTGCAAACGCCTTCTATCTCTGGCGGAAAAATCATCAATCACGGGTGAAGGCAGATGGACAATAAGCCGTTAAACACAGTGAATATCGCGTTTCATACTCTCAAACGCAAACCGTTCCGGACGACCGGTCTGATCCTCCTTGTGGCGCTGTTTGCTTTCACGCTTTTTGGCGGGACAGTACTCTCCCAAAGCATGGAAAACGGCATGGACAACCTGTCGAAAAGAATGGGAGCGGACATTCTGGCGGTGCCGTATGGGTATGAGGCGGATATCCAGAGCGCTTTGCTTCGGGGAGAACCCAGCACGTTTTACTTTGATGCCGGTACAACCGAGAAGGTGGAAAGCGTGGAAGGTGTGGAGGCGGTATCCCCTCAGCTTTACATTGCAACGCTCAGTGCGGGATGCTGCTCTTATCCGCTCCAGCTGATCGGATTTGATCCCAAAACCGATTTTATCATCCAGCCCTGGATGTCAGGCTCTCTGGAGCATTCTCTCGCGGACGATGAAATCGTGATCGGCAGCAACATCAGTGCCAAAGTGGGCCAAAAGCTGAAATTCTTCGATCAAACCTATCTGGTTGCCGCCCGTCTGGATAAAACGGGCATGGGCTTCGACAACTCGGTTTTCATGAACCTTACCACGGCGAAACAGGTGGTGCGGAATTCGGAGAGAATTCAGGCGCATCCGGTAGCGGAAAATGATAACCTGATTTCGTCCGTAATCATAAAAATCAAAAGCGGTTATACCGGAAAGGATGTGGCGAACAACATCCTTCAGGCTTACGCCAAAGAGGGCGTGCATGTGGTGGTTGCCAAAAACATGATCAGCGATATCTCCGGCAGTCTGCGCGGGCTCACGACTTATATTTTGATACTGGCGGGAGTTTTGTGGGTTCTGGCTGTCGGCGTGCTCATTATCGTATTCTCCGTCACTTTAAACGGACGAAAAAGAGAATTCAGTATCTTCAGGGTTTTGGGCGCGACAAGAAGCAAATTGGTAAAACTGATCCTGTGTGAATCCTGCCTGATCAGTATTTTCGGCACTGCGGCCGGAATGACAGCGGCGGCCCTCGTCGTGTTTCCGTTCAGTACCTATATCAGCACATTGCTGGCATTGCCTTATTTGCAGCCCTCCCCCGGAGCTTTATTCCTCATGGCGGCGCTGAGCTTTTTGATCTCTTTTGCTACCGGTCCGATTGCCTCGGCTTATGCCGCGGTTCAAATAGGAAGCTCCGAAATCTATACCACGATGAAGGAGGGGGAATAATGCTGCTGGAAATCAAAGGCCTAAGCAGGGGATACCAGCGCAGGGGAAAAGCGTTTTGGGCCGTGAACGGCGTGGATTTATCCATCCGCCAGGGCGATTTTGTCAACATTATCGGGCGCTCGGGGAGCGGAAAAAGCACCCTGCTCAATATGGCCGCCGGGCTGCTGATGCCCACTTCGGGCAGTATCAGGCTAAATGGCACGGAGCTTTATGCTTTGAAGGACAAAGAAATTTCGGAGCTGCGAAACACACGATTGGGGTACATACCACAGGGGCTCGGCACGCTTTCCACTCTGACCGTTTTTGATAACGTCCGGCTGCCATATTTCCTTTCCAGGCGTCAGGGGGACGCGTCCGGACGGGCCTCGTTTTTACTGGATGAGGTCGGGATCTCCGCCCTTGCCGATATGCTGCCCTCCCAGCTTTCGGGTGGCGAGCTGCGCCGCGTGCTGATTGCAAGAGCGCTGATGAATGAGCCGGATATTCTGATCGCGGACGAACCCACATCGGATCTGGATATTGAAACGACCAGAGAAATCATGGAGCTTTTTGCCCGGATCAACAAAAACGGTACGACGATCTTGATCGTGACGCATGAGCTTGATACTTTGGAATTTGGGAACAGAGTGCTGACCATGGCGTCGGGTCAGCTGACAGAGGGATCGCATTTGGGTTCTCTCTAAAGTTCTTCCGATGAGCAACGTAAGCAAAGATAAAAGAAAGCCGTCAACTCCAGTCAATTGACTGGGGTTGAGGGCTTTCTTAGTTTTAAAATATAAATGATAAATGCGTATTAGAGTTGGCAAATAATTTTTAAAAAATGTGATTTTAGTTTCTAAGATAAAAAACAACTAGTTGTTTTTAGCTTTAACCATAAAGGTTGTTAACTGCATCTCAACAGGTTCTTGTAGCGGTGAAAATGGAGTTTTTGTCTAATATTTTATAGCTTCATTGTCCGATAAAACCGCATTAAATTGTCTATCGTTAGGGACAAATCCTGCCGTGAGCGCAGTTTGGCCACCGGAAAATCCACAGCGACCCGGTTAATACTGAAAATAGCGCTGACGCCTTCGTCGTAGGCGGCTTCCATGTCATCGCCGATGTCACCGACCAAAGCGGTGACAGGCACCCCAAGCGCTTTGGCTCTGCGGGCGATGCCAATAACGACCTTACCGCGCAGGCTTTGGCTGTCAAGCTTACCTTCGCCGGTAAAAATCATATCGGCCCCTGAGGCAAGTTCTTCAAACTGCACCGTATCGAGTATGGTTTCAATTCCCATTTGCAGTCGGGAATGAAAGAACGCTGCCATACCGGCACCCATGGCTCCGGCGGCTCCCGTTCCCGGAACGAAAGCCAAATCAAGCCCTATGGTTTGCTTGATGATTTGGCTTAAATGCTGTACGCCTGCGTCCAGCAGCTCAATCTCTTCGGGTGTTGCTCCCTTCTGGGGGCCGAATATAGCCGCCGCACCGGTAGGGCCATACATCGGGTTGTCGATGTCGCACATCGTGACAAATTCAATGCCCTCTATCATCGGTTCTATTTGGGAAAGATCCAGTTGCTGAATGCGGTGTAAGGTGCCTCCTGTTGGAATAAAGCTGTTTCCGGCTTCATCCAGAAAACGGATGCCCACAGCGCAGGCCGCACCGCAGCCGCCGTCGTTGGTACAGCTGCCCCCAAGCCCCATAATAATTTTGGATACGCCCTTTCGCGCTGCATGCAGGATTAATTCCCCCACCCCGAAGGTAGAGGCTTTCAGTGGGTCTTTGCGGTCTTCGATCAGGGGGAGCCCGGCGCTGGCCGCCATCTCGATGACAGCTGTGCGGCCGTTGTCAATCAGGCCGTAATAGCTGTCGATTGGTTCAAAAAAGGGATTGTTTGTTGTTACGATTACTTTTTCGCCGCCTAAGGCTTGTAAAAAACAATCCACACTTCCTTCGCCGCCATCGGCGACCGGAATCGAATGAATTTCTGCAGCGGGATAATATTCCTGAATTTTTTCTTCCAGCAGGGAACAGATTTCTATAGAGCTCATGGTACCCTTGAAAGAATCGGGAATCAATAGAAATTTATTCATGATCATCCATCCTTTTTAGAGGTACAGCGGCAGGGAATCCCTGCCGCTGTACCTCTATGAAATATGGCAGAGGATTATGCGTTTACCACGTTCACCGGTTTTTGCTCTAAAAACGCCTTCAGGTTGTTCACCGCAATATCCATCAGGCGGGCGCGGCTCTCTTTGGGCGCCCAGGCAATGTGGGGGGTGATGATGCAGTTTTTGGCGTTCAGCAATGGGTTGTTTGCTCGAATCGGCTCTGTGGCGACTACATCCAACCCCGCAGCGTACACCTTGCCGGAATTCAAAGCCTGTGCCAAATCGGCCTCTGCAACCAGCGGGCCGCGAGAAGTATTGATCAGGATGACCCCATCCTTCATTTTCGCGATGCTGTCTTTGTTGATGATCCCCTCGGTAGACGGAAACAGCGGGCAGTGCAGGGAAATAATATCCGATTGTGCCAGCAGTTCATCGAGTGTGACATAGTCGCCCAAAGCACGGGCAGCGTCGTTCGGGTATTCGTCATACGCCAATACCTGCAGGCCAAAGGCCCTGGCGATCTGCGCCGTGTTTTGCCCGATTCGTCCAAAGCCGATCACGCCGATGGTTTTGCCCGCCAGTTCGATCAACGGGGCATTCCAAAAGCAGAAATCGGGGCTTTTGGTCCATTCTCCGCGATGAACGGCTTCGGAATGTTCGCCAACATGATGGCAGATTTCCAGCAGCAGGGCAAACACCATCTGTGCAACGGCAGTGGTGCCGTAAGTAGGAATGTTGGTGACCGGAATTCCCTTTTCCTTAGCGGCCTCAATATCCACTACGTTATAGCCGGTAGCCAGCACCCCCACATAACGGATGCCGGGGCAGGCGGCAAATGTCTCGCGGGTAAGCGGGGTCTTATTCGTAATCACAATTTCCGCGTCGCCAATGCGCGAAAGAATTTGATCGGCAGGGGTGCGGTCGTATACCGTCAGTTCACCCAATGCCGCAAAGCCGTCCCAGCTTAAATCGCCGGGATTTTCGGTGTAACCGTCTAAAATGACGATTTTCATGACGAGGCCTCCGTTCTGAATTTGATTGGCTGGAAAACGATATTTAATCCTCCAGCAATGCCCATGCGCGGTTGACGACCCGCTTGGTGTTGGCCAAAATGATGTGGGCATCCTCGTGGGGACGCGGGGAAACCTCTGAGGAAAGCACCAAAGGATTCTTCGCGTTGAAAAAGCCTTCTTCTTTCAGCACGGTAAAAAAGTCCAAAAGCTGTTCGGTGTCATTGGCGCTGTTTGGATACCCAAAGCGCGGGTGCAGGTCACCGTATGCGTCAAAGCCCTCTTTTACCACGGCGTTGCCCATGTGCAGATGGGTGATGTAGGGCCGTAAGGTCTGAATGACAAATTTGCTGGTTTCATATGTTGTGGGGAAGTGCGAAAGGTCTACCATCAAACCGAAATTGTTGCAGTAGGTGCGTACATCAGAAGCAAACTTTGCCGCATAAGGGGCCGGGCCGATGAGTGCGGCCTTATCCATATCAAAATCAAAGACCTCGAGCTCTACGATCATGCCTTTTTCGGTTGCCCGTCTGCACACATTGCGGGTGGTTTTTATCAGTTGGAAATACGCTTGGTCCTTCGTTGCTTCTTCCCATTTTCCGGCCAAAAAGGCAATGCCTTTCGCACCCAAATATTCTGCTTCGTCCAAAGCTTCCAGCAACGTTTGCTCTGCCAGAACACGCTCTTCTTCGGCAATGGCATTGGGGTTCAGCTTTGGCCCCAACAGCCGGGGCTGCGCGCCATAGCATACTTTTAAATGGGATTGCTCTAAAATTTCTTTCGTTGCCTTTCGCAAGGCGTCGTCTTTGATTTGTGAAAGCTCGATTGCATCAAAAAAATCGTCCTGTGCAATCAACTGAAGCGACTCGAGTGAATCATACCGTGTAGGCGGAAAGGCCATCCAATGGATGGTACCGACCTGAAAATACTTGTGAATCGAATCTTTCATACATTTCCTCTCCTTTTTATATATCACTTTGTGTTGTGAATGACAATAATTTACCCTGCGATTTGTGTGCGAAAAGCTAAAATCATTTCTTTTTGCGCTGGAATACCTGCTTGGCCTTGCGGCAAATAGCAGAGCCGTTCAGTCCATATTTCGCAAGCAGTTCTTCATAATCGCCGCTTTCGGTGTAAGTAGAGGTACCCACAAATTCCATTGGGGTGGGGCACTCGCGCGCCAGCACTTCTGCAACTGCTCCGCCCAGACCGCCATAGATGCTGTGCTCTTCGGCGGTGACGACTGCCCCGGTCTCCGCCGCACAGCGGATTACCAGCTCTTCGTCCAACGGTTTGATCGTATGCAGATTTACCACGCGGGCATGAATGCCGTCTTTTTCTAAAAGCTCGGCCGCTTCCAGCGCTTTGTGAACCGGGTATCCGGTTGCAAAAATGGTAACATCGTTTCCGCCCCGCAAAACCACGCCCCTGCCAATTTCGAACGAATAACTTTCGTCAAAGATGGTGGGGGTTGCCGCACGGCTCAGCCGCAGATACACCGGGCCCGGATGGGCAGCGGCGGCAAATACGGCTTTTTCCGTTTCGACCGGGTCGCACACAGAAAGAATGGTCAGGTTCGGTAAGGCACGCAATACCGATATGTCGCAGGTGGAATGGTGGCTGGCGCCATCGTAAGAATCCGAAAGACCGCTGTAGGCGCCTGCCAGCTTTACATTTAGCTTATCGTAGCAAATCAGGCTGTTGATTGGGTCACCGCCCCGCAAAGCCGTAAAAATGGCGAAGGTATTGGTAAAGGGAATCAACCCGGAGGAAGCAAATCCTGCAGCCATGGCGTTCATATCCAGCTCAGAGATGCCAATGTTAAAATAACGCTCCGGGTATTTGCTGCCGAACACGGCGCTTTTGGTGGAGGAGCCAACGTCGGTTTCCAGTACGACTACCTTCGGGTTTGACTCACCCAGGCGGGCCAGCGCATTTCCGTAAGCGTCCCGAATGGAGATCAGATTACCCATGGTTACCAGCTCCTTTCCATTCCTCTTGTATGCTTTCGTACTCTGCGTCCGAAATCGGTCTGCCGTGCCAGCTGTTTTTGCCCTCCATAAACGAAACACCCTTTCCCTTGACCGTCTTGGCAAGGATGACGACGGGGCCTTCGGTGTAGGCTTTGGCTTCCTCCAAAGCGTTGGAAAGCGATGCAATGTCGTGTCCGTCGGCGGAAAGGACATGCCAGCCGAAAGAAGCAAATTTGGCGCCAATGTCCCCCATAGGCATGATTTCTTCATTCGTGCCATCCAGCTGAACGCCGTTGTGATCCAGAATGGCGACGAGATTCGGGGTTTTCAGTTTGGCTGCGGTCATGGCGGCTTCCCAGATAACGCCCTCCTGGATTTCACCGTCACCTAAAAGCGTGTACACCTGGTAATCCAATTTGTTTAGACGGGCGGACTCCGCCATACCCACCGAAGCGGAAAGCCCCAGACCCAATGGGCCGGTAGAAAGCTCTACCCCCGGGGTTTTATGGGCGCAGGGGTGGCCTTGCAGGTGGCTGCCCATTTGGCGCAGGGTTTTGATATCCACCAAGGGAAAAAATCCCTTATGGGCAAGGCAAAGATACAGCATGGGGGCCGCATGCCCTTTGGACAGTACAAAGCGGTCCCTGTCTTCCATTTGCGGGTTTCGGGGATCGACCCGCAAATGGTGAAAGTACAAAGTGACTAAAATCTCGCAGCAAGAGAGGGACCCTCCCGGGTGACCGGTCTGCACGCTGTGCAGCGTGTCGATCAGCTCACTGCGCAGGCGGTGGCAGAAGGTGTTCAGCTCTGCCAGCCGCGTTTCACTGATGCTCATAAAATGAATCCTCCGTTCCGCAAAAGCCGGGGGTTTTTGCATTGGTTGGTGATTGGAAGTATGTTATTATGATAGATAAAGTGTATGAACAATCTGCTTGACACAAAGCGCGGGGCTGGACAGAACCGGAACTCCGCAAATAGCAGCGAGTTCCTTTTCCATATGCGCCATAGAAGCCTGTGCCAGTACAACGACATCCTGGCCGTGGATTCCCCCAGCCGCTTTGCGTAAAATCGCATCGTGAGCCGACTGATTCATCTGTTTGATGGCTTCGTATGCGTCGTGGCACACCATATGGGAAAGCTCCACCTTTCTGCCAATTTTGGCGGCCTCCTCCAAAAGCTTTTGACAAGTGGGTTCTATGGTGCTTTGTGCCGTTGCCATCACTGTGATTTTACTGCCCAGGGTAACGGCTTTCTTCGTCATGGCGTCGTCTATTGCAATCAAAGGCACCGAAAGAAAAGGCCGGATGCGCGCAACTTCAGGAGTGAGCGTCGAGCAGGTAACGGCAATCACGTCCGGTTCTTCCAGCTCGATCGCTTTCAGCAGATGAAACAACCGGTTGCGGTTGTTTCGGGTAAAGCCCCGTACATTCGCGTCCGAAGCCAAAAATTCATCCAGTGTATTGTGGATGTTCAAATCCTCACCCGGCAAAGCAGTGCGGATGCGTTCTGCAAAAGAAAGAAAAACACTGGGGACGGTATGCAGCAAAGCGATTCGTTTCAAGAAATATCCACCTCCAAAGCAGAGGGGGAATAGGGGCGCCCGTATACCTCTTTCAAAATCGGCCCCAAATAGGCCATAGCGCCTTGCGCGGCTTTTTCCTGATCGGGAATTTGAAAAATTTCGGTGCTGAAAGCACCATCATACCCTGCGTTGCAAAAACACTGTATGATTTTTAAAAAATCTAGCCCGCAATGCCCGGGGTAGCGCCGGTTGTTATCTGCCAAATGAACGTGCAGATTGTAGTTCCGGTATTTCCAAATGGCGTCGTATATGTTCTTTTCTTCCAGATTTAAGTGAAAGACATCCATCATCAGGCCAAAGTTTGGGTGGTTTACATCTTGAACCAGCCGCACCGCCTCTTCCAGTGTATTGATAAAATTCGTCTGCATAATGGTGACGGTTTCGACTGCAATTTTCACATTCTCTTTTTCTGCACTGTTACTGATTTCCTGCAGAGCGGCAACGGCCCATTGGTAGCTTTGCTCTTTTGGGATGTCGTCAGAATATTGGCCCCGTACCCGGCCGATATTTACGTTTGCCCCCAAAAAACCGGCAAATGCAATGATTTCTTTTACCCGGTCTACCGCAGCCCGTCGGATGCTTTCGTCCCGGTGAGCAAAAGACAGCCCCAGCTGGCCAAAAACTTCCCCGGTACAGACCAGAGGAATCGTAAGCCCGTAACGCTCTGCGGCGTTTTTGACGGTGTTCCAATCCAATTCGGCGGGATTTAGCGTCATAAGCTCTGCGCCATCGTATCCTATGGCTGCCAAACGGGAAAAGGTGTGCTCCAAATCCCCTTGGAATGCTGTAACAGACGGTGCGATCGCAACATCCGGTGTAGCGACCTGATAACATAGCTTCATCGTTTTGATCCTCCTTGCAGCAAGGAAAGACCTTAGGGCTCATTCCCCTGCCTCATTAATCACACAGGCTGCTCTCATTTTCTGGCGGCTCTTTGCTTTCCTAAGGTCTTTCTGTTTGATTGCTTCCGTCAGGAATTTGTCCGCTTATGTACCGCCATTTTGGCGGCCATTTTTACCGCATTTTCAAAAGCGGAGGTATGCACCACGCCTTTTCCGACAATGTCATAGGCGGTTCCATGAGCGCAGGTAACAATGGGGTAGGGCTGACCGCCCGCAATGGTGATGCCTTGATCAAAGCCCTTTAGTTTTAAAGCGATCTGTCCCTGATCGTGGTACATGGTAACAACGCTATGAAAATCCCCGCGGAATGCCTTAATGAATAGAATGTCGGCAGAGAAGGGGCCTTGTACATCCATCCCCATTTCGCGGGCTTTTTCTACTGTGGGGCCAATGATGTCAAGTTCTTCCCGGCCGCAGCGCCCATTTTCGCCGCAGTGAGGGTTCAGTGCGGCAATGCCCAAAACGGGGTGCTCTACGCCGGTGTTTTTTACCGTTTGGTAAGAAAGCAGAATAGCCCGAAGGATCCGTTCCATTGACAGGTTTTCGCTGACTGCGCTGATGGGGATATGACTTGTTGTACGGGTGGTCATCAAGTCGCCCAGAACGTTGATTTCGCCAAAGGGCCCGGTCACACCGAAAATATCGGCCATCAGGTGGTGCTCGCTTTCGAAGGTGCAGCCCCCTTCTATCATGGCAGACTTATTAAAGGGTGCAAAGGAAAAGCCTTCAATTGTGCCGTCCTGACATAGCCGGCACGCCAGCCGAATCATTCGATTCACGGCTTTGCCGCAATCTGCGTTGATTTTACCGATTTCAATTTCAGCAGGATCCTGATCTTTTTGGTCCAGAACAGGAATTCCTTTGTTCCAGTCAGCCTCTGAAATTTCAGAGATGGTGTAATGGGGGGCTGTTGCGTTTACCATACGAAGTGCATTTTCGAATATCCGGTTGTCGCCTATGATAATCGGTCGGCAATGCTCGCTTAGAAAGCCGCTGGCGGCGGTTTTGGCCACGATTTCCGGACCCACGCCGGTGGAATCCCCCAACAGGATTCCTAGAATTGGTTTCGTGTTCATATTGTCTGGCATCCTTTCTTCTGGTTACCGGACTGCCGCGGTTGCATATGATTTCCACACACTCTGGTATTGCAGCAAGAAGCGTGCCAAACAGAAGAAACACGGTGCAAAAAGAAAAAAAGAAAGCAGGACAGCGGGCAATTCCACCGTCCTGCAAAAGGGCGAAGAGCGAATCCTCTCTCCCGTTTCTATGTAACATGTAACGAAAAGAAACAAAATGTTTCACTGTTGCTGTTTCTTTGCCCAGCGCCATAAGGTAGTGCGGCTGACCCCCAGCATTCGCGCCAAATCCTCCTGCTTTAATTTTTGTCTGGAAAGAAGCTGCACCAGCTGTTCCCGGCTTACGTTATCGGGCTGCTCCAAAATTGGTTCGGCGGGCTGTGGGTGCGATTCCCTAAGCCCCATGTTTCGCAGCTGAACATCGTCTACCACGGGGCTTTCGTTCAGCACCATCAGTTTTTCACAGAAATTGCGAAGCTCGCGGGCATTGCCGGGCCAGGAATAGCTTTGCAGCAAAGCGATGGCCTTGGGGGAGAAGGCAGGAATACTCTTTTTGTATTCCTGCCCGAACAGCCGCAGGAAAAAATCCGCCATCGCCATAATATCTTCGCTGCGCTCACGCAGAGGGGGCGCCTGTAGATTCAGCAAATTCAGCCGGTAAAACAGGTCGGCACGAAATTCCCGGGCTGCAATTTGCTTTTCGATATCAATGTTGGTGGCAGAAATGACCCGTACATCCACCGGAATGACCCGGTCGTCGCCAATGCGGCGGATTTCTTTTTCCTGCAGTGCCCGCAGTAATTTTGCCTGCAGGGCAATGGGCAGCTCACCGATTTCATCCAAAAAGATAGTGCCCTTATGCGCCAGCTCGAACAAGCCGATTTTACCGCCTTTCGAAGCACCGGAAAAGGCGCCCTCCACATAGCCAAACAGCTCGCTTTCCAGCAGGTTTTCCGGCAAAGCGGCGCAGTTGACAGCCACAAAGGGTTGGTGGCTTCGCTTGCTGGCCCGGTGAATGCTGTGGGCAAACAGTTCTTTTCCGGTGCCGGTTTCACCCACCAAAAGCACGTTGGCATCTACCTGGCTGTATTTGTAAGCGATGGACAGCGCTGTTTTTAAAGCGGGGGAAACGCCGATGATGTTATCAAAGCTATATTTGGCAGTAAGGCCTTTTGTAGTCAGTTCTTTTCGGATTTTTGTTTCTGCCGCGCGGATCTTATCGGCTGCCATGACCGTGATCAGCGCGCCCGCGCAGTTCTCATCCATCAATATAGGGCGGCAGCGGACAAAATACAGCGAACCAAAAAAATTCTGCAATTTTTCCGACTCTGTACGAGAAAGAATGACTTGTTCCCATTCAATATCCGGGCAGTAGTGATCCAGTTTTTTTCCATACATCTTTTCTTGTGCGGGAATATGACATAAATGGCAGGCCTGGTCATTCAGTGCGGTAATGCAGCCCTCGTTATCCACAGCGAAAATAGCATCCGGGGTGTTGTTCAGCACCGACTGAATCACCAGTGTTTTGGTACGTTCCTGATTGATGGTTTGTGCTGTGCTGATCGCTTCGGATACCGCCCGTTCCAAAGTCAGGTCACTGGTTTTGATATGGGTACACGCCAAATTCTGTTTGCTGCACTGCTGGCACAGGGTAAGCCCCCCGACAAAGACCTCAGCCCCTGCAGCCTGCCCTTCGCGCAGCGCTTCTTCCAATTGTGATTCATTGGTGACATCGTAGGCAAGAATTTTAAGCCCGGATAGTTCCTCTAAGCTGGCAACGTCCATGATGGAGGCCGACTGCATGCACACTGCTACCTTTTGGGGGCGGTATCTTCGTTTGCTTTCGGCAATGGCGTCCAGCACGTCGAAGCTGGTCATGTTGATTTCTATAATGTGTTTTTCGGGGTATTGACGGCGCAGAGCGCTGCAGGTCATGCCCCGTGCAACAATAATATCTGCGTCACGGTATTGCTCAGGGGGATTGGAAGTACCGTAGACGTGCATCGTTTGTACAGAAATTGCCGGGTCCCTTATTTTTTCTGCCCAAAGCCGCATTTTGTCCTGTACCTGGCTGTAAGGGATAATAATCAGAATTTGAACCATTGATTCCACACTCCCTTTTGGGTTCTTGGTGGCTTATGTGCCCTGGATTTTTCTATTCTAGCATGATTTGGAACCAGCGTAAACTAATTTGAGTTCATTTGGGAGAAGTATTTCAGATAAAGTTTCTAAAAAAAATAAACAAAATAAAATAAAAATAAATATTTCGCTTGAAACAATGAAACAAAATGATCAACATGAAACCAAATGTTACGATGTTGCTTCATGCTAACATTCTGCAAAAAATAAATAAAGTTAGGATAAAAAAAGAATTGCTATGAAAAATTACTAGATAAATCGCAGAGTATTTCGAATGTGTTGCTGAAATTGCCCTGAGGGCTTTTGGGTTGGCACGGGATTTGCTTTTCTAAAAAAGTAGCGAAGGGTAAACAAAAATCGATGGACAGAACCCTACCAAATGCGTTATGGTATTTTGCGGTAGAATATTTTATGAACAATCAAAAAAGGCAGCATTGTTCATAAACGAACAAATCTCTGCCGTAAGAATCCAAACTCAATCCACCATCCGGCTGTCAGCGGTTGCACATTTTCCACACATGATTTTGTTGTATTCCGGCGGACAGCGTTTTGCAGGAAAAAGTATCACAGTTGTTTCACCTGTACATTGGATGCTCCGTGCGGAGTCCGGTTGCCCCCAAACAGAGCGTTTGCGGATACCGGCATTATGAAGGAGAAAGGATCTCGTTATTATGAAAAAAAAGCTTTCTGTCATCTGTGCTTCTTTAATAGCGACCAGTATGTTGCTGACTGCCTGCAGCGGTTCCGCTGCGCCAAGCGAATCAAAGGGGACATCCGGCAGTTGGACGCCGAAATCCGAAATTGAGTTTGTTGTTCCGTCTGCTCCCGGCGGTGGCTCTGACACCAACGCCCGAATGATTGCCGATATTGCATTTACCAGCGGCTATACGCCAAAGAATTTTAAGGTGAATAATATGCCCGGCGGTTCCGGTGGGGTTGCTTTTTCCTATATGGCGACAAAAAAAGGCAATGATGAAATTCTGATGGTGCTGCACAACGGTCAGATTATGTCCACACTGGTGAACAAATCCCCTGTGGTAGCAGCTGATCTTACTTATTTGCCCGTAGTAGCGTTTGATAACCTGTTGTTGTGTATCAATAAAAACGGAAAATACAAGTCGGTAGAAGAAATGATCGAGGCGGCCAAAGCAAACCCCGGCAGTGTAAAAATAGGGGGAAGCCAAAGAGGCAACACCGACCACCTGTGTTTTGAAATGATGCGCAAATACTTGGATGTGGACATTACATATGTGCAGTTTAATTCTTCAGGGGAAACCATGTCTGCCTTACTGGGCGGGCATGTCGACTTTGGTATTTTCAATCCTTCGGAATGCGTCGGTCAGGTAGAGGCAGGCGAGGTTCTGCCGATGGCTACTTTTGCCGATGATCGCCTGAGCGGTCAGTTTGCCGAGGTACGCACGTTTGAAGAAATCGGTTATCCCGATATTCTGGTTACCGAGGTTCGTGCACTGTCCGGAACACCGGAAATGTCAGCTGAAGCCATTGCGTTCTATGACGAAATGATTCGCAAGGTTACGGAAACCGAGCGTTGGAAAACAGAGTACATCGAGAAAAATTATTTGACTCCAGTTTTTATGACGTCTGCTGAGGCCAAAGAGTTTTTCGATCAGGAAACCGAAAAATATAACAGCATCTTCAAAGAGGTTGGAATCATTCAGTGATAACCCTGACCAACGGTGCTTCTTTCAAATCTGTGGAGGTGTTTGATGTTGAAAGAAAAATTAAATGCACAAAAAATTGTTCTGACGCTGGTGTTTTTGGTTGGCGTGTATTGGATTATTGGTTCCCTGCAGTTAGACCTGTGGATTCGAAATGGCCCTGGCGGTGGCTTTTTGCCTTTGCTTGCGGGAATTATGTGTGTCGGTTTCAGTGGAGTGATCCTGCTCAGGGAATGGCAAAAGGAATCCGATACGGCTTTTAGTGTTCGGGCTTTGATTCCGTGGGGCGCGCTGATTGGTATGATACTTTGCGGAAAACTCATCGGGATTTTTCTTTCGCTCGTATTATTTGTATTCTTATGGCTGTACCTGTTTGAAAAATTCCCTTTGCGCAATTCCATTTTAACTGCGGTGATCTGGCCCGGTTTCCTGTATTTAATCTTCGTAGTGTGGCTGGGTTCCCCGCTGCCCAAGGGGCTTTTGGGACTGCTGTAATTCGGCGAAAGAAAGGTAGGAATTTCAATGGAAACGTTAGCCCTTCTTATGGAAGGCATCGCCATATCCTTAACGCCGGAAAATCTTCTGGCATGTCTTGTAGGCGGCCTTTTGGGCATGTGTCTTGGCTCTATGCCAGGGGTAGGTTCTCTGGCCGGCGTGTCCCTTTTGCTGCCGCTCACCTTTAAAATGAATCCCACAGCAGCGATCGTTATGCTGGCTGCACTGTATTATTCCACCATGTATGGCGGGTGTTTTTCCGCCATTCTGGTAAACATTCCCGGCGATTCGCCAGCCATTATGACAGCTTTGGACGGATACCCCTTGGCGCGGCAGGGGAAGGCCGGCAAAGCGCTGTTTTCCGCCAACCTGGCTTCGTGGATCGGGGGTGCCATCGGTATTCTGGCTTTGACCCTGATCGGGCCGCTGGCCGCAAAATTTGGTCTGAAATTCGGTTCGCCGGATCTGGCATGGCTGATCATTCTGGCGCTTACTTCAATTGGCTGGATCATCGGCGACAGTCCCTCCCGCGGACTGCTCGCCACAGCATTGGGAATCATGGTGGCCTCGATTGGTTTGGATGCGGCTTTGGGGCTGCCGCGGTTCAGCTTTGATAATGTATACCTGTTCAGCGGAATCAATATGGTTCCCATGGTCATTGGTATGTTTGGCTTCGGGCAGGTCATTGACATGGTAGTCAATCGCGACAATTTCAAAAAGATGAAAACCGAGCGAATCACCATCAAAGAAAGCTTGCTAAATAAGGAAGAGCTCAAGCGTATTTTGCCGGTATCCCTGCGGCAGAGCGGCGTCGGCACCTTTATTGGCGTGCTGCCCGGCGCGGGCGCCACAATGTCTGCATTCCTTTCCTATATTATTGAAAAACGCATTAATAAAAACCGCGATTTGATGGGCAGCGGTGCCATTGAGGGGGTTGCCGCTTCCGAGTCCTCAAACAATGCCGCGGCCATCGGAGCGTTTGCACCGTTGCTTTCCCTGGGGATCCCTGGCGGCGGAACGACAGCCGTTCTTCTGGGCGGACTGATGATGTGGGGCTTACAGCCCGGACCCATGCTGTTCCAAACAAACCCGGATTTTGTGTGGGGACTCATTGGCTCTATGTACATTGGTAACGTGGTGTGCCTGCTGATCTCGATTGCTTTCATTCCGTTTTTGGCGAACATCGTGCGTATTCCCACCGGCTACATGATTCCCTGTATTACAGCGGTGTGCGTTATGGGTACGTTCTCGACCAACAACAGCATGTTCGACGTGTATGTGATGATCGTATTTGCAGCCATTGCTTACATTTTAAAACAGGCAAAAATACCGTCGGCACCTTTGCTTTTGGCCTATGTACTCACCCCCATGCTGGAAATGTATCTGTGCCAGTCGTTTGATATGGGCGGCGGAAGCCTGGGGATTTTCGTCAGCAGTCCCATCTCCATCGTGCTGATTCTGCTGATTTTTGTTTTCTGCCTTGCTCCTGTTATGATTAACACCTTAAAGAAGAAAAACAATATTGAGGGCAATGTCATTGACGAAGGTTAATTGTGTTATTTTTTCTTTTCCCATTTCCTCCGAATCAATATTGACAGGATTACGCCAAGGCGTCATCCAAAAGTTTGGCGGGCAGCATAGCTGTTCGCCAAGCTTTTTTGATATCAGGATTGAAAGTACCCCAGTTAGGGCTCTATGGACTGATGTGAAGCAGTAATACGATATTAAGGATACTCAAAAGATAGAAAACCTCAAGGATGAAATTCAAAAATATGCGCATTCATAACAAGAGAAAGAAACGGTGATTGAGCGTATAGAGGTTGCATAGGAATCAGGCACGTATACCATAGATGAGCTGAAATCTCGTAAAAATCAAGATCAAGTCCGAAAAGAAAAGGTTACAGGAAGAAATAAAGCGTTTAGAATTTGAACCTAACTTTTTTAAAGCACAAGGTCAAACAGAAAAAGGGAATGTGTTGGAAGAATTTCAAGCGTTGATCGTGGATCCCCATCTTACAGGGGAGGAGCAAAATGAACTGTATAGAACACTGATAGACTGTATTGAGTATAGAAGGATAGGCAAGCAGGTGAAAATTCAAATAGGTATAAATGATTGTTGGGGAAAGTGCTTGAAAATAGTGGTATCCTTTCTTTTTTCAGGTATAATAAACACTATGATACCGAAAAGAGAAGGATGATGAAATGACTGGCTCACATAGAGTTCCCAATCACTTAGCCAAGGAAAAAAGCCCCTACCTTTTACAGCACGCTGAGAATCCCGTCGACTGGTTTCCGTGGGGAGAGCAGGCGTTTGAGAAAGCCAAACGCGAGGACAAGCCGATCTTTTTGAGCATCGGCTATTCCACGTGCCATTGGTGCCATGTGATGGCGCACGAATCCTTTGAGGACGACGAGGTCGCCGAGGCGCTGAATCAGGGGTTCGTCTGCATTAAGGTAGACCGCGAGGAGCGGCCGGATATCGATGCGGTGTATATGACTGTCTGTCAGGCCATGACCGGCTCGGGCGGCTGGCCGATGACGATCCTTATGACGCCGGAACAGCGCCCGTTCTGGGCGGGCACTTATCTGCCCAAAATGTCTACGTTCCGTTCCACCGGGCTTTTGGAGCTATTGGCGTTCATCCGCGAACAGTGGAGCACGAACCGTCAGCAGCTTCTGAATGCTGGGGAAGAAATCACAAATTATCTGCGCGAGCAATCCGGTCCCTCCCTCGGATCGGCCAAGCCGGAGCTGGATTTGCTCCGCGGCGCCGTCGCTCAGCTGAGCGCTTCCTATGATTCCCGCTGGGGCGGCTTTGGCGGCGCGCCGAAATTCCCGGCGCCGCATAATCTGCTGTTCCTTTTGCGCTATTCCGTGCTGGAGCGGGAAAAATCCGCGCAGAGCATGGCGGAGTATACGCTTTCTCAAATGTTCCGCGGCGGGCTGTTCGACCATATCGGCGGCGGGTTCTCGCGCTATTCCACCGATGTGAAATGGCTGGTTCCGCATTTTGAAAAGATGCTTTACGACAATGCCCTGCTGGCATATACGTATCTGGAGGCTTACGCCGTTACCGGCAGGCCGCTTTACCGCAGCGTGGCAAAACGCACGCTCGATTATGTTCTTCGCGAGCTTACGGATGAACAGGGCGGCTTTTACTGCGGGCAGGATGCGGACAGCGACGGAGTCGAGGGCAAATATTATGTCTTTACCCCGCAGGAAGTACAGGGAGTTCTGGGGAAAGAAGACGGCGAGCTGTTCTGCAGCCGCTTTGGCGTAACCGAAGCGGGAAATTTTGAAGGGAAGAGCATTCCGAATCTGCTGGACTTTTCTGCCTATGACGAAGAGGACCCGCATATTGCGCAGTTGTGCCAAAGGCTGTATGAGTACCGGCTGGAGCGTACCCGCCTGCACCGCGACGATAAGGTGCTGACCTCCTGGAACGCGCTGATGATCGCCGCGCTGGCCAAAGCGGGGTGGCTGCTCGACGAGCCGGAGTACCTGCAGGCGGCACAGAAAGCGCAGCGTTTTCTGGAAGAAAAGCTGGTGGATGAACGCGGGCGGCTGTTGCTGCGCTGGCGTGAGGGAGAAGCGGCGAATGACGGGCAACTGGACGACTATGCCTTCTACGCTTTTTCTCTGCTGGAGCTGTACCGCTCCAGCTTTGATTGCACGTATCTTCTCCGTGCCGCGCAAATCGCGGAGCAGATTTTAGAGCTGTTTTCCGACGCGGAGCAGGGCGGCCTGTATCTTACTGCCAAAGACAGCGAGCAGCTCATCAGCAGGCCCAAGGAGGTATACGATGGTGCGATTCCCTCCGGTAATTCCGTGGCGGGAGAGGTTTTTGTACGCCTTGCTGCGCTGACGGGCGAAGAGCGCTGGCGGCAGGCCGGCGAGCGGCAAATCCGTTTTCTCACCGGATGGATCAAGGAGTACCCGGCCGGGTATGGAATGTCGCTGATCGCGCTTTCTTCGGTGCTTTATCCCTCGCAGGAGCTGGTCTGCACCGCGCAGGGAGAGGAAGCGTTTCAGGAGGTGCGCGATTTCCTGCGCCGGCATTCGCTGCCGAGCCTGACGGTTCTGCTCAAATGCGCGAAAAACGAACAGGAGCTTGCCGCGGCAGCGCCCTTCACGGTAGAATATCCGCTGCCGCAGGACGGAGTGCGGTATTACCTTTGCCAAAATGGTACCTGCGCCGCCCCCGTGCAGGAGCTGGGTGCAGTCAAGCGGCAGCTTGCCCTTTCGCAGCAGAATGACTGATCAAAAGGGAATGATTTCGTCTGAGAACAAATGAAACAGGGCAATCAGAACAAAGGCTGGCCGATTCGGCCAGCCTTTGTATTTTGAGATGCTGTGTGTTATCATAAATTCAATTGGCTGTGTCTTGTGAGGGAAATGCGGACAAACGGAGGGAATGGGAATGGATTCACGAATTCAAAAAACGATACAGAGCCTGCAAAGAAACAATATGGCCGGCTATTACGTGGAAGATGAGACGGAACTGACTGCGTTGTTAAAAAAGCTGATCCCCGAAGGGAGCAGTGTGGGCTGCGGGGACTCCGTCACTCTGGAACAGACCGGCGTGTTTGATTTTCTGCGAACGGAAAACTATGTATTTTACGATAAGCACCGCCCGGGGCTTTCCTCAGAGGAGAAACGAAGCATCTATCTGCAGAATTTCGGTGCGGATACCTTTATTACCGGTACCAATGCCATCACTCAGGATGGGAAGCTGTTTAATATCGACGGCAACGGCAGCCGCGTTGCGCCCATGCTGTACGGGCCCGAGCAGGTCATCGTGGTCGTGGGCAAAAATAAAATCACCGAAACGGTGGAGGACGCGATCCAAAGAGCGCGTCAGATCGCGGCTCCTCTGGATGCCATCCGGCTGGGCAAGCACACTCCCTGCACTAAGCTTGGGCGTTGTGTGGACTGTAAGCACGAAGAGAGAATCTGCAACGATTTTGTTTTGATCGCCAGGCAGCGCATAGCCGGGCGAATTAAGGTGATTCTGGTAAACCGGGACTGCGGGTACTGATAAAATCGGCGCTTTTTACCTGCCTTCCATGTGTTTTCAAATGCCGTTTTTCATCGGCTTGTTTGTGCTTATCCCACTAACCAATTTTTAATTTTATCTTAATTTTGTGGACAATAAACAACGATTTTTACATTTAGTTCATAATTTATCTATTGATATTCTTTAAAAATACCGTATACTTAAGATGCATCCAAGAAAAGATGCAATGGAGAAAGGAGGTAAGGCAGTGAAAAAAAAGAAGGCGGCTGTTCTCGTGTGTGTTACCGGCCAGCGTGATTGCGATCGGTTGATCCGGGTGGGAAAAAAGCTTGCCGAAGAACAGGCGCTTCCAATGCAGGTGCTGTGCGTTCAGCCGCAGTCCGCCGGGTATGGCGCGTGCAGCGAAGAACTGGAGTACCTGTATCAAACGGCGCGGGAAGCGGGCGCCGAAATGACGATTATTTTTCAGGATGACAGTGCCCTGGTTGCAGCGGGATTTATTCGCCAGATCGGTGCGGTTCATGTGGTAACCGGCATGGCAGGGTTTGCATCTACCGGATTTATTGAAGTTTTGCATAGTATAGTGCCCAGGATTCCGATTTCCATGGTTTCAAAAGAGGAAGTCGTTTATAACATGTATCCTGTCGATTATAAAAGTCAAAATAGTCAGGCCATCTCTGCGGTCTGCACATAAAAGCTGAATCAAGAACATAAGCGGTCTGCCGGGTTTCCGGCAGGCCGCATTTTTCATTGCTGAAATAAAGGAAGCTTCTTCCGCTTTTTGCGGGGAGCCGAGGCAAAAATAAAGCCCGGGAGCACGGAAATTTCTCCGTGCTCCCGGGTTTATAAAAGGGAGGAAATCGATCAGTTTGCGACAGTAAGCCGGATTGCCGATTCGGCAGCCGTAGTGGTCGCTGTGTGTAAACCCGACGCAGCCGTGGCCGTGACGGAAGTGCCTTTTGTCCAGCCATATTTTTCGATCAGCGCCTTCGTGCGGGACGTGTCGCTGATGGCGATGCCAGCTGCGTCGATACGGATTTTTCCCGTATAGTTCCCGACCAGCTTTTGCAGCTCGCTGCCCGGTGCGGGAATGACCGCACGGGTTGTGAAATTGAGCTGGAGAGAATTGCGGTAGTCGTAGTTTCCGCTGAAGCTGCCGTTATCAGCCTCGATATCCAGCCGCAGCGCATCAATCAGCTCCTGAAGCTTTTCCTGATCCGGAATCAGGATGTGCTCCTTGCTGCCGTCGTACAAATGAATGGATTCGATAAGCTCCGGTGTCAGGTAGTATAATGCGTTGCCCGAAGTTTTGTATTCCTTTGTGGTGGTCACGGCCTTAACAGCCTCGTCATAGCGGCTGTTGTCGTGCGAAATCGGGTCGGAGGAAAAATACCGTTTTAGCACAGAACCGTCCTTCATGTGGTAGGTCAGCTGCACATCCGAGTAAAAAGAAGAACTCTGAATTTTGTACGGGTATCCTTTTGCGCGGATCTCGTCGACCAGCAGAGTGTGGAGCGCAGTTACCTTTTCCACATTTTCAGCTTCTCTCACGGTCTGTGGAACCCATGCAATCTGGCTGTTACCCTTTTCATTCATAATGCTGAAGCCATTCGATGGGTAGATGTTGCCTACGTTGTTCAGACGGGTTTCCACATAGCTGATCTCTTCCGCTTTCGGGATTTTGGTATCATACCCGAATGCGCCGGTAACACAAACACCGTAAAATGCTGCAAAGGCAACCAAAAATATGCCGTAGTAGGCAAAGCTCTTTTTCAGTCCCTTAAAGCCGCGCCCATAAATGGCCTCGGCAATGATATGGGCGATGATCGATCCGACGAACAGCCCGACAAAAAAGCTGGTGGTAGAGCCGAAGGTAGAATGGAAGATCAGCGCGCCGGCCAGGCCTGCGGCGGTTGTGGCCACAAACCGGATCAGGGTTTTCGGAATCGGGAAAGCGTAGTTGCTCTCTGCGCATTCACTCTTTCTGCTGCGGTACAGGTACAGCGCAGAAACGATCATCACGACGCTGAGAATCAGCCACCAGATGAGAAACGCCACGGAAGAGAACGTATCCGCTTCCAGACTGCCGTAAATCAGCGGCAGGTAGGAGGCTACAAAGGGAGAAAGCGCCGTGTAGGGGATTGACTGAAAATCAAGGTCCATACTCATGCCGGGGATGATCATTCCGGCGGTTGCGCGCCCGAGGAGGATCATCAGCGGGTAGGTAATGTTCACAACGACAATCGAAATCACCATATCAAAGGTGGTGCCGCTGCAAACCGCCATAAAGGAGCAGAAGAAAAACGAAGCGCATGCCATCAGGAAGACCCAGCCCAAAGAGGTGAGGAAGAATCCCATAAATTCAGAAACGGCAACCTGATAAACGGCCGCAACCACAAGTGTGAGTGCGAAATTCAGCACCAGCGGAATCAGCAGTGCCACAAAGCAGCTGAGTACCCGGCCGCCCAGCAGAGCGCTGCGGCTGACCGGCAGGGAATGGAACAGGTCCACACTGCGCTTTTGGTGCATGTATTGGAACGCCAGCACCGAAAGGATCAGCACCATCAGCAGTGACAAAGAAGCGGTGCACAGCGGGAGCACGACTTTCAGCGCGTTTAAAAACCGCTGAGACATGTCGATCACGTATCCGCTTTCCATATTGGTGCGCTGGGCGTTGTTCATGGCCAGAATTTCAACCAGCGGCAGAGTCACAAAGTGAAGGCCGCAGAACAAAGCAATCAGGCCAAAACGATGACGCAGCTCCCAGAGAAACGTTTGAATCAGTTCACCGCGCAGATTATTTGAGGATGTTTTCGATGTCATAACCGGCCACCTCCATTTCACTGATAAAGACTTCCTCCAGCGTAAGGGGAAGCAGTTCGATAAACACCGGGTTCAGCGCGTTGAGCTTTTCCAGTATTTCTTCTTTCTGCCCGCGGATGACAAGGTTCAAAAGAGAACCGCGGGAATCCTGTTTGATGATATCGAGCCCCTGGAACATATCCTGTGTGGGCATCGGCTTAAAGATGGCCTGCACGCGGTGAATGCCGAGCTTCAGAGCGTCAAGCTCCTGCTCGAATACAACGCCGCCCTTGTGCATCAGGCCGACGTGGTCGCACAGATCCTCCAGCTCGCGCAGGTTGTGGCTGGCGATGACGACGCTCATGCCGCGCTCTGAAACCTCGCTCGAAACGAGCTTTTTGAGCAGTTGGCGCATCACCGGGTCAAGACCGTCGAAAATTTCATCCAGCAGCAGATAATTTGGACGAACGGAAAGGGCGTTGATCAGCGCCACCTGGCGCTGCATGCCCTTACTCATGTTGATGATGCGGGCGTTTGTGTCAAGCGGAAACAGCGAGCACAGCTCCTGGTACCGATGCGCGTCCCACGACGCGTACGTTTTGGAATAAAAATCGGCCATTTCCTTCATGTTGGACTGCTGGAAAAAGTACGGATAATCCGGAATAAAAAACAGCTTGCCCTTAACGGCGCTGTTTTCAAACGGCGCCTGACCATCCACAAGAATTTCTCCATTTTCCGGCTGGTAAATGCCCGCCAGACTGCGCAGCAAAGTGGATTTGCCTGCGCCGTTGCTGCCGACAAGCCCGAAGATGGAGCCTCCGCCGATGGTAAAAGAAATTCCGTCTAAAGCGACTGTGCTGCCGAATTTTTTTACCAGTGATTTGACTTCAATCATTGCTCAGAACCCCTCCCGTTAAAATGGTTTTCCACCCGTTGAATCATTTCCGGCTGAGTAACCCCGCATTCTGCCGCATTGACGATCGCTTCACTGAGTTTTTCCAGCGCTCTCGACTTCTGCCGCGACAAGACGGAAAGATCTGGTGAGATATAGGAACCTTTCCCCGGAACGGAGTAAATAATTCCATTTTGCTCCAATAATTGATACGCTTTTTGCACGGTGTTTGGGTTGATCCCCAGATCCTGGGCCAACGTGCGAACGGACGGCAGCTGTTCATTCGGTTCCAGAGCGCCCAAAGCAGCCATTTTTGAAATGGATTTGTTCAGTTGCTCATAAATGGGCAGCCTGCTTTTATAATCCAGCGGAAACATCCGGTTCACCTCTCTGTGTATTAATGTGTATTAATTCGATTAGTACAGTCAGAATATAACATGCGCGCTTCCTGCTGTCAAGAAGCGCGCGGTATATTTTGGGTTACAGTTCTGTAAGCTTTTAGGAATCCGCAGGCGGCTCCGGCTGTGCGGTGTTGTCCTTCTGCGTAGGTGGAATGGGACGCTTGCCCTGCTTGTCCAAATCGGAATCCGACACAAAGAGCCGGGGCAGTACGCCGGTTTTACACAGAACCTGGTACAGCACGAAAAACAGTGTCATATAGATCAGGATGCTCACCCGGCCGGCTACCAGCGCAAAATAGATCGCGGCCAGCATTGAAAGCGGGTGAATATCTATGGAAGCGGAAACGATCTTCGGCTGAATCACCTGACGAATCGTGGAAATGAGCAGCCACGCAACGATCAGAGCCACCGCGGTAAAATAGTCACCCTGTACCAGGCTGATCACGGCCAGCGGGACATAAACCGTTCCCGGGCCCAGAATCGGCAGAACGTCCGCAATACCGGCGATCAGGCTGAGCACCAGCGGGTATGGCACCCCCAGCAGGAAAAACACCAGCAGGGTTTGCAGAAAGGTGATGAGGTAAATCAGCAGGAAAGAGGCCAGCAGCTTCCCACTCATCGCCAGGCTGTGACGAGAGGCCGAGCGAATGTTGATCACCGTGGTCTGCGACAGGAAGGACGCCACATGGCGTTTGATCACAGGCATATCCTTCGCAAAAAAGTAGGTGGAAAAGATCATGACGATAAACATCGTCAGTATCGCGGGCAGAGAGGTCAGAATCCGCAGAACCGTGTTCAGAACAGAGGTGAGGATGCCGGCGCCCGTCTGCAGGAATTTGATCAGCTGTTCCTGATTCTGGCGGATAAATTCCGAATCGATCCTGTCCACATAAATCCCGAGATGCCCCATCAGCTCATTGAGCGGCCCGACGATTTTCGTTGTATCGATGGAGGAGAGCCTCACCACCAGCGTGGTGATTTCTGTTACAAGCCAGTAGCCCAGCAGAGCCATTAACCCAAACAGGATGAAGAAAGACAGCAGGGTGACGAGAATGGACGCAAACCCCGGCCTCAGGCGCAGCTTCTCTTTCAGAAAGCGCACCAGCGGCTGCAGCATCAGCGCCAGTAAGAACCCGGCTACAAATGGGAAGGTAAAGCCCAGCGTCAGAGCAAAGAGATAAAAACAGACCGTGTACCCGATGAAAAACACAAACAATGGCTTTAACCGGGTCAGTTGAAGCTTGTCAAACAGAGTGGTTCCCTCCTTTTTGGATCACCGGCTAAGGAAAAACGCAGTTTTTTCTGCAGATACTGCCGGTTCCATCTGCAGAGGAACAAATTGGCCGCGATCAGGTCAACATTCGTTTGCCTAATCATATGCGGAAAATGAAATAATGATATCATCCGTGCCGTAAGTGGCCTGAATATTTGTGTCATTTGATCGCCAGGCCGGATGATTCCATGCTCTCAGGCGCCCAAAGTCTGCTTCGGAATGCGCCGTGATTGATATCGTGAAATTATTATACTCTAAAAAGGATACCGCGTCAAAATACAATGTGCGGGAACTGGTAAATTTACCGTAAACTTTCTGTGACAATTTTCCTGCTTTTTACTATTCTTGATCTCTTTCTATGGAACTTATTCAAAAACAGGTTCTTTTCTATCAACCTCACGCCGCGGATGGTAATCAATTGCCGTTGGCTGTAGAGAGTCTTGAAACTTGAAGTGGGGGATAGTCTCGCCACTTTGAAATAAATAACTGAGTTCCTTCCGATTCTTTTAACAAATGTAAAAAAGTGCCCGGTGGAGGGCAGACAAAAAATCTGCCTTTTAATTATGACGGAAGTGGAAACAATCACATCAAAATAAGTACAGAATGTAAATACTGAGGGATAGTTCTTGACAAAAAATTTTGTGCTCGATATTATTGTATCAGGGTAAAAAATAAACCTGCAATGTAGTAATAGAAAAGAGGTGATCGAGCGTGTTGGAGAGAATCAGGAGAGTCATGTATGGACGCTACGGCGGCGACCAGTTGATGGTTGGCAGCTTGGTAGTTTATATGGTGCTCGTAACGGCTTCACGGCTGACGAATTTCTATCCGCTGACGCTGGTGGCCTATGTGATTTTCGGGTGGAGCATGTTTCGCATTCTATCCCGCAACATTCCTCGCCGCTATGCGGAAAACCAGATGTTTTTAAAGTACTGGAATAAGGTACCCGCGTGGTTCCGTTCCCAGCAGAAATATTTGCAGGATCGTAAAATATACCGCTATTTCAAATGCCCAAAATGTACGACCCGTCTTCGCGTACCGAAAGGCCGCGGCAAAATCGAAGTGACATGCCCGGTGTGCAAGGCTCAGTTTATCCGGAAATCCTAAGTGCTTCTTGGGGATTTCCGGCTTTTTTATCTCAAAAAAGAGCGGCAGGGGAATTCCCCTGCCGCTCTGCCGTTGAAAGATTGTGCAGCCGCAGCTGTATTTTGCAGCTTTATGGCCGCGCAAGTTTCGGTGGCCTGTGTTTTTTACGGAGTTCAGTCAATGACCCGGTGATAATACTCGTCCACCTTGGCCCAGTCGATCACGCGGAAAAGAGCCTCCACGTAATCCGCCCGCAGATTCTTATACGATAAATAATAGGCGTGCTCCCATACGTCGATGCCGAGAATCGGCCGCCATTCGCCCCGGGTCTCCATGATCGGGTTGTCCTGGTTCGGGCTTGCAGAGATCATCACGTCTCCGCTGGAATTTGCGGAAAGCCATGCCCAGCCGGAACCGAACTGCCCCACGGCTGCCGCCGCAAGCTTTTCCTTCATCACCTCAAAGCTGCCGAAAGTGCGGTCGATCGCCGCGGCCAGCTTCCCGCCGGGGGTGCGTGAGCCGTTCGGGGAAAGCGTATCAAAATACAGATTGTGGTTGTAATATCCGCCGCCGTTATTGCGCACCGCAGTCCGCAGGGCAGGGTCCTTCACAGTTTCAAGATGTGCCAGAATCTGCTCAATGGATTCCCCGGAAAGCTCCGGCAGACGTTCCATCGCAGCGTTCAGGTTCTTGGTGTACGTGGCGTGGTGCTTTGTGTAATGGGTCACCATGGTCAGCTCGTCGATCGTCGGTTCCAATGTGTTAAAATCATAAGAAAGCTTCACTTGCTCAAACATGAAAACACTTCCTTTCATTTTCTGTGTTAGTTCAGTATAACATACTTTTCGCTCCCGTACAAGCCCAAAAGCATTGTTCTAGCTTTTGCACCGCGCCGCCGGATATGCAGAGCAGATTGCTTTTGCGTATGATTTTTTGCCTTGCGAAAGAGGAGCGGTCATGCTACAATCGTCTCATCATGCAAGGAAAGGCAGGCCCGCAGATGGAAAAGAAAAACATGCTGGTCTTATTCGGCTCCCCGCGGCCCCACGGCGCAACCGCGCTGCTGCTGCGGACATTTTTGCAAAAGGTAGACCCCGAAGCCATTCAGGTGACGACGTTTGATGCGTACCGCGGGAACTATCATCCCTGTACCGCCTGTGGATACTGTCAGACCCACGAGGCGTGTGTGTTCCATGATCTGGACGAGTTCGACCGGGAACTGCGCGCTGCGGATTATCTGGTGATCGCGGCGCCGGTGTACCATATGAGCTTTCCCGCGCCGTGTAAGGCTGTGATGGACCGCTGGCAGCGGTATTTTGAAGCACGGTTCGCCATGGGAATCCGCCCGCCGATTGAAAAGCCGAAAACAGCCGCTTTTTTAACCGCGTACGGTTCCAGCAACCCTGAGGGAGCGCATATGATGACCCGCCAGCTCGAGCTGGCCTTTACCGTTATGAACACGAAGCTGGAGCATGTGGTGGAGTGGCCGCATACGGATCGGACCGGCACGACCGAGATTCCGCCTGAGGTAATGGAGAAGGCTCATCAGGCGGCGCTTGCTATGACGGAAAAAACGTGATAAAATAAAATATCAAAGCTATTTTTACGGGAGGCTTATTAGTATGTCAGGCCATTCAAAATGGAGTACCATTAAACGAAAGAAAGAAAAAATAGATGGTGCCAAAGCCAAGATCTTTACTAAAATCGGACGAGAGCTTGCGGTGGCGGTAAAAGAAGGCGGGGGGCCGGATCCCAGATCCAATTCCAAGCTGAAGGACTGCATCGCGAAGGCTAAGGCCGCAAACGTGCCTAACGATAATATTGAGCGCATCATTAAAAAAGCGGCGGGCGACGGCGACGGTACCAAATATGAGAGCATCGTATACGAGGGCTATGGCCCCAACGGTGTGGCGGTGATTGTAGAGGCCCTGACGGACAACCGTAACCGCACCGCAGCGGATGTACGCCACTATTTTGATAAATTCGGCGGCAATCTCGGCACCAGCGGCTGCGTTTCCTTCCTGTTTTCGCAGAAGGGCGTGCTGGTGATCGAGCGCGAAGGATTGTCGGAGGACACCGTGATGACCGATTGCCTGGAGGCCGGCGCTGCTGATTTTCAGGCGGATGACGATGTGTTCGAAATCTACACCGAGCCGGACGATTTCAGCGCTGTGCTTTCTGATCTGGAGGGCAAGGGATATGAGTTCGTGTCTGCCGAGGTAGAGATGGTTCCCACCACCTACACCGCGCTGAACGACCCCGATTCCATCACTAAGATGCAGAAGCTGCTGGATAACCTGGAGGACAACGACGACGTGCAGAACGTGTGGCACAACTGGGAGAACGCGGACGACGCGGAATAATTTTGGAAGCGATCCAGTATCCATACGGGTTTTCAGGTGATTTTACAACAGTGGAATTCGTCTGTATTGTGTAAAATAGAATTCAATTGTGATAAACAGCTTAACTGTATTGTTACATACAAACATTGCTTAAGGAGTGTTTGATATGTTGACGAAAGATGCGGTTAAGCTGTATTTATTAGAAATTTAAGATGTAATATCAGTGATTAAAACTGGTTCCGTTATAATATCATGCAGCCTTTTGAACTTACATAGGAGCTTAGCGTGAAAATTTGTAAAAATAATAGCGTTGTATTGAGCTGATAAGAGGGCTTACAGATAAACTATCTGTAAGCCCTCTATTCTTATACAGCTTTATTAAATTACGCTCTACTGCCTTTTCCTTAAACTCTGCCATATTTCGCTTGTTCGATTTCTCTTTAGGCGTAGAAAAGCATCCCTTTATTTTCAGTATATCATACTGTCTAACAATTGGAATACAGTTCAGAATGCTAGCTTTTCGGGCTTTTTTGCAAATTAGCCCAAATGGCGTTTGTGGAGATTGCCAGATCAAGTGGAAAAAAGTTTTTGAATGATTGCCCAATCCTGATCGTTGAAATGATATTCACGCCTTAGAGCATCAAGATTTTGTACCCCACTGTTTTTTTTAGGAACAGCATGCAAAATACTATTGATTTTTTTGACAGATTCAAGATCGCGAAACTCTGAGTAAGTAAACTGAATATCCTTTCCATTATTAAAGAAAAATGTATACGAAAATGTATAATATCCAATCCTGCGGACTTGATGATGATAGTAAGCACCTATTTCCACCTGAGTGACCGTATTGAGTGGATATTGATTAGATACATGATTTAGGCAATCATATTTCACAATTGAAGTATCTGTGAGTTCATAACGTGAGTAGATGCCAAAAGCACCAATTACAAAAGATAATATTAAAATAATGGCTAAAGAAGCAGAAACAAACCTCTTATACATTTTTTTATTCTTACTTAAGTCGTTTATGCTTTTAGGTTTATGCTGTTGGCCAAATAAAGGATAGATATTACGGGTTTGCTCTCCATAGATTATTCCCCTTTTCCCGAAGATTGGCCTCTTTTCTTTAAATTTCACAATCCAAAAACAGAAGCTGATACAGAAAATGGTGAGCGTAGGTATCACTAAAAAGAGAGAAGAACTGCCTGTTGCTACAGCGAAAACACGATTGTTTGTAAACGAAGTAAAATTGTGTACCCATCCAGGAATAAAAGAAAAACTAAACGATATCATGATGATAATTAAAAAAAGAAAATAATAAATCAATTTATCTAAAACGGATAGTGGAGGCATCTTGGGTTTCTTCCGTTTCGGCATATAAATCATCCTAAGTATTATTAAGAATAGAGATCGGTTTTTAATTATATCATATATTTAGTGGATAATAAATTAAGATACAAAGATAGCGATGTATTTTATTCTGTATGTTAATGATTATCTGCTCTCTATCATCGCGCCGCCAGAAGAATATCGGTACTATGGATGATTTACTCTAAGAATGAATCGCCCGTACCACTATGAGTTACCCTCAAATGTTCATGAAAGCAAAAACAGGTTGGTATTGCTAACCTGTTTTTGCTTTTGATAGGAAGAAAACATGCCGGAATCAGAATTGTAAGCGGTTTATTTGAGTGCATCGAATGCACACGGCAATATCTAACCAATCTTTCTCAGCGCAGTCCATTGCTACGCGATGGAGTGATACAGACGGTCCAGCGGCTGAAATAAAATGCGGATTAAGATAAAATTGCTGACGCCATGCAGAATATCAAAGGGAATGCCCGCAATCCACCACGCCAGAGCGGTAGGGATGCCGCCTGCCAATAGGTAAATGAGCGAAAAGAAAAGGCCGAACAGCAGGCCGAATCCTCCGCCGAACGCTGCCCATGTCCATACGCTGCGGGGCCTTTTATCCAGTAGCGTAGCGATGATCCACAGAAACGCCCAAATGTACAGGTAGCCAAACCACCAGAAATGGAACCCATAAAAAACGCCTTCCAAAAGCACAAATACATAGATAATGAAAAGAGCTTTCTTTTGAAACCAGCGCGTATAAAGCAGGATCAGCAGCGTTACCATTTCGATATTCGGCAATGGGGAAAGCGCAATCTGTAAGACAAACAGTATCGCGGTGCATACCGACAGCCGGACCAGCTCTTTGGCGGTCAAAGAATTATTTTGAAGCATTTTCAATGTTTTCAACGATGAATTGATATTGATCGCCATCTGTAACTGGCTGCTGATCTATGCCATATTGTCCATATTCCCCGTTTACATAAAGCGCCCAGTATTGATCCCCTTGACTAAAGTCCGCGGTTACTCCATTGATCGTGTAAAGCGAGAACCCGTACTGCGTTTCTTTTCCCTCAATGGATAAAACAGATTCGGCTGCTTCTTTCAAATACTCAGCATCGGTATCGACGGTGAAATTTTCGGTTTTTCCATCCTCATAAACTACCGCGATAGAAATATGCTTGCTGCCCTCTGTGGGTTTTTGGGAAAAAATCGCCCAAAGGCCCGCGAGCAGGGCTATGGCCAGTACAAAAGCTGTGATGGGAATCCAAATCCGATTGCGATTATTTTGTTTTTCCATGAAATACCCCTTTATTTGATTGATCAGTCAGATTTGCCTTTTAATACGCGCTCTGCATATCTTACGCTTTCCATGGCGTTCTTTCCATAAAAATCAGCACCGATTTGGTCAGCATACTCTTGTGTCATGACGGCTCCGCCTACCATGACGAGCGTATCCGGCTTTTTTTCTTTCAGCTGACGGATCGTCTCAGCCATGGCAGGGACGGTGGTGGTCATCAGCGCGCTGAGCCCCACCAGTTTTACCTGATTTTCAATGGCCGATTCTACGATCGTTTCCGGCGGAACATCTCTTCCAAGGTCAATCACGTGGTAGCCGTAATTTTCCATGATCGCCTTGACAATGTTTTTCCCGATATCGTGAATATCGCCTTTTACTGTGGCCAAAATCACGGCCGGGCCGATTTCATCGGAAGCCGGCAGCTTTTTCCGCACTTCTTCAAATGCCGCCTTTGCCGCTTCGGCGCTCATCAAAAGCTGCGGCAAAAAGACCGTTTTTGCTTCAAATCCCTTTCCGACGATATCCAGTGCCGGCACAATCTGCTCCTGAATCAGGGCGAGCGGCTCTGTGCTCTCCAGCTTTTCCTTTGCCAGCTCGGCCGCCTCCGCACTGAAACCGCGGAGGATGGCGCCCTGCAGTCCGTCCGGCGTTTGGGAAGAATTCTGGGCGGCAGGGGCCTTTGACACTGTCACCGTATCCGACGGAACATTCTGAGAAAAGCGGATATATTCCTGGCAATTGTCGTCCAATCCGGCCAAGGCCAGGTAACTGTGATACGCTTTTTGCATTTCGAAAGAGAAGGGATTCATGATCGCCGCACTCAGTCCCTTTACCAAAGCCATGATAAAAAATGTGCCGGTGATAAAATCCCTGTTGGGCAGACCAAAGGAAATATTAGAGATTCCCAGAGAACAGCAAACGCCCAGTCTGCCTTGAATCATTGGAATCGTGTCCAGAGTGACCTGAGCCGCCTGCTGGTCGGAAGAAATCGTCATGGCCAGAGGGTCAAAAATCAAATCGCAGGCGGCGATCCCATATTCCGCCGCTCGACGTACGATTCGCTCGGCGATTGCGAAACGTCCCTCCGCTGTTTCCGGAATTCCGGATCCATCCAGCGTCAGGCAAACGACAAAGCCCCCATATTTTTTAACGAGAGGGAAGATGGCGCTCATACTCTCGTCACTGCCGTTGACAGAGTTGATCATCGGCTTGCCGTTGTACACGCGCATCGCGCGTTCCATGGCAGTCTGGTTAGATGTGTCCAGCTGAAGCGGCAGATCGCATACGCTTTGCAGCTCTTTCACACAGGTTACCAGCATTTCCGGTTCATCAATTTCAGGAAGTCCCACGTTGACATCCAGCACCTGTGCACCCTGCTCCTGCTGCAAAATACCTTCTTTGAGAATATAGCCGATATCCTTCTGCCGCAGGGCCTCTTTAAACCGTTTTTTGCCTGTGGGATTGATTCTTTCGCCAATCATGACCGGTTTGCCGCCAAATACAACGGCATGGGTATAAGAGCTGATCACAGCGCGGTGTTTGGAAAGAATCGGAGTAACGGGCAGGCCCTTTGTCTGATCCGTCATCAGCCTGATATAAGCAGGCGTCGTTCCGCAGCACCCGCCTATGACACGGGCCCCTCCGGCTGCAATGCGGAGCATGGTTTGTGCAAATTCTTCGGCCGACACGTCAAATACCGTTTTTCCGCCTTCCGAGCGCGGCAGCCCTGCATTCGGCTTGACCAGAACAGGGACGGACGCACAGGAAATAAATCTGGGGAGGAGCTCCAGCATTTTGTCCGGCCCTAATGAGCAATTGATGCCGATGACGTCTGCACCCAAACCCTCCAGCATGGCTACCATCGCCTCCGGCGTGGTACCGCTCATCAGCTTGCCCGTTTCATCATACACGTTGCTGACGAAAACAGGCAGACTGCAGTTTTCCTTCGCGGCCAGCACAGCGGCCTTGGTTTCATAGCAGTCGTTCATGGTTTCAATCAGCACACAATCAGCACCGGCTTCTGCGCCGGCCTGTACGATTTCGGCGAACAGGGAAACGGCATCTTCAAAATCAAGGTCTCCCAGCGGGGCAAGCAGCTTGCCGAGAGGGCCAATGTCCAACGCGACGAAACGATCCGGCTGACCGAATTTCGCTTCCTCTCTGGCGGTTTTTGCGCAGTTTACGGCGGCTGAAACCACCTCTTTTACCGAAAACCGGCCTTCCTGTCCGTCGTATTTCAACCCGTTTGCGCCGAAAGTATTGGTACAAACCAGATGGCTTCCCGCTTCGTAATACTGCCGGTGCAGATCCTTTATTTTTTCAGGATGCAGCAGATTCCATGTTTCCGGCAGCTCCCCGGGCGCCAGCCCCTGCTCCTGCAAATAGGTGCCGGTTCCACCGTCCAGATAAAAAATCCCTTGATTGATACATTCCATGATATTCATTTCTGCAAAGTCCCTTCATAGACGAAATGTGCAGTCTTGCTGACCGCAGGTCGGGCAATGATCCCGTTTAGAGCATACAGCCGGTTTTTCTGCTGTGTGGTCTGTTTGTTCCATTCCAATGATAGCCGAAACAGATTTCTGCGGAATCATGAGCAGCGCATCTGTCAAGGAAATGCCCGCATTCTGGTTCGCATGCAGGGCATCCAGCAAGGGTTTCTGCGCGTTTAAAGGCAAATCGCCGTAGCCAGGGCTGAAACGCGAACGAAAAGTTTGGCCAGGGTGCTCTTCGGCCCATTCCCGGCACAACAAATCACAAAAACTCTCGATGGCAACAGTACCGACGGCGTCCAACACAAGAGCCAGGGAAGGCGAAGTGACAAAAGCACGCTTTCTCTGCCGTTCGGTCTCTATGCCCGTGGTAGCTGCAAACAATATGGCACGGTCGCACCCTGCAAGATGTTTGGCAAGGCTTTTTCCTTCCACACAGAAAGTGCCGAAATCTGTTTTTGCCTCCGTAATAGACACGGGCACTTCCATAAAGCAGGCGGTATAATTTGCCGCCCTTTGAAAATCGGCCAGAGCCCTTTCCATCAAACCGACAAGCTGAGCATCCGGCTGAGAACGCCCGAGCCCCATATAGCGGCCAACTTCTTTCAGCGGGATTTCTACATCGGACGATTTATGAAAAACAGTTTTTACTGCGGAGCTATGTCTCATTAGATACCTCTGCGGGAGCGCCCACAATTTCCGATAGATTTTCCATGATCTTACGGGCAATCAAAGGATTGTTCATCGAATAAACGTGTACAGCGGGTATCCCATTGGCAAACAGATCTATAATTTGCTCTGTTGCATAAGCGATCCCCGCCTGGCGCATGGTGGCCGGATTCTCTCCGAAGCGATCTAAAATATACCGAAAGCGCTGAGGCAGTACGGTTCCCGAAAGAGCAATAATTCTGCGGATCTGAGCGACGTTGGTGACGGGCATAATTCCCGGAATGACAGGCACCTGAATTCCCGCGTTTCTGATTTTGTACATAAAGTTGTAAAAAATATTATTGTCAAAAAACATTTGTGACGTTAAAAAATCACACCCGGCGTCTACTTTTTCCTTCAGATATTCGATATCCTTTCTTTGGGACGGAGATTCCGTATGGCCCTCAGGATAACAGGCCCCACCGATGCAGAACCCGCCGTACCGGTGGATCTCCGACACGAGCTGACTGGCATAATGGAATTCCCAGTCTTCGTGTACGCTTGATTCCGGCGGCAAGTCGCCCCTGAGCGCAAGTACATTGCTGACGCCGGCAGCACGCAGGCTGGAAAGCTGCTCGCGGATACCTTCCTGTGAAGAATGGATGCAGCTCAGGTGGGCTAAAGCGGGTACGTGGAATTGATTCTGAATGTCCGCCGCAATCGAAACAGTATAATCACTGGTTCCGCCGCCCGCGCCATATGTCACGCTCATAAAGCTTGGCGAAAGCAGGGCGATTTCTTCGGCGGCCCTTTGTATGCTTTCATAATTGCTGCTTTTTTTCGGTGGAAAAACCTCGAAAGAGAGCGAGGGTTTTGGACCGCACAACAATTCCGTAAGCTGCATAACCATTCCCCTTATGTTTTATTTTCAAACCATCCCGATGGATGTCTGAATTTGGTATATTAATCTATTATACCAAAGAATTCCCCCAACAAGGTAATAGCATATTTTTATTTATTGTAATAGATAAATCCTATATATGAAGTACGAAATCACTTTTTCCTTTTCACCATCATTGAACTGAGCTGAAAACCATTGATTATGAATCTGTGGTATCATATGCGGGAATCGCAGAAGTAGTGGCAGGCATTAACAGAAATGTTTGTGGAAATGGGAAAGCAGGCGGTAAAGCGTATCCTAGAGAGAGGGAAGTCAGCCACTAGCATGGCCGAAACTTGGAATGGATGGAAAGGATGCTTTATTTCATAAAATTTATCTCTGGCTTTATCCTATAAGGAAAATGAAAACAGCAAGACGGTATCGCTTTCGCGATACCGTCTTGCTGCAAGGATACTTCCTTCTGACCTGAAATCATTGTACGAAATAGATTCATTGAGAGGTAACATAGCTTTTGCTTTATCATAATCCCTGAGTCGTTGGCAACCTGTTTTTCCATACAATATTCCAGATCATTCTCGCACAAAAAGCCTGGGAATAGCCTCAACAATACATGAGTTTTTAAAAAAAACTTTAGGATACCGGAACCTTCAGTACAATTTTTTTCACCATGCAGGGCTCGCCCGCAATCATCTTGGGCATATGGGCCTCCTCCGGGGCGACTACAATCAGTTCTCCCTGGGAAAGAATCACCTGGCTGGCCGTCTCTGGGCTGTGGTAAATGGTGATGTCCCGCTCAGCATCGTAGGGAATCTTCTCCTCCAGTGTATCGCGCGGGGCCAGATGAAAGCCCTCACGTCCTGCAACTATGTAATGAATGTCAAAGTAGCGGTCATGGGTCTCGTATTTGCCCTCGTCTGCAGGAATGGTCGTATACTCCTGTACGCTGGCGGTAACTCCTTGCTCCAGCTCAATCTTTTCCACCGGAAGGTCTGCAAGATCGGGTCTGCGGAGAAAGGCATAGCCGATTTTGAATTTTTCTGCCAAATAGTCGTAATGTTCGGCCAGGGCAAGACTGGAAATTAACATATAGGTACTCCCTTTCTTCTGTCGCAATGTGTTTGTGCGACAATCTGTTTATTTTTCCGGGTTTTAGAAATTACAGTGCACCAGACAACCAATGCGTTGCCCAGTGCAACCCTAGAGAAACCGCTAAGCATACTCGGCGCGACAAAGAGGATGGTTGCCGCAAAGAACAGCACCAGCTCCACCAACGTCAGGTTTTTTCTCAGATGATCCGCCACCGTTGAAGTCAGGAAGAAGGTGCTGCATCCTGAATATCAACCTGACTATGGAGGAAATCCAGTGGGAGGTGGATCGCCGGGGCCCTTCTGCACATGATTTTATTGATCCTAATTTGCTTCTCCGCTCCATTTGGGGTGACGGTAAACCTCCGGATTTGCCACACCGGGCCACTGCTCACCCTGCAGAACAGCCAGACAGCCGTCGGCGCACATGGTGGCGGCGCGGATCGTGGCCTCTTTTGTCTGGGCGGCGCTGTGGGGAGAAAAGATGAGATGCTTTGCTGCCAATAGCGGATTCCCCAGTCGGGTGGGCTCTTCTACCGGAGTGTCGATTCCCGCCCCCGCGATGATATCGTTATTGAGGGCCTCAATCAGTGCGTCTTCATCCACAATGCCGCCTCGAGCACAGTTTACCAATATCGCCGAGGGCTTCATCTGGGCCAGCTGTGCTTTCCCAATGAGGCCTTTTGTTTCAGGCAGCAAAGGAATGTGAAGGGTTACAATGTCCGCAGCCTTCAGCAGATGCTCCAGCGTCGGGCAGGGCTGCGCGCCGCGTTCTGCAATCTGCTGCTCAGACAGGTAAGGATCATAGGCCATCACCTTCATCCCAAAGGCAGCGCACAGCCGCCCAACACGATTACCAATGTCACCAAATCCCACAATGCCTACTGTTTTGTCCAGCAGCTCAAACTGGCGGCCGCAGTTTCGGATTTCAAAATTTCCGAGCAGCGCTTCGTTGTGACACTCTACCAGGTTAGAGGCCAGACCCAGCATCAGGGCCAGGGTGTGCTCCGCCACCGAATCGGCGTTGCAGTGCGGGGCGATCACCACCGGAATGCCCCGGGCAGTGGCCGCCGCCACATCCACGCTGTCGAACCCAATTCCGGAGCGCCCTATTACCTTCAGGTTAGGGGCCTGTTCCAGCTCCTGGGCGTTTAGGTGTCCGATGCGGATCACCAGAGCATCCGCAGTGGAAAGCTCCTCCAGATACTCTGTGGGGTTGCCGGAATTGGCAACCCAGATTTCTCCTGCTTGGGCAAATTTCTCATATCCCTCTTTGCAAAGAGGCTGTGTCATGATGGTTTTCATTGGCGTTCCTCCCATATCAGCAAATTTCCCCTTTCGTCAAAGGGCAGTTCCTTTGGTTCCTCAACAATTTCGATGCCGGGGGTGTTTTGGGCAAGCTCCCAATATGCTTTGGAAAGATACAGCTCGCCCATGGTCAGTGTGTTGCGGATCAGTACAATTCTGGGATTCTCGGGGTCAATGTGATTGCAGGTTTTGATCGCGCCCTGAATGGCCATCTTGTCGTCTCGCAGTACCATGGCCAGCTTAATGGGCCAAAAAACAGTGGAGGTCAGGGCATTGGGATAGGTCTCCAGATAATTGAATTTCTCATAAAAGCGAAGCGTGGTGGTATCAGCCTGACCGATTCCCATCCCGTTTCCGTGGGAGGCCTCGGTCAAATCCAATACTGCCGTGCGCTGGTGCTTCAGACCGCCGCCGCCATAGGGGGTGGACCAGGTTCCGGTGATGTTGGGGTCCATGCCGCTGCCGGAAAAATCCTTTCCGATCTCCTTCACCACCATGACATCGGTTTCATCCACCAAAATTCGGGGCATCAGACCTTTGGCATACTCCAGCAATCCTGGCTCTTCCACCGGGATTTCCTCGTTGCGCAGCACTGTTACCCTGCAGGTTTGGTCGTGGGCATTTTCAATTACCCCAATGCCGAAGAGTACCTTTGCATGGGTGCGGACAAAATTTCCGAAGAGGGGGATGCGGGTTTTAAACACCCCAAAGCCGTCCCGGTGAAGACTGTCCGCCCCCTCCTGATTGCCGAGACCGATGCAGAGCATTTTGGTCAGTCCTGACTCATAGCCGCCCCGAAAGGCGCTGTGGGGCTTGATGCGATTGATCGCCACGATGCCGTCTGCCTCATAGGCCAGCTTGTCGATGTAGACCGGAAGACGTTTTCCCTCCTCTTCCACGTGGCCCAGTTCCACCGTCTCCATGGAGGAATCAATAGGGCATCCGCAAAATTCTTCCGTAATACCATAACCGAAGAGGATGAGCCGCTGACCCTCGGCGGTGGCCCCTCCGTGGCTGCCCATGGCAGGGACGATAAAAGGGTGACAGCCAAGGCGTTTTAAGTAGGAGACCGCTTCCCGCAGCACAACATTCATATTGGCGATACCGCGGCTTGATCCCGTAAGGCAAATACGCATTCCCGGACGGAGCAGTTCCTCCAGCCCCTTATTCTCCAACTGGCGGCGCACCTCGCCGGCTACGTCGGTCAGGTGGGTGTCGTCAAAGTGCTGCCGAATCTTGAACATGGGCGGGATGTGAACCTCCTTCAGCAGTCCCTCAATGACACTATAGTCCTGAAAGCTATGGTTAGGGTTTTCCAAAACAACGCCCCCTTTCTTTTTCTTTATCTTACCGCAGAAAAGAGGAGACTGTCTTTTGAAAATTTTATTCTTTATTTGCACTTTTCTCAGATATATGATAAGGTGACTATGAGGTGATACTCTATGGAAAGCAACGTAACCGTTCACCGGGTGGTTCGCGACAAAAAGAAACCCGGTCAGTACATTGAACCTCACAGCCATCCTTTTTTTCACTATCTGTTCGGTCTGGCAGGTCACGTCCGCATGCATGCTGCAGAAACGGATTTTATTGTGCCGCCCGGCGGGCTTGCTATGATACCGCCGGGGATAGAACACTCCATCCACAGTCTGGATGATTCCTGTAGCCTGAATATAAAATTTACCTGCGAGGGCTGCCTGGCAAAACCGGCGGCGCAATTACCCCTTTTTTTGCCGTGGGTCGGAGATTACCAGCAGGTGTTGCTGAAAAACCTGTTGGAGGAGGCAGTCCTGCAGCGAGCTGGCAGTGCTGAGCTTGTAAGTCTGCGGATGTACGAGCTGCTGCTCCTGTTAAATCGGACAGAGTCTGCCGCACTGCCTGCACCACCAGTGGATGTAGGGCGAAACAGCAAGCTGAAAAAAGCACTGGAGCTGATTGCGATACATCCGAATTTGTCCGTGGCAGAGCTGGCGGCGGCCTGCGGCTACCACGAGAATTACTTTTCTTCCTTTTTTAAAGAAGCCATGGGCTGTACACCCCGGCACTATATTAACCTGCAGAAAATTAACAAGGCCAAAGATCTGTTGCTCTTTTCAGACTGCAATGTAACGCAGGCTGCGGAGCAACTGGGATTCAGCTGTGTACACTATTTCAGCCGGGTGTTTCATCAATTGACCGGCATCACCCCGTCAGAGTATCTTAGCCGCGGCAGCCAACCGGTTACTGTCAATGTAGTGCATAACAGCAACACGCCCGCGGGGATATTCGAATTCCCGCTTCGCGATCCGGCATCCTGATCATTTCACGGTACATTCAAGACGGATACTGCAAGGTCTTATATACGGTAATTTTGTATTATAAGACCCAAAACGCCTCTCCAAAGCATAAAAACGCACGATGGCATTGCCATTGTGCGTTTTAGATTTTTAATATCAGACAAATCTAAAGACATAAATTTTGCACACAAAAATGCAACAATGCAAAGGGCAGAGATGATAATGGCGACCTTATAATCATTGTGGAAAAAAAGCTAAATTATGCTTTATGGTAAAATACATAAGGAAAGTATAGACAATGCAGATATACAGCAGTTTTTCGCGATTGCATCTAGAAAAAATAACGACATGCAGAACATGTGGCACGACTGGGAGAACGCGAACGGCGCGGAATAATAAGAATAAAAACAGCCTTCCGATTGCATGGTGCGAACCGGGAAGGCTGTTTTTCTGCCCAAAAGCAGGAAAGGCCCCGCCGTTTTGGCGGAGCCCTCCTGCTTGGTTCAGAAGATTGTATATCCTGTGAGTTGCACTCGTAAGCAAATTTGATCGGGCGCTATACCACGGCCCGGATTGCCGCAGGGCTCATTCCGTAAAACGCGAAAGAAACGCCCGGGTGCGCTCGTTGCGGGTGTGAGAAAAAATTTCGTCCGGCGTGCCGTTTTCCAGAACTGTGCCGCCGTCCATGAAGATAACGTGGTCGGCCACGTCGTGGGCAAACTGCATTTCGTGCGTTACCACAACCATGGTCATGTGCTCTGCGGCCAGCTGGCGCATGACCCGCAGAATTTCGCCCGTCAGCTCAGGGTCAAGAGCCGAGGTCGGCTCGTCGAAAAACAGGATTTCCGGGTTCATGGCCAGCGCCCGGGCAATCGAAACCCGCTGCTGCTGCCCGCCGGAAAGCTGATACGGATAAGCGTCCGCTTTTTCAGAGAGCCCCATTTTCTTCAGCAGCTCTCTTGCGGTAGCGGTAGCTTCCTCGTGACTTTTCTGTAACACGCGCACCGGCGCGTCGGTAATGTTTTTCAGTACGCTGTAATGCGGGAACAGGTTGAAGTTCTGGAATACCAGCCCCAGACGCAGGCCGATTTTTCGGCACAGCTCGGGGGAGGAATACACGGCTTTTCCGTCGGGGCCGTTTTGTACCAGTACGTCATCGCAGACGGAAATAACGCCCGAGTCCACGTTTTCCAGCTGAGCAATGCAGCGCAGCAGGGTGCTTTTTCCCGAACCGGATGGCCCGATAATGGCGAGCACCTCGCCCCGGTGCACCTCCAGCGAGATCCCCTTGAGGACTTCTTCGCCGTCGAAGCACTTTTTGATATCTGTTGCGGTCAGAATCGTCTGGCTCATTGGCAATCCCTCCTTATTGGTAATAGCTCAACCGGTTTTCCAGCACTGTAAATGCCCGGGTGACAATCCCGTTCATTACCAGGTAGAACAGCCCGGCGATTACCAGAGGAGTCATATCCACAGCGCTCGAGACCCACTGAGAGGTGACCTTCAGCAGCTCAACGACGCCGATTACCTGCGCCAGAGAGGTATCTTTTACCAGGGTGATGAATTCGTTCCCCATCGGCGGGGTGATCCGCTTGATCACCTGGGGCAGAACGATGTGAAAAAAGGCCTGCGATTTGGTGTACCCCAAAACCTTTGCGGCTTCCCGCTGTCCATTGGGGATGGACTCCAGACCGCCGCGGTAAATCTCGGCAAAATAGGCGGCATAATTCAGGGCAAACGCAACCTCTGCGGCCAATACGCGATCCAGCTGGATTCCAAGCAGGGGCTTTAACGCGTAGAACATGAACAACAGCTGCAGCATCAACGGGGTTCCGCGCATGATCAATATGTAGAAGCGCACGGGCAGATTGACGATTTTCAGTTTCGACATTCTGCCCAGTGCCACCAAAAGTCCCAAAGGAAGCGAGACGATCAGGGTGAAAAAGAAAATTTGCAGAGACATCAGCGTTGCCGTAAACATTTCTGTTAATAGCACCTGATAATTCATAGCTTAGACCTCCGGGACCAATTTCGGAGACGGGTTTTATTTCACGTCTACCGTTGTAACATCTTCGCCAAACCATTTTCCAGAAATGGTGGTCATTGTACCGTCCTTTGCCATCGCACGCAGGGTCTCATCGATCTTATCTTTCAGAGCCAGATCGTTTTTACGCATGCCGACGACATAGTCCTCAGACGCCAGAGAAATCGCCGTACCGCCGTTTTCCAGAATGCGGAAGGAGCCGGGCTGGTTTTTCAGGTAAAAGCGTGCGACAACCTCATCGATCGAGATCGCGTCGATTGTGCCGTTCTGAATTTCCAGAATCGCCTTGGTGTAGTCGTCGATCTGTATCACATTCTTCAGGGAGCTCTTGAACTCCTTGTTTTCCACCGCGTTCAGAGCCGCTTCGGCGGAGGAATCGCCCTGTACGCCGACCACCCTGCCGCTTAAATCTTTGAGCGTTTTGTAGGTGGATTCCGTCTTGACCAGAATGATCTGGTTGTTGCTCATATAGGGAATGCTCAAGGCCATCGCTTCGGCGCGCTCAGGGGTTTTGCTGAAACCGTTCCACAGGCAGTCCACGTTGCCGTTGTCCAGTTCGGCCTGCTTGTTGCTCCAGTCGATCGGCTGAAGCTTCAGCTCTACGCCAAGGCGTTTGCAGGCTTCCTTCGCCAGATCGATATCGAATCCGATCAATTCACCGGTATTGGTATCTTTATAGCCCATCGGGGGGAATGCATCGTCCAGCCCAACAACCAGAGTGCCGGCTTTTTCCACCTTGTCCCAGGATTCATCTGCGCCGGCCGCGGAGGAAGCCGGCTGATTTCCCTGGCCGCAGGCAGTCATGCCGAGCGATATCGTAAGAGCGAGGAGTGAAGCCAGTAATTTCTTCATAATAACAGTCCTTCCGATTTTGATCACATTTCGGTCACTTTAGCGTAGTAGCATTAGAAAGTGCCCGCGATAACGTTTTTTATTCTACTCGATTCGTAAGAAAAAGTAAAGAGATTTTGAAAAGTCTATGCAAAGTATGCAAAAAGCTTCCGGATTTGCCGGAAGCTTTCGGAGCATCATTACAGCAAAGCGCGGCCCCTTGACGGAGAATTCCGCAGGCGCCGCGCTCTTTTAGAAATTACCAGGAAATGATCAGTTGAAGTAGCTGCGGTTGCGGGCAGCCTGACCGTGCTGTGTCACGTTATACGCCACGTCGAAGCGGATGGAAACGTGATTCAGTACGGTAGAACCGCTCAGCACATCCACCACAACATAGCAGGTGCCGGGGGCCTTTCCGGTTACGCGGTAATTGCCGTTGGCCAGCCTCTGCACGGTGGCAATTCCGGTGCGGCTGGAATAAACGTTGATGGTTTTGGTGTAGGCGTTTCCGGCCAGAACGACGCCGATGTCGTAAATGTTGCCGGGGGCCATGGTGTAGGTATTCGTATCGATCATAACAGAACCGGCATACTGCACGCCGTTGTAAATCAGATCGGTATTGGTGGAGCCGTTATCCGTTCCGGTGTTCGCGCCGGCAGGGATATCCGAAGAGGGATCGCTCTTGAGCTTAAAGGTATACCCCTTGCTGTTGGCGTATGCGCGCACATAAGAATCCGATGAGCCGCGCAGCGTGGTATTGTCTCCAAACGCACTGCGGCCGATGTCCTGTACGCTGTCGGGGACGACAAGGGTATAAAGTTTCGTGCAGTCGTAGAACACACCGTCGCCGATTCCTCTCAGCCCATCCTCTATAGTGACGGAACTGAGCATCTGGTCGTAAGCAAACAAGTCATCCTCCAGAGTATCGAGTTCGGCAGGAATATTGACGGACTGCAGGCGTGAGCAGTAAGAGAAGGCGCCCTCTCCCAACATGGAAAGATACTGGGGAAGCTTGACAGACTGCAAATTAACGCAGTAGGCAAACGCCTCGGGCTTGATTTCCTCCAGAAGTGAGGGCAGCGAAATCCCCGTCAGTGCGCGGCAGTTATAAAATGCACGTTCCCCAATGGAATAGAGCGAGCGCGGAAGGGATACACTGGTCAGAGCGGTGCAGTTGAAAAAGGTCTTATCCGGAAGCTCTTCCATACCGTCCGGCAGGCTGGCACTTGTCAGTGCTGTGCAGTAGGAGAAAACGGAATCATCCATCTCTGAGATCGTGCGGGGAAGAGAAACGGAAGTCAAAGCTTTGCAGTAGCTGAACGCTTCCTGTCCAAGGGTAGTAAGACCGCTGCGGAAGCTGACACTGGTAAGCTTTGAGCAATAGCTGAATGCGTTTTCTTCAATAGTATTTACATCCGGCGGAATAGATATGCTTGTGATGCCGGAATTGTAAAAGGCTGCGTCTTCAATGACAGTGACATTCGACGGAATCGTGATATCGTTTAAAGCGGTGCAGCCGCTGAACAGCCCGCTGCTGATTTCTGTCAGCTTTTTGGGCAGGGTGATATAATTGAGCTTGGGGCATTCCGCAAAGGCGCGGGTGCCGATCGTCTCAACACTGCTGGGCATGGAGACCGAGGCCAGACGGCCGCAGTCGTAGAAAGCCTTCTCGGCGATTGTTTCAACGGAATCCGGAATTGTCACATAAGTCATACGGTTGTTTCCCGAAAACGCACTTGCGCCGATTTCGGTAACGGTGGATGGGATTTTTACGGTAGTGTCGGTTCCGGTATACTTTGTCAGCACTCCGTTTGTTATTTTAAAATCGCTGGATGCGGCGAATACAGGCGGTGCGGAAAAAGCCGATACAGCCAATACGAAACCGATGACCAGGGTCAGCAGTTTGTATTTCTTCATAGAAACACGCTCCCTTTTTAAAAATGCATAAGATGTCGTTTCATTCTGTTAAACAATATAACTATAATGTATCATGAGATGGAAATATTTGCAAGAAAAGTAACAAGAATGAAAAAACTGCTTTTTGCAAAATTGGGAAACATGTTTTGTGTTGACCATGGCAGCAGAATGGCTTATACTGGAAATAAAGAGACCAACAGGAACCAGGCAGGAGAGTGATACAATGAAAAAATTTGTCATTACGATCGCACGTGAGTACGGCAGCGGCGGCAGAACAGTCGGCAAATTGCTGGCTGAGGAGCTGGGTGTTCCGTTTTATGACAGAGAGCTGCTTCGTATGGCGTCTGACGAAAGCGGAATTAACGAGACACTGTTTGCGAAAGCGGATGAAAATCTGAAAAGCACTGTGCTGTGGAAGGCGTTCCGCAAATCGTATTCGGGCGAACTGATTCCGCCGGACAGCGAGGATTTTGTATCCAACAGCAATTTGTTTCAGTTCCAGTCCAAGGTGATCCGCGAGCTGGCCGCGCAGGAATCCTGCGTGATTATCGGCCGCTGTGCGGATGATATTCTGCGGGACATGGATCATGTTTTAAGGCTTTATGTTCATGCGCCGATGGAATCCTGCATGGAACGGGCCAGGGTTTTCCACCCCAATCTTTCGGATTCGGAGCTGCGCCGCCTGATTCAAAAAATCGATAAGCGCCGCGCGGAATATTACGAGTATTTCACCGGGAAACACTGGAAGGATGCGGACAATTACGACCTGTGCTTCAACAGCAGCCAGCTTTCGTGGGATCAGTGTGTCCGGCTGGTCAAGGCGTATTTGGATATTAAACTGGGCTGATGGCCCCCAGAGCCGTTGAAGCGCGACGTAGTCGCAGCGTGTTCTGCGCTGTTTTTGGCGGCGGGAACGTTCCGTTGAATTCATAAATAAAAAAGCCCCGGAGACGACTCAGTCGTCTCCGGGGCTTTTCAGTTTTCAATCAGCATTCGGGTCTCCCCGGACTCATACTCCAACTCGATGCTGTGAATGCCGTTCCCTTCAAACAGAACCAGGGCGGGGTCGTCGCACAGCGCACAAATCAGCGGTATCCGTTCTTTTGATGTACCGAACGAAACGCTGCGGATTCGTTTGACCCCATTGGGATGCACAAAGCTTTTGGGCTTGGGATCAATATTGAAATAGGTCATCAGAAAAGGAATTTGCAGATCATCGGGGAACAGGCAGGTAAAGCGGAGCTTGTGGCCCTTGGTGTCATTCCTGCGGGAGGGCATGACAACATACTTCTGCTTGGCCTGATCCAGAAGCTTTTTTTCACGCTCCAGATTCGGCTCGTAGTTTTCCAGCGCCAGTCCGCAGGGGCCGCCCTCGTGGGTATCCCACAAATCGAGGCGGTCGGCAAACTTTTTTTTGCCCGACAGACGCAGCAGGCGCTTCATCATTTCCGGCATACCGGTAGAGGCAAGCAGCTCGAGGTACGGCCCGTCAGAAAAATAAATGATGGCATTATAAGCCCGCTTTGCCGAGCCGTATTCCACGGCAAAGCCCTTTTCGCGGTATTCTTCCACCGCTTTCTGCAAATCGTTTACTTTCAGGATCATGTGACTGACTTTCATTTGTTTTCTCCTCCCGTCAGCGCCGTCGGCGCGCCATCATAGCCATTTGCCGAAATCAGGAATGATGGACTTCTTTGTTAGTTATAACATACAAGTGCGCAGATTTCAATTCCTCAACCTGTTTTTAGAGAAGAAATGGGGGAGGGAACGTTCGGATTCTTTCCGGTAGCTTTCATATTCTGATTTTCGGCCGCATATCTATAACCAATCAGATTAGTTTGGGAGGCAGAGCTGTGAAAGGCATAGTAGAAGAGCGAGCCGTAGAGCTGGGAGAATACATCATAGAGAACAACGCGACCGTTCGCAAAGCCGCGAAAAAATTCGGCGTCAGCAAATCCACTGTACATAAAGATGTGGCGGAACGTCTGAAATATGTTGATCCGCAGCTGTACAAAGAAGTGAAGAATGTGCTGGAGATCAACAAGGCCCAGCGCCATATTCGCGGCGGCATGGCCACCAGAATGAAATACAAAAAAGACTGATCCGACCTGTGACTTCCTGGCAGCCGGTCTGTATCCGGCTGCCGCAAAAACGGCGGTTCCCTCTTCGAAAAGAAGGGGGAGCCGCCGTATTTGATTTTTAGGGATCAGTGTTCGATCATCCGGTACCCGGCTGAAAGAAGTGCGCTGCGGATTTCTTCAATGTGCTGGTGGTTGCGTGTTTCCATCACGATGCGCAGGGTGCAGCCGTTGATGTCGCTGCCTTCGCCGGAATGGTCGTGGCGAACCGCCACCACGTTGCCTCCCATATCCGCTATAATGGCCGAAACCTCTTTGAGCTGGCCAGGCTTGTCGATCAGCTCGAGCGTCATGTCGCAGGAACGGCCGGCCTTGAGCAGGCCGCGGTTGATGATGCGGGACAAAATCGTCACATCGATATTGCCGCCGGACACCAGGCAGACGACCTTCTTGCCTTTCAGATCCAGCTTGTTAAACAGGGCGGCAGCTACCGAAACGGCGCCCGCCCCCTCAGCGATCAGCTTCTGCTGTTCAATCAGCGTCAGAATGGCGGTGGAGATTTCGTCGTCGGTTACGGTTACGATCTCGTCAACGTATTGGTCACAGATGGAATACGTCAGGTCGCCGGGCTGCTTGACGGCGATGCCGTCCGCGATCGTGCATACGCCGTTCAGGCATTCCACCTGATGATGCGCCAGCGCCTGCACCATAGACGGCGCGCCGCTGGACTGTACGCCGTACACCTTGCAGTTGGGGCTCAGCGACTTGATGGCATAAGCCACGCCGGAAATCAGTCCGCCGCCGCCGACCGGCACGATCACCGCGTCCACGTCCGGGAGCTGGCTCAAAATTTCAAGGCCGATGGTGCCCTGGCCCGCCATCACGTCCTCGTCGTCAAACGGGTGGATGAAGGTGCTGCCGGTTTCCTCCTGAATCTGGAGCGCGCGCTGGTATGCGTCGTCGTATACGCCGTCCACCAGCTCCACCTGTGCGCCGTACGCGCGGGTGGCTTCCACCTTTGAGATGGGGGCGGAATTCGGGATGCAGATGCAGGACTGAATGCCGCTTCTGGCGGCCGCCAGAGCCACGCCCTGCGCGTGGTTCCCGGCGGAGCAGGCGATGACCCCGCGCTCCTTCTCCTCCGGACTGAGGCGCGAGATTTTATAGTAAGCGCCGCGCACCTTAAAGGAGCCGGTGACCTGAAGATTTTCCGTTTTCAGGTAAACCTCGCAGTCGTCGCCGATTTTCGGCGCGTGGATTAAATCGGTCTGGCGGATCACATCCTTTAAAACGAATGCGGCGTGGTATATTTTATCTAAGGTCAGCATGCTTCTACCCCCTGAGTGCTCATGGCCATTGCTCCTGTGCGAAGAATCTGTTCGATCTGGTACGGCTTGCACAGCTCGATCAGGCTGTTCAGCGCCGTGGCGTCGCCTACCAGCTCCAGAATCATCGTGGTGGGGGAAACCTGCAGAATCGAGGCGTGGAACGCGTTGGCCAGCGTGACGAGAAACTCGCTGTTTTCGGGTGTGCGGCGAACGCGCAGCAGCAGGTGCTCGCGCACCACCGCACTGTCCCGCTCCAGAACGGTCACCTGCTCAATTTCCTCAAGCTTGCTCAGCTGTTTATCCACCTGGCGGACGATGCGGTCGTCGCCCTGCACGACAATAATCATTTCGGAATACTGCTCATCCTCCGTCTGTGCGGCCACGATGCTGATGATGTTGTAGCACCGGCGGCTGAACAGGCCCGAGATGCGCAGCAGAACGCCGGGGGTGTTTTTGGCGCGCACCGACAAAATGTACTCTGTTGCTTTTGTGTCACTCATTGCTGCTGCTCCTTTTCGTCGATTTCCAAAATGGCTTCTTCCGCCGCAGAACCTGCGGGAACCATGGGCAGAACGTTCATGTCGCTGTCGATCAGGCAGTTGATCAGGGACGGGCCCTGGTAGTCGAGCGCCTGACGGAGGACAGGCTCCACGTCTTGGCAGGTGCGGATGGTAAAGGCTTTTACGCCGAACGCTTCGGCCAAAAGCTCGTAATTCGTCGCTTTATTCAGCGTTGTCTGAGAAAAGCGGCCGTCGTAAAACAGCTTCTGCCACTGGCGCACCATTCCCAGAACGTTATTATTTACGATCAGCTCAATCACGGGGATATTGTACTTGGCGGCGGTGGAAAGCTCCGCACAGTTCATGTGGAAGCTGCCGTCGCCCGCAACGTTGACCACCCGCAGCCCCGGCTGCGCCACCTGCGCGCCGAGCGCCGCACCCAGGCCGAAGCCCATGGTGCCCAGCCCGCCGGAGGTGATCATGCGGCGCGGTACTTTGAAGGGATAAAACTGCGCGGTCCACATCTGGTGCTGGCCCACCTCTGTGGAAAGGATCAGCTGATCCCCGGCCAGATAGTGAAGCGTTTCCAGCAGGTACTGCGGGGTTACGCCGCTTTCACAGACGGCCTTCTGCGAGAGCGGATACTCCCGCTGCCACGCTTTGATCTGTGCCGTCCATTCGGGGTGGCTGGCTGTTTCCAGCCGGCTGTTCAAAGCCTGTAGAATGGCACGGGCGTCGCCCTTCAGGCGGAGGTCAGCATAGATATTCTTATTAAATTCGGCGGAATCGATGTCGATATGCACCACGCGGCAGCCGCGCGCGAACAAATCCGCGTTGCAGATCACGCGGTCAGAAAAACGGGTGCCGACCGCGACCAGCACATCGCATTCCTTCAGTGCCAGAGCGGAGGGAACCGTGCCGTGCATGCCGAGCATGCCGAGATACCGCTCGTCGGTCTGGTCAAACCCGCCCTGACACATCAAGGAGCAGGAAACCGGGGCGTCCAGGCGCTCGGAGAGCTCCCGCAGAGCGTCGGAGGCCTCCGACGCAATGACGCCGCCGCCCGCGTACACAAAGGGGCGCTGGCATTCCCGGAGCAGCTCCACTGCCTGCTGGAGCCTGTTTTCATCCGGAAGAGCGGACGCGCTGACCGGATGATCCGGTTTTTGGGAAGTGAATTCGCATTTGTGCGCCGTTACATCCTTCGGGATATCCACCAGCACGGGGCCCTTCCGGCCGCTTTGTGCAATGCGGAACGCTTCGCGCAGGGTGAATGCCAGGTCGCTGACATCCTTGACGATAAAGTTGTGCTTGGTGATGGGCATCGTGATCCCTGTGATGTCCACCTCCTGAAAGCTGTCCAGACCCAGAAGGCCGAGGTTGACGTTCCCCGTGATGGCAACCATCGGAACGGAATCCATATAGGCGGTGGCGATGCCGGTCACAAGGTTTGTCGCGCCGGGGCCCGAGGTAGCAAGGCAAACGCCGGTTTTGCCGCTGGCACGGGCATACCCGTCGGCAGCGTGGGCCGCGCCCTGCTCGTGAGAGGTTTCAATGTGATTGATCTTGTCCCGGTACTCGTACAGGGCGTCGTAAATGTTCAGCACCGCTCCACCCGGATACCCGAATACGGTGGTAGCGTCCTGTTCCAGTAAGCATTCCATAATAATCTGCGCGCCGGTTAACAGCATGTTTTTTCCTCCTGCAATGAATTTTCGTTCCGGGGAGGATGCAAATAAAAAAGCCCTCGCCTCCGGTTTCCCAGAGGCGAGGGCGTCAGCTCCCGCGGTACCACTCTGTATTGCTTGCCCAGTACAGGCAGCATCTTGCTGCATATCTAACAATATGCTTCCCAATAACGGAGGAAATCCGGACTCAGCTTACTACCCAGCGGTTTCAGCCGTCTGCTCAAGGGTGATGTCCTGTGAGCGCCCTGCTGCCTCGCACCAACCGGCAGCTCTCTGAAAAGACGGTATCTCACATTCGTGTCCCTATCAAAGCATTTTTTCTGTTGCTATCATAGTATTCGATTGTTTTTCGTTTGTCAAGAGGGACAGGCAGAAAATTTGTTTTTCTTGAAAGGACAGAAATAGAGAAATCAGGGCAGCTCAGGCTCTGTCGCCGAGCAGAGTCGATACGACCCCACACAGGATTCCGCCCACGGGGAACACCACCCATCCCGGGTGCCACAGGCCAAACAAAAAGCCGAGAAGGAGGAACACCGCTGTCGCTATCAGCATAATGGCGCCGCTCAGCCGGCCTGCAAGCGTATCGTCCTGCCCCCTGGAAGCGTGGCGGTGGTGGTAAACAGGCGCGGACGGCTGGTATTGCTGCAGCTGCTCCTCCCAGTAGGATTTCTGCATCCCGAAGTAAACAAACAGGCTGACCCCGGCGGCAACCAGCAGGAAGAAGATAGTCGTAGCCAGAAAACCTTCGCCGAAAATCGCTTCAAAAATCTGCTGCATCACAATGGCGAGGATACAGCAGACCACCCCCGCGGTGATCGCGATGGCAAAGCGGCCGCGGAACGCCTCATAGCCGCGCAGCAGCTCTTCGGGGATGGAGGGAGGGTAGCTCCCTGCCGTAGACGCTGCGGTGGGGGGATCCTGATCCTCCGAAATCCCCAGCTCCTGCCGGATTTCATCCATGCTGCCGAATTCCGAGATCACGGCCCCGAAAGCCTCGTTTTCGTTCTTTCCCTCTTTTAAAAGCGCTTCATAGCGCTCCTCCATGCTTTCAATGATGTTCATTTTCACTTCGGCGACCTCTTTCGTGCGGGGCAAGGAGGCAAAGGAATTCTCTACGTAAATCTGAATTTTACTCATGCTCATGCTCGTTCTCCTCTTTCTCACTGGTAAAATAGTCTACGATCTGCCTGGTCAGCTTCCATTCGCCGCACTTCTCGCGATAATACGATCTTCCGGCATTGGTGATGGTGAAATATGTGCGGGGTTTGCCGAAGGATTCCGAACCGTGATAGCTGGCGATATATCCGCTTTTTTCCAGGCGGTTGATGGCGGAATATAAGGTTGTTTCTTTCATGCTGTAAATTCCCCTGGTGCGTGTCTGTATTTCCTTCGAAATTTCATATCCGTAAGAGTCGTGTTCCAGCAGAAGAAACAGGATCATGATGTCGTTGTAGCCGCGCATGATATCGCTGCTGATCAAATTAGTTCCTCCTCCTTTTATTACTACGTCTGTTGAAGTAATTTGAGTATAGCACAACTACTACGACAAGTAAAGTAATTTTTGAAAAAACTTGACAGACCCTTCTGTTTTCCGGTAAAATACTTTTAACTTAAAAGCTTAAAGGAGCATCCATATCCATGAATTCTGTTCAGCAGGAGGAGCTGAATCACTTTTTTGTAGAAACCTTTAATAAGATTCTGCAGTATGAGGAAGCCGCGCTTTCTGCCGGAGACACATCCGGCCTGAGCATGAAGGAGCTGCACATACTGGAGGCTGTGGCGCAGATGCAGGCCCGACAGGAGAACACCATGTCGAAGATCGCGGCACGGCTGGGGATCAGTGTGGGCGCGCTCACCACGGCAGTCGGTGTGCTGGTCGCAAAGGAATGCCTTGAGCGCCGCGGCTGTGAGCAGGATCGCCGGGTTGTGTGGATTGTACTGACTCCGAAGGGGGAAAGGGCGGAATGGCAGCATCGTCTGTTTCACCGCGATATGGTTCAGATGATCGGCGATTCCCTTTCGGAAGAAAGACTTTGCTCCCTTTTGGAATCCCTGAAAATCTTGAGTCGTTTTTTTGAAGAAAAAAAGGAAGGCGGAATGACAGCATGAGCGTTCAGATTTTAATAGACAGTACGGCAGATTTGTCCCGGGAGGAGGCCGAGCAGCTCGGAATTCGGATTGTTCCGCTGACGGTGCATTTCGGCGATCGCCAATATATCGATAAATTTACGATCACAGACGAAGAGTTTTACGGGATGCTGAATACGGAAGCAGAGATGCCGACGACAACGCAGGTCAGCCCCCAGAGCTTTCTGGATGTTTATGCCGAGTACCCGAACGATGAGATTGTGGGGATTTACATTTCCCAGAAGCTGAGCGGTACATATCAGTCCGCCGTGATTGCCAAAGAGGAGTGCGGGCGCAGCGACGTTTACCCGATCGATTCCACAACGGTTTCGGCCGGTGCGACTTTGCTGGTGCGCGAGGCGATCCGCCTGCGCGACGAGGGGAAGAGCGGCAAAGAAATTGCCGAGTACATCACCGAGCTGACGAAACACGTGGAGATGCTGGCGGTCTTCAACACGATGAAATATCTGGTCAAGGGCGGCCGCCTTTCCAGCACAAAGGGGACGATCGGCAACCTGCTGGGGATCAAACCGATCATTCGGGTAAAGGACGGCGTCCTCGAGGTGATCGGGAAAGAGCGCGGCATGAAAAAGGCATGTGATTTTGTCGTTCGCCATCTGCGTGAGCTTCCGGATTTTGATTCGTCGATGCCGATTGCGTATTCGCATAGCTTTAACCAGCAGGATCTTGATGCGCTCAAGCAGGAGCTGGGAGAAGGGCAAACCCTGCTGATGGGCAGCGTGGTGGGTACGCATGCCGGCCCGGGCGCTATTTTGGTAGGGTATTTCCGTAAATAAAATGCGAAACGCTACTGCCCCACTGCGGCTGCGGAGCGCAGGATCATTTGTATAAAAAAAGCCCCCGCCTGATAGCCAATGTCATTTAGTTAAGACCAAATCTGCAAAAAAAGAACCCTCGTCTGTTTTTTCAAAGAAATGGACGGTAAGCTCGTCGTCGCTACCGCCGACGAGCAGGAGCAGGCATTGCTGACTGTCAACGGTGAGAGCATGACCGGCAAGATGACGAGCTACCTCATCGCCGGGGAGGATTTGCAGGGCGAATACTGGGGCGCTGTCTTTCTGCTGCCCATTTCCCTGCTGGAGCGTGCGCTCGGTTGCCCGCTGACGGTGGGCCAACAGCTTGAGGGCAACTTTATTCGCGACGGCAAGTTAAGCGCCATGCATTCAAAACGGCGGGGAAACTGGTGATTGAATAGCCGCTGTGGTGCTATTGTTACAGTTTGGCGTGACACTGTTCAACAATTGTCACATAAATCTATCGAAAATCAGCGCTGCACTTGACAGTTTGTCACATAAAAGGGTACAATATCAATGGTGCTCTATCCGGAGATCGATGGAAAACCCAGTCATTCAGGTATGATCTGTCCGCAGGGCGACAGAGATGCAGGATTTTTAAAATCTGTTATAAAGCATGGCCGATGATTGGACTGCTTCGTTTTGGCCGGACACAGCAACAAACAAGCGAATTTTTCGATGGCCTAACTATATGGAAACATTTCGTGTTTATTTTGCAAATGAGAAATATAAAGGGGCGGATATTGTGGCAAATTATTCAGCAGAAGAATTATTGGATTTTTTTACGATTTTGACGCCATATCTGAATGAAATATTTACGGAAGATGTTGATGTTTCTGTCATTAAAGAGGGTTATTATACTTCATATGCCCCGGGTAGATCTTTCGACTTTAAAGTCAAGGTCGGAGACCCGATGCAAGGTAAAGCTAGCAAACAATGTATGGCAACCGGTCAAAAGGTTGTGCAAAAGGTTTCAAAGGAGCAATCCGCTTTTGGCGCACCTTATATTGCGTGCGCATACCCGTTTAAAAATGGCAACAAGGTCGTTGGTTGTGTTATTACAGCCCAGGCTGTAGATACTCAAGAAAAAATACAACATATTTCGAATAATTTAGCTACATCCGCACAGGAATATACCGCCAATATGGAGGAGATTGCCGCAACAACTGCGCAACTTGCCAATATTTCCGGTGAACTTGGGTCTTTTAGCAATCAACTCACAAGCTCGATCAAGCAAACTGACAAAATCGTCGCTTCCATCAGCAGCATCGCAAGGCAAACAAATTTATTGGCCTTGAACGCATCGATCGAAGCTGCTCACGTCGGCGCGCTTGGCAAAGGCTTTGACGTAGTGGCCGGCGAGGTGCGCAAGCTGGCGGTCGAAAGTGACGAGTCGGTTAAAACGATTAAGGACCTGTTGAACAAGGTGCAGCATGCCATTATTCAAATGAACGAGAAGATTCAAGCAGTTGACCGTACTGCAAAATCCCAGGAAGCGTCGATACAGGAAATGGCAAAGGCCAGCCTTGATTTTGCGGCGATGGCCGGGGAGCTTGCGGGAATTTCCAATTACATGTCAAACGAATAGCAATCCATATCCGCAAAGAAAACAATACAAAGCCCGAGGGTACGCGAACCGCTGCAATTCCTAATGTGATTTTGTTAAGCCCAAACTTACAAAAAAATGAAGCTCCCCGCCCATTATTCAATGAATGGGCGGGGAGTCTCTTTTTTGCTGATTGATGCGAATGATTGGATCGGGGGCATTTTTTTGTTTATAAAAGTTAAGGAGCAAATTTTTCAATTTGCTCCTTAACTGAATGACATTGACCTGATGGCGGGGGTTTTTTCAATTCCGATGATTTGGCGTCTGCGTGAAAGTTTAGAACAAAACAGCGTTCTGCCGCAGCGTTCCGTCTACAGAATTCCGATTACAGCTGATTGCCGGAGGTCGTGGAAGACCGGAATTTTCCGGGAGCGGCTCCCGTGTGCTTTTTAAACGCGCGGATAAAGTTGTTGGCGTTGCCGAATCCGCATTCCACCGCAATCTGGGCAATCGGCTTTTTCGTGTTCCACAGTAAATCCTTGGCGTAGGACAGCCGGTTCATCAGCAAAAATTGCTTTGGACTGTACCCGGTCATGCTCTTGAAGCTGTGCGACAGGTAATAAACGCTGATGTAAAACTGTTCTGCCAGCTCTTTGATCTGAATGTCCTCCAGACAATGCTCCTCCAGATACTTTTTCACTTCGTAAATGTGGGAGGAGTGCCTTCCATCATAGGAGGCGAACTGACCGGCGGAGCGGCGATAGGCCAGAATCAGAGACTGCTGCAGAAAAGATACCATGTAGTCGCCGCGGTAAGGGCGAAAGCGCGCGCTTTCGCGGGACATTCCTTCAAACAGCGTCTCGGCTTCCTCCTGGCAGTCTGTCAGATCGAAGGTGGGGAAGCTCTCGGCGGAATGATGCTGAAAAACAGACATCAAAGGGCTGTCGTATAGAATGTGATGGATTTTCAGCGGCTGAATCGTCACCAAATACCGTTGGTACGGCGCTTCCAGCACCTCCAGCGAGCATTCATCCAAATTGCTGAAAAAGAACATATGTCCCGCAGGAATAATGTAATTTGCTCCGTTGACAGTCAGTCGGATTTTTCCTTGTTTGATGTAAATCTGACGGTATACGTTGAAGTACAGCTGTTGAATCGGCATGTCGGAATCAGCATAGGTACAGTCAATTGCCAGATCTAACTGCGGTTCCATAATAGACCTCCTTTGCCCCTTTGATTCATGTTTTCAGAAAACGGTCAGTATGTAGGTGTTCGATAAACCGGCCATCGCCGCAGGGATGGGCAGGCGGTTTCGTTCAGGCCAAGGCAGTGCGTTTCAGGCCGCGGGCCAAAGCCTTTTTGTCCGGAGAAACCCGGTAGGATTCCGTGATCTTCTGGATCGCCTTATTGTGAATAAAATCATCCCAGGTCGGCTGCTCCAGATAGGGAAGTGTTCGTGCCGGGTCTTTGGCAAAACACTCCGAAATTGCCCATGCGGCCGCCATTTTGGCATAATACCCCTGCGCCTGTATTTGTGTCAGCCGAAGCAGCGTGCGCTCCAGGTATTCCTCGCCGCAGTAATGATCCAGCAGCATCACCATACCGAAGCGGCAAAAAAATTCCCGTTCGGATTCCACATAGGGCAGAAGAAAATTCCACACAGTTTCCGGTTCGCGCCCGGCCAGGCGGAAGCCGGAGCAAAAGCTGTCGCATACAGACCAGTTGTCGATCTTGGGAATAAAATCGGCGGTGCGGGCCAGCAGCTCCGCCGTATCTGCCTTGGCACACCCGAGAACAAGGCCCTGAAGCATGATCTCCTCAAAGGTGCCGTCCGATGCCTGTGCGAGATAGCCGCGCCAGTCTCCCGCTGCAATCTGTTTTGCCAGCCGCCGCAGCGTGGGAAGCCGCACTCCTAAAATGTGGGAGGTTCCGGGCAGAAGCTTTTCACTGAACGCACGATACGATGATTCCGCTAACAGCTCCAGTTGCTGACGGGCCGGAACTTCCCAGTCCCATTCCGGCCGGACGCTTTTCTCCATCCGAAAGAACCTCCTTACCGTGGTTTTCCGCACCGGGCAGAAAACCGGACGGCAGTACTTGGAACCGATTCAGTACACTCGGAACCAACTCATATGCTTTCAGAATAACAGCTTGAACGATAAAAATCAATAACCCTAAAAGCAATTTTTAACAAATCTCTCAAAGAATCGGCTCTGTATCTTGTTTTGAAAGCGATGCTGCATCGGGGAAAACTGCTTAAAAGAATATTCGCTGTTCCGGAAAAATTTTTCATTCCAATAAAGCAAAAGCTGTCCTGCTGCTTTTTAGAATTGATTTTGCTTTGGTTGCAATTGCTGCGGAAAGTGCCCATATCGGGCGGCAGGAGAAACGGAGTACCAACCCCTCGTTTTGTCTGGACAGAATAAAAGCCCGGCAGCATACCGCTGCCGGGCTCAGACTGTTGAGAAAATTGCACAACCGCGAAATCAGGAAACAATTTTGCTTCCTGTGCTGCTGCGTGCCTGCAGGGCAGAGGAACCCGCAAAGTGCAGTCGCATACAACAAGAGTGAGACTGTACTTTGCGGCGTTTGCCGTTTGTCTTGTGCAAATTTCGGCGGCCTGCATGTTTTTTGAAAAGCAGATCAGATTTCCTTTTTGACCTGACAGCATGCGGGAGAAACGGAGTCTGCAGTCCCTTCCGAGCTCTCTTTTTTCAGCAGATAAATGGTTGCTGCGGCAGTCAAAGCATAAAGAAGAGTCATAACCAGCATGATGATGTCGGTATTCAGGCCCAAATCGCTTCTCATTACCTGATAGCTGCCCAGGAAACCAAAGAAGATAAACACTGCGGCAGAAATCAGCTTCACTGTCCGCTCCGGGATCTTCTTACACAATACAACGCCGATGATGATTCCAATGCCGTCGGCGATCAGCATGCCCAGCGTGGTACCGGCCAGAATCCAAAGCGGGTTTGTGGGGAATTTTGCGGCGAGCGCCACCGTGGTCAGCTGGGTCTTGTCGCCCATTTCCGCAATGAAAAACGCGATTGCCACCGTCGCAATTGCCCCGAATTTTGTGGTTTTGTTTTCCTCTCCATCCAGCTTGTCCCCCCGGATGGTCCATAACCCGAAAAAGATAAACGACAGCGCGGCAATCCCCTGAATCCATACCTGGATCGTTTCAAAGCGCGTCAGCATATGGCCAACAGCCACGGCCAGCGCATGGTTTAAAATCGTGGCCAAAAAGACACCGATCATGACCTTAGTAGCTTTGTATTTTGCTGCGAAAGCCATTGCCAAAAGCTGTGTTTTGTCTCCCATTTCGGCTAAGACGACTGCGCCCAGTGAAAAAACTAAGGCTGTGATTCCCATTCTACTTCCTCCGTTTGTAATAAGAATTACAAAAGAAAAACCCAAGTATAGCTTTAACAGCTATACTTGGGTGTGTTACTCAAAACGTGGAGATCATGTATAGCCAATAAAGGTATACATGAGTCTCGTTAATTAAGGCAAGCCAGACCTGGTCGAGTCATTGTGTTGACTTGCCGCATACATAAAGTATGCAAACTACTCCCTCATGGGTTTTCAATTGTGGCTTCATTATACTGTGTGCAAGCGGGAAAGTCAAGTAAATCATTCCAAGTGAAAGAAATACGGACAAATGCGCATCAGCAGAATCATGGGTTGGCAGGCAGCGGTGCATGCGGCCTGTCCCATTTGTTCAGGGTACCAAAGGGTTCTATGTCCTTGGGTGACAGGGCGATGGGAAATACATCCGGTATAAAACTTTGCCGTTTGCTGTGCTGTTGTGGAGACAGCACAGGGTTCAAAAAATCCCCCAAATGAAGAACACCGGAGGATTTTTTCTGGGATGCTGCCGTAACGAACGGATGTGTTTAATCGGATTCTTCCTCAAGACGTTTTGCTAACCGTTCCATACATTTGTGACATACATTGTGGTCTTTGTACTTCGAAATTCGATCCATGCTCCCACAGAAAATACAGGATGGCTGGTATTTCTTCAGAATAATCGCAGAATCTTCCACGAAAATTTCCAAAGAATCTTTTTCTGTGATGTTGAGAGTGGATCTAAGCTCTTTTGGCAGTACGATACGCCCGAACATATCGACTGGCCGAACAATCCCCGTAGATTTCATGATGGTTCCTCCTAATCATAACCAATACCAATATGAATTCCCAATAAATTGATATTGCGAGTTAATAATACCTTTTTTTGGCATTTGTGTCAATCAACAAACAGTGAATAATTCTTTAATTTTACAATATGTATTTGTACAAATAAACTTAAAATTTTCATTCTCATGCTGTTCTTTCGATAAAAATGCTTTGGGTATGGAATGAAGCGCTTTTACATATGTATGTACGGGTGAAGAAATATGATGAATTACATTTGGGCTGGAATGATTCTGTTCAGTTGTATCTGCGCTTTGCTGACCGGGCGGCTGCCGGAGCTGTCCGATGCAGTGCTCTCCGGCGCGGCAAGTGCGGTTCAGCTGGTGATTGTTCTGCTGGGCATGATGTGCGTATGGACGGGTCTGATGAAAATTGCAGACGCCGGAGGGCTGACAAAGCTGCTCAGCCGGATGTTTTACCCTGTGATGAGGCTGTTGTTCCCCAAATACCCGAAAGACAGCGCCGCCATGAAGGCGATCTGCATGAACATAACAGCAAATCTGCTGGGGCTGGGAAACGCGGCTACACCGCTGGGGATCGCCGCTATGAAAGAGATGAGCCGCGTCAATAAACGGCCGACAGAAGCCGACAATAATATGGTGATGTTTGTGGTCATCAACACGGCGTCGATCCAGCTGGTGCCTACCTTTATGGGAACACTGCGGGCGCAGTACGGTTCTGCTCAGCCCTTTGATATTGTGCCTGCCGTATGGCTTGCTTCCATTGTGTCGCTGGGGCTGGGTATTTTGGCCGCAAAACTGCTGGAAAGGCGGGAAAACAGGCTTGGCTGATATAGGGAGCATGGTGGTACCGGCCACGATTTTTTTTATTCTCGTTTTCGGCTTTCTTAGGAAGGTGCCGGTGTTTGACGTCTTTGTCAGCGGAGCCAAGGAAGGCGCTATTTCGTGCTTTGAAATCCTGCCGTCCCTGGTGGGGCTGATTCTGGCGGTAAACATGCTCAGTGCATCTGGTGCGCTGGATTTGGTCGCGTCCTTTCTTCGGCCGGCAGCACTGGCGCTCGGCCTGCCGCCGGAGGTGATGCCGCTGGCGCTCATGCGTCCCGTCTCCGGCAGCGGATCAAACGCGCTGCTGCTGCAGCTGTTCCGCGATTACGGGCCGGACAGCTTTGTCGGGCGCGTGGCCTCTGTGATGAACGGTTCGACCGAAACCACCTTTTACGCGATCGCCGTGTACTTCGGTGCGGTGGGAATCAAAAAGACCCGCCATACGATCCCCGCAGCCCTTACGGCCGATCTGGTGGGGTATATTGCTTCGGTGTGGGCGGTTCGTATTCTTTTTTTGTGACGGTAAAGAGGATCAAATGCTTCCTCTTCAATGGCGGGCATGCCTCCCGCTTCAAAATTCCTAATAAATATACAGTTCAATCGGGAAAAATCGATGCAGAAGGGAGCGTGTTTCATGAAACACGCTCCCTTTGAATGGTTTTGATTCCGACAAGGAATATACAGAAAATAAGAGTGCCTTTTTCGGGAAAAAACAGCAGGAATGCCGGATGAGAGCAGTTTTGGGTATTGCGTATTCAGTCGGATTTGGGTATAATAACCTTCGTGAAAAATCGGGGGAGGATGCACTTATGCTCTTAACGCTGGATATCGGCAATACGAATATTACGATTGGTGGTTACGAGGGGAAGAAGCTTCGATTTGTATCCCGAATGGCGACCGACCGTTCCCGAATGGAGGATCAGTACGCAATCGAACTGCGCGATATCCTGGATATTTACGGGGTAAAGGTGATAGATGTTACAGGGGCAATCATCGGCTCGGTGGTGCCGCCGGTAACGACCTATATTACCCGTGCCATTCGAAAGCTGACTAAAATAGAGCCTGTTGTCGTCGGGGAAAAAACCGTGACCGGGCTGGATGTTCGCCTGAACCCGCCGGAAGCGCTGGGCGCGGACCTGGTGGCGGGCTGTGTGGCGGCGGTTGAGCTGTACGGCGGCCCCTGCATTATATGGGATATGGGCACGGCTACGACGGTCTCTGTGATCGACAGCAACGGCAGTATGCTGGGCGGCTGCATTATTCCCGGCGCGGGCATCAGCATGGAGGCGCTTACCTCCCGCACGGCTCAGCTGCCGGCTATCAGCATGGAAGCGCCGGATAAGGTGGTCGGTACCAATACGGTGGACTGTATGCGCTCCGGCCTGATTTATGGACAGGCCTCCATGGTGGACGGAATGTGCGACCGAATTGAGGAAGAGCTTGGGGTAAAGTGCAAGGTGATTGCCACCGGCGGACTGTCGCGCGACATCGTTTCTTATTGCCGGCGCGAGATTATTTACAGCTGCAATCTGCTGCTGGAGGGTCTGCGGATGCTGTATGAAAAAAATCTGCCGGTATAAATATTTGACATAGACTATTCTTTTTGCTATACTAAAATAAAGTTTTATAGGATTCCGCGGCATCTGCCGGTCTGGATCAGGATAAAACACACAGGATACTGTGTTCACAGAAGGATGCAGCCTGGGAGGTCTCTAAGATTTCCCGGGCATTTTTTCTGTGATGAACAGAAAGGAGTTGTAGCAAAAATGCAGTGGGTCTTTTTGCTGATCGCAGGATTGTTTGAGGTGGTTTGGGCGGTCGGGCTGAAGATATCCGAAAACTTCAGCAAATTAGTCCCCAGTGCGGTGACGATTGTGGGGCTGATCGCCAGCATGTATTTTCTGTCGCTGTCGCTCAAAGAGCTGCCGATCGGTACCGCCTATGCCATCTGGACGGGGATCGGCACGGCCGGAACGCTGATTTTCAGCATCTTCTGGTTTCGGGAGGCGATCACTCTGCCGCAGGTGCTGTGCGTCATGATGATCATCGGCGGGGTAGTGGGGCTGAAATTGCTGTCGCCCTCTTAATTTCTGATTCCTCTTTGATCAATCAGTTCTATGAAAAACATTGCCCGGCAGGTTTCCCTGCCGGGCAATGTTTTTCAGCTTTTTATCGAAATTCTAGGTGATTGCATGTTAAGTAAGGCTGCCCACCCGGGTGTTCAGCCAGTTCAGCAGCAGGTGCTTCGCGAATGGCTCTGTTTCAAACCGGGTACACAGTTCGTCCAGCTGGGCATACGAATACCCGAACTCTTCCTCGAACAACTCTTCGCACCAGACCAGCTCTTTTAAATAAGAAGCCACTTCTTCCGCGTGAGAGAAAATATGCAGGCTGAGCTGAAAATCCTCGCGCTTCCAGTACCGGTTAAACCGGCTGCAAAAACGGCGCAGGGCTATTTCCCGCTGTTCCCCGGTGCGCTGCCATACGGCGCTCAGCTCGAAAACAAAGCCGCTCATCGCAAGGCGATGGGGGGAATCGGTTGTCTGAACCATCTCCAAAAGCTCCGCCGTGGACTGGATGGGTACCATCAGACGATCGTTTTCGGGGTGAAGCACATAGTAAAACACGGTGGGAAGAAAAATATACTGCACAAAGCCCAATACGGATTCGGTGTCCGGGTAGCAGGCCCAGTTGCTGTCGAGCAAAAAGCGCCGCTCGTCCGCAACGCAGGCGTTGACGAAAACAGGCTGCCGGAGTTCCTCCGGCGGCACAAACAGATCGTTCCACACGTCCTGCTTTCCGAGGGTCCACTCCCAGAATCCGGGCTGCTGATATTTACAGGCCGGGCTGCGCATGGCGGTTACCTCGAATAATACTCAACGACCAGCTGATCGTTGACTTCCACCGGAATTTCTTCACGGTTGGGCAAACGGGTCAGCGTGCCGCTGAAGGCGTTGAAATCGCGCTCCAGATAAGGAACAGCGAACCCCCTGCCGTCCAGAAAATTGGTACGGAACAGCTCGTTGCTTCTGGATTTTTCGCGCAGCGTAATAACATCACCCGGCTGAATTGCATAAGACGGGATCGAAAGCTTCTTGCCGTTCACCAGAATGTGGCCGTGTGTTACCTGCTGGCGAGCCAGACGAATGGAGTTGGCAAATCCAATTCGATATACCATGTTATCCAGACGGCACTCAAGCTTCTGCAGCAGAGCATCGCCGGTCTTGCCTTTGGATTTTTCCGCCGCGCGGTAATAACGGACCATCTGTTTTTCCAGAATGCCGTAGTACGCCTTTACCTTCTGTTTTTCGGTCAGCTGCATGCTGTATTCCGAAACTTTTCTTCTCTTGTTGAATGCCGGTGCGCCCGCGCGGTTCATGGCCTTGGGGTGCCCGCAAACATTAACCCCCAACCGGCGGCATTCCTTAAAACGAGGGCCTCTTCTTGTTGCCATTCCTGTCTGTCTCCTTTATTCGTTTCTGATTTTGCAGTCTAAAAGTTAGCGAACGCTAACTTTGGGGCAGCGACCCCCGCCGCAAATAGCTGTTACAGTGAGCGCGTCCATGATTAGGTACGCACAAGATGATCGTGTTAGAAAAAACTAACAAAAGCATTATAGCAGATTCAGGTTCCGTTGGCAAGAGCGGATTCCGGATTTTTTCGGTTTGTGTGCAGGTGCAGCCCGATTCGGGATGAGTGAGAAGATCGTGTGAAATCGGGCTCTGCCAAAATGGTTTCGCTGCGGAATGCGCCGTTCTGTACCGGCGGGGTCATGACATGATTACGCCCCGCAGGCCATCGAGCAGGAATTCCTCAAAGCTGTTTGCCGCGCCCCAGTCAAAACGGAACAGCCCTTCTCCGCCGCCTCCGCTGACGTAGTGCATGCGGGTTCTGCCCTCAAAATCATCCAGCGTCACCGTAAGGGTCAGGCGGTTGCTGGCCCGCCAGTAGTGCTTTTCATAAATCAACACCACGCACTGGCCGGCGCCTCTCGCGTTCACGGTGTAGCTGTCGATCTGCTCGCCGGTGATGCTTCCCTGTACAATGATTTCATTGATTCTCTTCATCGCATCGAACAGGCTGATCGAAAGAAAAACAGTGTTTTCCATCCAGGAAATCCTCCTTCATACGTGATTTAAAATAATTGATCAAGTTACGGATCAGGCAGAATCGAATCCGATAAAGCCTCTTTCATCCAATCTTGAAAGGCGGCCGCCGCGCCCAGGTCGAAGTCCCAGGTTTTGACGTCGGTGCCGGAAAAATGAACCCGGGTCGTTCCAGTCAAATCATCCAGAACGGCCTGCATCACCAGATAATCGCGCCCGGTGCGCATGTAATATTTTCGGTATGCCGTAGCCGCAACCTGTTTTCCTTCCGGTGTGTTTAACCGGTAAGCCTCGAACGCCCAGCCGCTCATCGCGCTGTCGATCCTCTTGTTCAGGCGTTCCAGCGCCTCTTCTACCGAAAGGAAAACGAAAAACGTCATTTCCATGATGTTCCCCCCTTAGGACTGACGCTTACCCGAAACAGGCCGTGCTGATTGCAGTAAGCATAGAGCATTCCCGCACCGGTCATCGCAAAGCGGGCCTCGGGGTTCTGTTCCGGGTACAGCTTTTTCATCCGAATCTGATCCGGCGTGATCAGGGCAAGAAACGAAATAAAGTGATCCTTTTCCATCGGGTGCCTGAGCGTAACATAATACTCATTTTCTACCTGCTGCACACAGACACCGTGCGCCTCATCGGCTTCCTCCGCTTCCTGCACCGGCAGGGTGATGCCGCAGCAGGTAAACGAGCCCTGGCCAAGCGAGTGGATCACGTTACCGCATACCGGGCAGACATAAATGCAGGTGCGCAGCATGTTGCCGGAGCGGTTGCTGTTGGTCACCTGTTCCCCCGATAAAAGCTCCGCAACGGAGACCCCGAGTGCTTTCGCCAGCGGCTCCAGAAGAGAAATATCCGGCAGGCCGCGCTGCGTTTCCCATTTGGAAACAGCCTTGTCGCTCACGGTCAGCAGATCAGCCAGCTGACGCTGGGTATATCCTTTTTTCTCACGCAGGAATTTTATCGTGGTTCCCGTCACATACTGTATCATATGAAAATTCTCCCTTTGCAGTTGTCCTTCTGCTGAAAATGATGGATTTCTTCCCCGTTGAAAGTGGGAAGAAACTGCCGTAGTCTGTCAAACGGCCATTCTTCGCCAGAATAACAAATATGCAGCCCCAAAGCAACCTACGCTTTGTAGAGAGGAAAACGGGGCAGAGGCGATACTATCAGTATGCCCTCAGAAAAAGCAGTTGTCAACAGACCGTAGGGAAAGTCGTGCAGCCGCAAAATCATTCTACGGTTTTGCTTGCAGCGTTTCTGTATGTCTGTAGGGCGGTCACGCCCCGAAAATTAGTCCCATAGAACAACCATCCTTTTTCTTTGTTGGTTTTGCCGCCTTCTTTGGTGTGTTCTAGACGACCCGCATGTTTTTCGGCAGGCTCTGTCCAGAAAGGTTTCGATGAGAAAGCCCGCCGCAGAATTCTTGACAAAATACGTGTTTGGTGGTAGCCTTAGAGCAGTATTTTTAAATAACAGAAAAGGCTAAGACGAAGAGAGTAAGCTTTTTACAAAATGCAAAGCGAGCCGGGGAGGGTGTGAGCCCGGCCAGAGTAGGGAAAGACGAAGATCACTTTGGAGCCGCAGGCTGAATCAGAGTAGGCCGTGCCGGGATTCCCCCGTTACCGGGATAGCATATGGCGGTATGTAAAAGGGTGGTATAACGAAGTTTGGCCTTCGTCCTGATTCGGGACGAAGGTTTTTTTGTTCGTTTGAGCGTAATATTGTAGGAGGTACAGACCATGTATCAAAAAGTATCCACAGATCTTCATTTTGTGGACCGTGAAAAAGAAGTGGAGCAGTATTGGCAGGAGAACCATGTGTTTGAAAAAAGCGTGGAAACCCGCCGCAAGGGAGCGCCTTATGTTTTTTATGATGGCCCGCCTACGGCGAACGGCAAGCCGCACATCGGCCATGTGCTGACCCGTGTCATCAAAGACCTGTTGCCCCGCTACCAGACCATGAAGGGCAAGCAGGTGCCGCGCAAGGCCGGCTGGGATACGCATGGCCTGCCTGTAGAGCTGGAAGTGGAAAAGCTGCTGCACATCAACGGCAAAGATCAGATTGAAGCCTACGGCTTGGAGCCTTTCATCGATAAATGTAAGGAAAGCGTCTGGAAGTACAAGGGCATGTGGGAGGATTTCTCCCGCACGGTCGGCTTCTGGGTGGACATGGATCACCCCTATGTCACCTATGACAATAACTTTATCGAGTCCGAATGGTGGGCGTTAAAGCAGATTTGGGAGAAAGAGCTTCTGTACAAGGGCTTCAAGATCGTTCCTTACTGCCCGCGCTGCGGAACGCCGCTGTCGAGCCACGAGGTGGCGCAGGGGTATAAGGACGTCAAGGAGCGCTCCGCGATTGTCAAGTTCAAGGTAAAAGGAGAAGACGCCTACATTCTGGCGTGGACGACCACCCCGTGGACTTTGCCCTCAAACGTGGCCTTATGCGTGAACCCCGACGAAAGATATGTAAAAGTCAAAAAAGACGATACCGTTTATTATATGGCGGCGGAGCTCGTGAACACCGTTCTCGGTGAGGACGCTGAGATTCTGGAAAGTTTTGTCGGCACCGATCTGGAATATAAGGAATACGAGCCGCTGTTTCCCTTTGTGCAGCCGAAGGAGAAGTGCTGGTTCGTCACCTGCGACCGTTATGTCACGCTGACAGACGGTACCGGCGTGGTTCATACCGCGCCTGCGTTTGGTGAGGACGATGCCCGTGTGGGACGTGTTTACAACCTGCCGTTTGTTCAGCTGGTGGACGGCAAGGGGCAAATGACAAAAGAAACCGCATGGCCCGGCGTGTTCGTCAAAGACGCCGACCCGCTGATTCTGGACGACCTGAAAGCAAGGGGCCTGCTGTTTGCCGCGCCGAAGTTCGAGCACAGCTACCCGTTCTGCTGGCGCTGCGACACCCCGCTAATCTATTACGCAAGAGAATCCTGGTTCATTAAAATGACTGCGGTCCGCGAAAATCTGATCCGCAACAACAACACCGTCAACTGGATTCCCCCGGCCATTGGCAAGGGCCGTTTCGGCGACTGGCTGGAAAACGTGCAGGATTGGGGCATCAGCCGCAACCGTTACTGGGGCACGCCGCTGAATATCTGGGAGTGCGAATGCGGCTGCCGCCATGCGGTCGGCAGCATCGAGGAGCTCAAAAAGATGTCCCCGAACTGCCCGGAGGACATTGAGCTGCACCGCCCCTATATTGATGCCGTCACCATCACCTGCCCCGACTGCGGCAAGCAGATGCACCGCGTGCCGGAGGTGATCGACTGCTGGTTCGATTCCGGTTCCATGCCGTTCGCACAGCATCATTATCCCTTTGAAAACAAGGAGCTGTTCCACGAGCAGTTTCCGGCGGACTTTATCTCTGAGGCGGTCGATCAGACCCGCGGCTGGTTCTATTCGCTGATGGCGATCTCTACGCTGCTGTTCGATCAGGCGCCGTTCCGCAATGTCATCGTGCTGGGCCATGTTCAGGACGAAAACGGGCAGAAGATGTCCAAATCGAAGGGCAATGCGGTCGACCCGTTCGATGCGCTCGAAACGTACGGCGCAGATGCGATCCGCTGGTATTTTTACAGCAATTCGGCGCCGTGGCTGCCGAACCGTTTTTATGGCAAAGCCGTGGTGGAGGGTCAGCGCAAGTTCCTTTCTACCCTGTGGAACACGTATGCGTTCTTTGTGCTGTACGCCAATATCGACGAGTTTGACGCTACCCAGTACCGTCTGGAACCCGACAAGCTGACGCTGCTGGATAGATGGCTGTTCTCGCGTCTGAATTCGATGGTGCGCGACGTGGACACCAATCTGGAAAATTACCGTATTCCCGAGGCAGCCCGTGCGCTTCAGGATTTTGTGGACGATATGAGCAACTGGTATGTGCGCTGCAGCCGCGAGCGCTTCTGGGTGGAGGAAATGACCCAGGATAAGATCAGCGCGTATATGACTCTGTACACCGCTCTGGTGACGGTGGCGAAGGCCGCGGCCCCGATGATCCCGTTCATGACGGAGCAGATTTACCGCAACCTGGTGTGCAGCATCGACCCCAAAGCGCCCGAAAGCGTGCATCTGTGCCTTTTCCCGCAGTGCGAGGAATCCATGATCGACATGAAGATGGAAGAGGACATGAAGCAGGCCATGCAGATCGTCACGCTGGGCCGCGCGGCCAGAAACGAGGTCGGCATGAAGATCCGCCAGCCTCTGGCGAACCTGTTCATCCACGCGGAGCGTGATCTGGGCGAGGATTATCGCGGGATCATCCGCGAGGAGCTGAACATCAAAACGGTTCACTTTGTGTCGGATGCGTCCGATTTCTCGGATTACCGCTTTAAGCCGCAGCTCAAGCTGCTCGGTAAAAAGTACGGCAAGCAGATCAACGAAGTCCGTGAGGCTCTGGCTGCCCTGAACGGCTCCGCCGCGAAGAAGGAGCTGGATCAGAACGGCTCGATCAAGCTCTCGATCTCTACCGGAGAGATTTCTCTCACCGCGGAAGAGCTCCTGATCGAAACCGCCCAGAAGGAAGGTTTTGAGTCCATGTCCGATAAGGGCGTGACCATCGTGCTCGATACGACCCTGACCCCCGAGTTGGTGGAAGAGGGTTTTGTGCGCGAGATCATCAGCAAGCTGCAGTCCATGCGCAAGGATGCCGGCTTCGAGGTGACCGACCGCATTATCGTGTACCAGAACGGCAACGATAAGCTGGCCGACCTTCTGTGGAAAAACCGTGAACAAATCAGCCGCGAGGTGCTGGCGGACGAAATCCGCCTTGGCGAAACCGATGGATACACCGCCGAATGGGATGTCAACGGGGAACAGACTACGTTTGGCGTCGTGAAGGTTTCGTAAGCAGATTGAGCAGATATTAAGAATCAGATTCAAGTAAACGGGGAGAAGAACCAAAGATGATTCTTCTCCCGCAATACAGGCCCGAAGCCGGATCCATTTTCCGGCTTCGGGCCTGCTTTCTTTGTGTTTATCCGTCTGTTCTCTCGTTGTTTTGCAGCAGAAACCTGGCTGCCGCGGTGTTTTCCTCCGCGACAAAAATCCGGTACTCATCGCCGCTTTCCGGGCCGAAGTGCACTCTGGTCAGCATGGGGGTTCTTCCGCCCAGATTATTTCTGGATTCCCGGAAGGCGCGGTTTTCCGTCTTGGTTTTAAACGGCAGGCCGTGCTCTCTCAACACATTCTGGCCGCGGAAAAATTGTTCCGGATTGGTGCTGAAAAAGACCTCGTGCCAGCGGGGAGAAAAAAGACCCATGAGAAAGGCCTCCTGTTTGCTTTGTCCGTGAGTTATTCTTTGCCGTAAGAGCAGCAATAGTCCACGGGCTCCTGCATTTCAATCTGGAATTTGCTGTTGGCGGGAACCTCAAAGCTCTGTCCTGCCTCAATGGTCTGCCATTCTGTCCGGCCCGGCAGGAGTACTCTCACTGTGCCCGCCAGAATTTCCATCAGCTCGCTGTCTCCTGTTCCGAATTCGTATTGTCCGGGCAGCATGATGCCGAGGGTTTTTCTGGTACCGTCCTCAAACAGCACAGTGCGGCTGGTCACTTTGCCGTCAAAATAAATATTGGCTTTCTTTACTATGGTAACATTCTGAAACTGTTCCATGTTTTGCCCTCCATCGCATGTCGTGTAGTGTGCTTTTTCATATTATCACGTTAAATCGCTTTTCGCAATCCTCTGCTTCGTTCGGCGCTGTTTCTTATATTTTTCCCCGCATATTGAGAAATTGGATGCAGAAGAATATAATGAAACCAATTCTAAGCTGTCTGGTTTGCGTTTCAAAAGGAGGAGGGAATCCAGTTGTTCGGTAAATTTACGGTCAATTCCGATCAGGATCATATCAGTGTGAAAGACTTTCGCCCCGATGACACCATCGGTCTTTCCAAAGAGGACATTGAGGAGAAGTATAAAAAACTCCATGACGAGTTTGAGGAGCTGCAGGAAAAGTTCTATGCCTCGAAAAAGTATGCCCTTTTGATCGTGCTTCAGGGGATGGACTGCAGCGGGAAGGACGGCACCGTGCGAAAGGCGCTGTCCGGTATCAACCCCAACGGCTTTTATGTGGAAAACTTCAAGGTGCCCACGCCGCTGGAGCTCAATCACGATTATTTGTGGCGTGTCCACCAGAAAACGCCGAAGCGGGGGGACATCGTCGTCTTTAACCGCTCGTATTATGAGGATGTGCTCGTGACGCGTGTGCACAGGACGATCGACGACGAAACGGCGCACAGCAGGTTTGATGAGATCCGCGAATTTGAAAAATACCTGGTCAACAACGATACGATTCTGCTCAAGTTCTTTCTGCATATTTCGAAGGACTTTCAGCAGAAAAAGCTGGAGGAGCGGCTGGAAACCCCCGAAAAGAACTGGAAGTTCTCCGCGGCTGACCTGAAAGAGCGGCGCTTCTGGGACGAATACCAGCACTGCTATTCCGATGTGCTTTCGCACTGCAGCACAAAAGAAGCGCCGTGGTATGTGGTTCCGGCCAATCACCGGTGGTTCCGCGATTATTTTGTGCTCAGCGTGATCGTGAAAACGCTCAAAGAGCTTTCGCTGGAATTCCCGGCGATCGACGGCGATGTGCGGGAGCTGATCAAGGAAGTAAAGAACAACAAGTAGTTTCAAACTGTTGCAGAAGCGATGCGGCTTTGTTTGCAGCAGGGCTGTGTTCTGTTTTTTTGATGCAGGCGTTATGCCGGTCAATTTGAGTTCAACTGTTGGTGTTTTTCGCCCGGACAAGGCTCCTGAATCGGGGCCTTGTCCGTTTTTGCGTGGAGTCGTTTGGGACTTCATCACAATGGCGTGTAACCTCCCGTTTTGTGCTCGTAGTATTTTTGTCAAATGATTGAATATTTTGACGCAAAATGGTACAATTAATTTTCATGAGGTAGGTGAACAGGTTGAGGTTGAAAAAATGGCTGGTGTCCCCTCTGAACAAAGAGCGTGCGGCGCAGATTGCGGAGGAGTACGGTCTTCCGTTTTTTCTGGCAATGATGTTGGAGATTCGGGGCGCACACCGGCGCAATCAGATAGAAGAATTGTTGGGAGAAAGGTCGGAGCTGTCCGACCCGTTTTTAACAGCGGATATGGACAAGGCGGCGGAACGGATCCGCCGTGCGCTGGACGATTTTGAGAAAATCGCAATTTATGGGGATTACGATGCAGATGGCGTGACCGCCACGGCTATTTTGTACTCTTACCTGGAGTCTTGCGGCGGCAATGTGATGTATTATATTCCGGAGCGTGAGGGGGAGGGCTACGGCCTGAATCTGAATGCGGTGGAATTTCTGCACAGCAGGCAGGTAAACCTGATTATTACGGTGGATAACGGTATCGCCTCGGTCAAGGAAGCCGAGTATGTCAAAGAACTGGGGATGGAACTGATTGTCACCGACCATCACCGTGCGCAGGAGGTTCTGCCGGACGCGGTGGCGGTGGTGGATCCCCACAGGCCGGACGATGCTTCTCCCTATAAGCAGTTTGCGGGAGTGGGCGTTGCCTTTAAGCTGATTATGGCGCTTGAGGGCGAAGACTGCGATCTGGAAGGCTTGATTGAAAACTATGCCGATCTGGTTGCGGTGGGCACCATCGGCGACGTGGTGCCGCTCACCGGCGAAAACCGGCTGCTGGTGCGCGAGGGGCTGCGATTGCTTTCGCGTACAGACCGCCTTGGCATCCGCGAGCTGCTCGAGCGCTCCGGTATGGCAGGGCGGCAGCTGACTGCAGGGAACGTGGCCTTTTCGATCGTGCCGCGCATCAACGCGACGGGCCGCATCGGTTCGCCAGGCAGGGCCGTGCGCCTGCTGGTCAGCGAAGACCCCGACGAGGCGCGCGAGCTGGCAGAGGAAATCTGCGACGACAACGATTGCCGGCGGCAGATTGAATCCGAGCTGTTCCAGAGCGCCCTGCAGGATTTAAAGGAGCACCCCGAACGCCTGTACGACCGCGTGCTGGTCGTCGCCGGGCGCGAATGGCACCACGGCGTGATCGGTATTGTGGCGGCACGTCTGGTTGATCACTTTGGCAAGCCCTGCATGGTCATCTCGTATTCGGGGGATCAGGCCAAGGGCTCCGGCCGCAGCGTCGAGGGCTTTTCTTTATTCGAAGCGCTCTGCTCCTGTTCGGAGCTGTTTACAAAATTCGGCGGGCATCCCATGGCGGCCGGTATCAGCCTGCCCGCAGAGAATATCGAGACGTTCCGCGAGGCGGTCAACCGCTACGCGGCCGGTGTTCCGGATGCGGTTCCCACCCTGCGGCTCGACTGCAAGCTGCGCCCTGCCACGCTCAGCACGGAGCTGCCGGGCCTTTTGCAGGCGCTGGAGCCGTTCGGCACAGACAACCCGGCGCCGCTGTTCGGGCTGTACCGTATGCGTCTTGAAAAAATCACCCCGGTGGGGGAAGGAAAGCATTTGCGGCTGATGTTTTCCCGCGACGGAACCATGACGAACTGCATGCTGTTCCATACCACCGCAAAGGAGTTTCCCTATGAGCCCGGGGATGAGCTGGATTTGGCCGTTACGCTGGACGCAAAGGAATTCCGCGGTGAAATGCAGCTTTCTGTGTTTATCCGGGAGATGAAGCTGTCGGCATTGGATACAGACGCGTTTATTCGGGGCAAGCTAACCTTTGAAAAATATAAGCGGGGAGACGATCTCACTCTGAAAGAAGCGGAGGAGCTTCTGCCGGATTACACAAATTTTGCACAGCTGTATCGCTTTTTGCGGGAGCGGGGCGGCTGGTCGGGCGGGGCGGAGCTTCTGCTCTACCGGTTCGACGGCGGCAAAATAGGCTACGCCCGGCTTCTGACCGCATTGGAAGTATTTGCGGAGCGCGGCCTGCTTTTGCTTCAGCAGAGCGGCGATCAACTAAATGTTGAGCTGTGCGAAACAGATCAGAAGGTCAATTTGTTTGAATCCCCAATATTATGTGATATTAACCAAATCAAAGAAGATGGTGTTGCACATGACTGATACAACTTCAAAAACCTATGATGATCTTCTGCAGGCGATGGAAACGAGCGGCCACGATTTTGATCTTGATCTGATCGGGCGGGCGTACCGGCTTGCGGAAAGCTCCCACACGGGGCAAAAGCGCCTTTCGGGCCAGCCGTACATCATTCATCCTGTGTCGGTCGCGTGCATCCTCGTGGAGCTTGGTATGGATTCGGAGTCCGTGGCGGCGGGCCTTCTGCACGATGTCGTGGAAGATACCTCCGTCGGGCTCGATCAGATCAGAAAGCAGTTCGGGTCGGATATTGCCAGTTTGATCGACGGCGTTACCAAGCTGGGCCGGATTCCCTATTCCTCGCGCGAGGAGCAGCAGGCGGAAAACATCCGCAAAATGCTGATCGCCATGTCCGAGGATATCCGCGTCATTATCATCAAGCTGGCGGACCGCCTGCACAATATGCGTACGCTGGAGTACATGACCCCCCAGAAGCAGCGCGACAAGGCGCTGGAGAACATGGAGGTTTACGCCCCCATCGCGCACCGTCTCGGTATCCGCGCCATCAAGGAGGAGCTGGAGGACCTTTCTCTGCGCTACCTTGACCCGATTGCCTACCAGGAAATCGAAAATACACTTGAGCTGCGCAAAAAAGACCGAGACCACTTTATTGAAACGACCAAGGCGCTGGTCTACGACCGTGTTTCCCGCATGATCCCCAATGTGTACCTTCAGGGCCGCGTTAAGAGCATTCACGGCATTTACCGCAAGGTGTTCATGCAGGGCCGCAGCATGGATGAAATTTACGATATTTACGCGGTGCGCGTGATCGTGGATACCGTCAACGACTGCTATAACGTTCTCGGCATCATTCACGACATGTTCCGTCCGCTGCCGAACCGCTTTAAAGATTATATTTCCACGCCGAAGCCGAATATGTACCAGTCGCTTCACACCACGGTGATCGGCAAAGAGGGAATCCCGTTTGAAGTGCAGATCCGTACCTGGGAAATGCACCACACAGCGGAATATGGTATCGCGGCGCACTGGAAATACAAGCTCGGCCTTGCCGGCAAGGGCGATTCTCTTGAAAACCGCCTGGCATGGATTCGCCAGATGCTCGAAAACCAGAAGGACAGCGACGCGACCGACATCGTGCGCAACATCAAATCCGACCTTGTGCCGGAAGAGGTGTTTGTCTTTACGCCGAAGGGAGAGGTCATCAACCTGCCCATGGGCGCCACAGTCATCGACTTTGCCTATGCCATTCACAGCGCGGTGGGCAACCGCATGATCGGCGCCAAGGTGGATAAGCGCATTGTCCCGATCGACTATAAAGTCAAAAACGGCGAGATCATCGAAGTCCTCACCACAAAGGAAGCTAACCACGGCCCCAGCCGCGACTGGCTCAAGATCGTGAAAACGAGCGAGGCGCGCAATAAGATCCGCCAGTGGTTCAAAAGAGAGCGCCGCGATGAAAATATTGTGGAGGGCCGTGCCGAGGTAGAGCGCGAATTAAAGCGCAACGGCATCGCGCTCACCGAAGAAGAACTGAAAAACTTCCTGCTCGGCATTGGGCGCAAGGTCAGCTGCAATACGATGGACGACGTGTACGCGGCCATCGGTTACGGCGGAATCCAGCTGTGGAAGAACATGCCCCGCCTGCGCGAGGAATACCTGAAAACGAGAAAGCCGGCGCAGACAACGGAACGCAAGCAGTCCCAAAGCCCCATCAAACGGGCGGCGGGCGGCGTTCTCATCGACGGCATGGAAAACTGCCTGATCAAGTTCTCGCGCTGCTGTAACCCGCTGCCGGGCGACGAGATCATCGGCTTTATCACCCGCGGCTTCGGCGTGTCCGTTCATAAACGGTCCTGCCCCAACGTGCCGCGGAATATCGCAGAATCCCCCGAGCCGGAACGCTGGGTTTCCGCGCACTGGGAGAGCGGCGAGGTCAAGGAGGAATTCAAATCCACCCTTGAAATCGTGGCGGAGGTCCGCCCGGGACTTCTTGCCGACCTGACCCAGCAGATGTTTACCCTGCGCCTGTTCATCCACTCGCTGAATTCGCGCGAAACAAAGGACGGCAAAACAATCATTTCCGCTACCATCACCGTCAACGGTATCGACCATCTGGCCGGCGTGATCTCGAAGCTGAGCGGAATCGAAGGCATTCTGTCCGTTCGCCGTTCCTGAGGGCTTGGTATCCCCTCACGACTGATTGGAAGGAGACTCGGCTTATGAAAATCAACGCAATTACCGGCGGACTGCTGGAAGAAAATTGCTATTTGCTCACCGACGACGAAACCGGCCTTTCCGCCGTGATCGATCCCGGTTTTACTTCTGCGCGGCTGGATGAAGCCATCCGCGCTCTGCCCGCGGAAAAAGTGACGCTCTGCCTTTTGACCCACGGCCACTTTGACCATATCGACGGTGTGCCGCACGTCAAAGAGCTGACGGGGTGCGAGGTGTACATCTCCCGTCCCGACGCGCCCTGCGCCGGCGACCCGGACATCAGCCAGGGCAGCATGCTGCCCTCGATCCGGCACGAGAGCTTTGTGCCGGACCACATTTTCGACGACGGGGACGTCATTGAGCTGGGCAGCCTGAAAATCAAAGTGCTGTTTACGCCCGGGCATACCGTCGGCAGCTGCTGCTTTCTTGTGAATGATGTGATCTTCAGCGGCGATACGCTGTTTGCCGGCTCTATGGGAAGAACCGATCTTGCCACCGGCAGCAGCCGCGACATGCAGCAGTCCCTGCAGAAGCTTGCCAATCTGGAGGGCGACTACTATGTCTATCCCGGCCACGGCCCCTCCACAACCCTGGAGAGAGAAAGACGGTACAATCCGTTTCTAAATGAAGAGGAATTTTATTGATGGTTCTGTTGGTCGACGGGCACCCGTATCATTACGAAATGGAAAATCTGTGCCGGGTGTTCCTGCCTTATGAAGAAATCAAAACGGTGTTTGAAGTCCCCGAAGCGCTGCCGGAAACGCAGACCACCGTTTACACGGGCCTGCGGCAGCAGGGCGGTCAGGTGCAGATTTCCGTACGGCTGCACCTGGGCGGCCGGATGCTGGAGGACAGCAGGTCCTTTCCGGAGTCCATCTTACGGATGGACAAAGAAGCGGAGCGCCTGATGGCGGTGATGCTGTTCGAGCTGTTCGCCGAGCGCTGCGGCTATCGCCCGCAGTGGGGTATTCTGACCGGCGTGCGCCCGATCAAGCTGCTGCGCCGTCTGTGCGGGCAGATGGGCCGGGAGCAGGCCATCGGGCATTTTACCTCCGGCTTTCTTGTCACACCCGAAAAAACGCGGCTGAGCGTGGTGACGATGGACAACGAGCAGAAAATCCTGTCCAAATCCCGTCCCGAATCGTACAGCCTTTACATTTCCATCCCGTTTTGTCCCACGCGGTGCGCGTACTGCTCGTTTGTGTCGCAGTCGGTGGACAAGGCCATCCGGTTGATGCCGGAATATGTTTCCCTGCTGTGCAAAGAGCTGAAACATACGGCAAAGGTGGCTGGGGAACTGGGCCTTCGGCTCGAATCCGTCTACATCGGCGGCGGAACGCCCACGACCCTTTCACCGGAGCAGCTGCGCACGCTGCTCGATACGCTCTGCACCCATTTCCCGGTTTCGTCCTGCCGCGAATTTACGGTGGAGGCCGGCCGGCCCGATACCGTAACGCCCGAGCGCCTGCAGGTGCTCAAAAAATTCGGCGTGACCCGCATCAGCATCAATCCCCAGACGATGAATGACGAGATTTTGGAGCGGATCGGCCGCCGCCACACCACCGCGCAGACGGTTTCGGCGTTTGAGCTGTCCCGCAAAATAGGCTTTGACAATATCAATATGGATTTGATCGTCGGGCTGCCCGGCGATATGGTGGAGGGCTACCGAAGCACGCTGGAACAGGTGCTGCGGCTTGACCCGGAGAGCGTTACCGTGCATACGCTGGCTCTGAAACGTTCCTCCCGGCTGAACCAGTCGGAGCGCGACGGCTTTGATCCCGACGCTGCTGCGGCCGCGCAGATGCTTGACGACACCGCGAAAAGCCTGTTTTCGTCCGGGTACGAGCCATACTATCTGTACCGGCAGAGCCGTATGGTCGGCAATCTGGAAAATACCGGCTGGGCCAAGCCCGGCTGTTACAGCGATTATAACGTGTACATCATGGATGAGACCCATACGATCCTGGCCTGCGGCGCAGGCGCCGTCAGCAAAGTCAAGGACCCGTATTCCGATACGCTGCGGCGTATTTTCAATTTTAAATTTCCGTATGAATATGTCAGCAGACATGAGGAAATGATTGCAAGGAAGGAGCAGGTGAAAGAGCTGTATGAACTATTTCGCAAATAGCTACGTCAAATATGTCGATCACCTCGAGCAGATCAACGAGGCGGCCAAAACCGACCCGATCGGCATGATCGAGCAAATTGAATCCGCCTATCGCCGGTACCTGGGCTCCATCGTCAATACCATCACGGAAAATCCGGAGCGAAATAAAATCATTCTGCTGGCCGGGCCGTCCAGCAGCGGCAAGACCACAACCATGGAGATCATGAAAGAGATGCTCCAGAACCGCGGGGTTCGCTGCGCGACGATCTCTCTGGACGATTTTTACCGGGGTGAAAGCCAGGCGCCTCTCCTGAAAAACGGCGATCACGATTATGAATCGGTGGATGCGCTGAATGTTCCCGTGCTGGAGAGCTGTATGATGAACCTGATTGAAACCGGACGCTGCGATGTGCCGGTATTCGATTTTTCCATCCATCAGCCGACAGGCCATACAAAGCCGGTGGCTCTGCCGGAAAACGGCGTGGCCATTTTCGAGGGAATCCATGCGCTGAACCCGCGCATCAGCGCGCACCTGCCGCAGGATCACCTGCTCAAGCTGTACATCAGCGTCAAGCAGGATATTAAAGACAGCGCGGGCGTGGTGCTGTCGCACAACGATCTGCGGTTTATCCGCCGCGTGGTGCGCGATTACAGCTTCCGCGGTGCCGGCCCCGAGCGAACGCTCTCCATGTGGCAGAATGTGCTTGACGGCGAGAACAACTATATCCGTCCGTACAAGAGCGTGAGCAACATCACGATCAATTCCATCCACATGTATGAGCCCTGTATTCTGCGCCGTAAGGCCATCCCGCTGCTGCGCGAAATTTCGTGCGAGCATCCCCGCTATCACTACACCAGCCATCTCCTCACACAGCTCGAACGCTTTGTGCCGGTGGACGAAAGCCTTGTGCCGGAAAACTCCATTCTGCGGGAGTTTATCGGCGGGAGCATCTACCAGAGCGCCGTGGAATAAGTTTCGGATGATCGGCAAAGCCGCGCTGCCGCAAATTGCGAAATAATTTGATTTCGCTGCGTCAGTTTCGCGCCGCCCGGCGGTTTTCGACAGTCTGAATGCTTTTTACAGGTTTGGACCATTTTGCACACAAATAATTTATAATTTGTTTACAGGACAGATTCTTGCATTGTTAGCCAAATAGGTGGTATAATCGAAGTAACAAAAATCGAAGGAGCGTGTCTACGATGGGCCTTTTTGAAGATGTTGTCATCAATGCGAAATCGGCGGCGAATGCGGTCGGGAAAAAAGCCGGTCAGCTTGTGGATGTATCCAAACTGAAAATCAGTGCGGCCGAGCTGAATAACGAAATCAACAAAAAGTATGAGGCTTTGGGCAAAGCGGTTTACGACGCCAAAAAAGCAGACAGCGATCCTGCGGATTTGGTAGCCGAAGCAATGGTCGCGATTGACGAGCTTCAGGATCAGCTAAAGGCGCTCGAGGAGCAGATTCAGGAAGCTTCTGCCCAGCTGTAATCCCTTTTGAGCAAAACAAACGAATGAAACGCCCGGATTCCGTTTTGGCGGAATCCGGGCGCTTGTGTATCGATGGATTTTCGCATAACCGTTCCCCGGGGCTAATATAAATTCCAAAGAGAGGGCAAACGCCCGAACGGGATTTTTGGGGAATGGATGTGCTACTATGGGGAAAGCTTCCCGCAGGAAGAGCCAGAGCTTTTTACACGGTGCTTTGATTCTGACAGCGAGCATTTTAATCGTAAAATTGATCGGCGCCCTGTTCAAGGTGCCGCTGACCTGGGTCATTACAGAGGATGGCCTGGGGTATTTCAATACGGCCTATAATTTTTACGGGCCGATTTACAGCCTGGCCACGGCAGGGTTCCCAATCGCGATTTCGCGCTTGGTTTCCGAAAGCTGCACCCGCGGCGCTTACCGGGATATCCGGCGCATCCACCGCGCGTCGGCCCCCATCTTTATCGGCACCGGAACGGTCGGCTTTGCGCTGATGGTGTTCGGCGCGGCCGCCTACGCAAAAATCATCGGCAACGAAAACGCCCTGCCCGCGCTGTACACGCTGGCTCCGGCAATTTTGTTCAGCTGTTTAACCGCCATTTATCGGGGATACTATGAAGGTCTGCGGAATATGTACCCCACCGCAATTTCAGAAATCATCGAAGCGCTGAGCAAGCTGACGGTCGGGCTTTCCGCCGCCTGCCTGATTCTGCATCAGGGAATGAAGGAATACGAAACCCTCGGAACGGTGTTCGGGGTGGCCGCCGCTTCGCGCGATTACGCGAGAAGCGCGGTGCTGCCCTACGCCGCCGCAGGCGCGATCCTCGGCGTAACGGTAGGCTCGCTCCTCAGCTTTCTGTTCCTGTTCTGCCGCCACAAGCTGATCGGCGACGGAATTACGGAAGAAAACCTGAGAAATTCCCCGCCGCCGCGCAGCATGCGCAAAACAGTCTCCCGTCTGGTGAGAACGGCGATCCCCATCGGGATCGGGGCCATGGCCGTCAATGTGGCTGCCATGGTGGACACCACCTTTTTGCAGACCCGGATACACAATGTAATGGAGCAAAATCCACAGGTATTGCTTTCCATGTATCAGGGAATGATACCACAGATCAACATTGAGACAGATACCGTCCCGAATTTTCTGTTCGGCTGCTTCTCCATGGCGCTGACGCTGTTTATGCTGGTACCGGCCATCACGCAGGCGTTTGGCATCAGCGCGCTGCCCAACGTGACCGCTGCGTATACGCGCGGGGAAGCACTGCACCTGAAAAAGAGCATGGAAGCGGTTCTGCGGGTTACCGCACTGTTCAGCATCCCCGCGGGCATGGGTCTTGCGGTGATGGCGGGGCCGGTGGCGCGCCTGGTATTCGGCGCACGCCCCTCACTGCCCATTACCTCTCATGTTCTGGTCATTATGGGAGTCGGCGCGATTTTCGCGTCGTTCAGCACGCCGGTCAACAGCATGCTGCAGGCGGTCGGCCGGGTCGATCTGCCCGTAAAGCTTCTGGCGGTCGGGCTGACGATCAAGGTGACGCTCAATTACTTTCTGGTGGGAATTCCGGAAATCAACGTGCTGGGCGCCGGCGCGGGCACACTGGTCTGCTATTTTTTCCTCACGGTGGCGGCGCTGATCTGCCTGTGCCGCGAGACCAGAATCATGCCGGATTTTCTTTCGATTTTTGGTAAGCCGCTCATCGCGTCCATCCTGTGCTGCGCCGCTGCGTGGTCGACTCGAGGGCTGCTTTCGCATGTTCTTTCAGAGAATCTTTCCACGCTGGGCGGAGTAGGCGCGGCGGTGCTGGTTTATTCGCTTTCGCTGCTGTGTTTGCGTGCAATTTGCCGCGATGATATTTTGATGCTCCCGAATGGGCAAAAAATTGCAAAAATACTTGAAAAACATGGATGGATAAGGTAATATAGTACTAGTTTTCGCCGGCTATATTCCAGGAAAGGACCTGTCAGGTTGGATTTTCAAAGAAAAGAAACTTACACGATTGAGGACCTGCTGCAAATCGTCAGAATTCTCCGTTCGCCCGGGGGATGCCCCTGGGACCGGGAGCAGACACATCAAAGCATCCGGGCCTGCCTGATTGAAGAAACGTATGAGGCGGTCGAAGCCATCGACACCGAAGATACGGAGCTTCTGAAGGAAGAACTGGGCGATGTGCTGCTTCAGGTAGTGTTCCATGCAGATTTGGAAACTGAGGCAGGCAGGTTCAATTTTGATCAGGTTGCCGACGGCATCTGTAAAAAGCTGATTGTTCGGCATCCCCACGTGTTCGGGGATGTCCATGTCCAGGATTCCGCAGAGGTTCTCAAAAACTGGGATGCCATCAAAAAGAGCACCAAGCACCAGTCGACTCAGGCACAGGTGCTGGAAAGCGTTTCACCCGCACTGCCAGCTTTGATGCGCAGTGCCAAGGTGCAGCAGAAAGCGGCAAAATCGGGGTATGACTTTGCCGATGTCTGGCAGACGCTGCAAAAGGTGGAGGAAGAAACCGCGGAACTGAAGGAGGCGATCCGGAAGGGTAATGCGCAGGACTGCCAGCAGGAGGTCGGAGATCTTTTGTTTTCAGTAGTGAATGCGGCCCGGCACCTGAAAACGGAACCGGAGCAGGCGCTGACCATTTCCTGCAACAAATTCATCGCGCGTTTTACCGCGGCGGAGGAGTTGGCCAAGGAAAGGGGACAGCGGCTGGACACTTTGTCGCCTGAAGAGTTGGACAGGCTTTGGGATGAAGTAAAACAGCGTACCATTCCCCAGCTGGAAAACCAGACTGAAAAATAAAATTTTGGAGGTAACAAATCTTATGAACAAAACAGAATTGATTTCTGCAGTGGCAGAGAAAGCCGCTATTTCCAAGAAGGATGCCGACAGCGCAGTGAATGCAATGATCGATGTCATCATCGAGACCGTTGCGAAAGAGGAGAAGGTTCAGCTGGTTGGCTTCGGTACTTTCGAGGTTCGTTCCCGCAACGAAAGACAGGGCCGTGACCCCAGAACCAATTCCCCCATCACGATCCCCGCGTCCAAGATTCCGGCATTCAAGGCTGGCAAAGCATTTAAGGATGCTACCGACAAATAAACTGTTATCGATATTGAAGGCTGCGGACAGGCGTTTTGCGTTTGCCGTGGCCTTTTGTGTTATCGTCGGCAGGGTTGATCGTTGTGCTTTTTCTTCCGTTTTGGGCGGGAGAAACGACGGCCTTGGATTCAATGGCCTTATAGAAGCATAGAAAAGGAGAAAATTTGTCTCATGAGATTGGATAAGTATTTAAAAGTATCCCGTCTGATCAAGCGGCGCACCGTTGCAAACGAAGCGTGCGACGCCGGGCGGGTCATGGTAAACGGCAAGGTCGCCCGCGCCTCTTATGAGGTAAAAGAGGGCGATGTGCTGGAGCTGCAGCTCGGCGCGCGCAGCCTGAAAGTGCGCGTGGTGCGGGTGAGCGAATACGCCCCCAAAGGGGAAGCGTCCGAAATGTACGAGGCGGTTTCCTGAACTGAGCCAGAATATGTCCCTTTGCGCCAGCATATATGTAGTATAGCCCAATCCGCTTTCGCGCCGGATTCCTTGCCCTCTCCGCAGGTGGGAAAGACCGGAAGAAAAGCGGAATTGTGATAAACTATACTGTCGGGAGGGTACGATCATGGCGGAAGAAAAGAAACCAGCAGCCAAAACGGTCCGCGCGCCGCACAGCCTGATTGTGGATAACAGAAAAACACTTACGGCAACAGGGGTCTCGAATGTAGACAGCTTCGACGACCAGACGGTGGTGGCGTATACCGACCTTGGCGAAATCGTCATCCGCGGCCGGAACCTGCAGATCGGCAAGCTCAATACCGAAACCGGCGAGCTGACGATCACGGGGGAAATCTATTCTGTTACCTATACCGATCAAAAACAGAGCAGTGGGGGCGGTGTGTTCTCCAAGATGTTCCGATAGCGGGGTGATGGCGCTTTGGGTCTTACTCTGGAGGAGCAGGGCCAGGGTTTTCTGATGGCTCTGGCAGTTGGATTCGCGCTCGGCGCGTTTTACGATGTGTTTCGCATTTTCCGGGTGTTTGCCCGCAGTGAAAAACGCCAGGTGATCTGGCAGGATATCTTTGTCTGCTTTGTCGCGGCCGTGGTGAGCTTCCTTGTGGCCCTTGCGGTGAACTGGGGAGAGGTTCGGTTTTATCTGTTGGCGGGCGAGGCCATCGGCATGTGCGTTTATTTTCTTACCCTCGGCGAAATTACCTTCCGTTTAGCGAAGCTTCTTCTGCGGATTTTAACGGCGATCAAAAACTTTTTGCTGCGCTGGATTCTTCGGCCGATCGGGCGTTTGTTCCGCCGGATTTTCCGCGGGGTGCGCACGATCTGCGTAAAAATCGCGAAAGTCACAACAAAACCCTTAAAATTTCGGAAGAAAAGAAAAAAATCGCTTGAAACCTCCCCATCCGATAGTGTATAATCAGCTATATGGATTCTGAATTTGCCCGATTACAGCGGACTGCAGAGAGGGGAGCTGTTTGACTTTATGAGGGTGCTGAAAGCCAAAAAAGAAAAGAAGAGCTTTTTGCTGCGGTTTGCCATTCTGGTATTTGCGGTTTACGCGGCGGTCGCCCTTGTGAACCAGCAGATGCAGATCAGCGAAAAGAAGCGGCAGCTGGCCGATTTAAAGCAGCAGATCAAAATTCAGGAGATCAAAAACGAGGACTTAAAACACAGCTTGTCCTCCGGCAGCGGCGTCAGTGACGAGTACATAGAACGCGTTGTGCGGGAGGGGCTCGATTATGCCAAACCCGGCGAACGTGTTTTTGTAAATATTGCGGGGAATTAAACGGCTCTGAATTTAAGAGGAGGATATTATTACTGTATGCAACTTGAGGTAGGGACAATTCTTGAGGGAAAGGTTACTGGAATTACAAAGTTCGGTGCTTTTGTAGAGCTTCCCGAGGGCAAAACCGGGATGGTTCATATTTCTGAGGTAGCTCCGACCTTCGTGAAGGAAATCCGCGACTATGTAACGGAAAATCAGATGGTCAAGGTGAAAGTGCTGAGCATCAGCGATGATGGCAAAGTGAGTCTTTCCATGAAAAAGGCTGTTCCGCCGCCGCCTCGTGACAACGGTCCTGCCGCGCGTCACTTCGCGCCGCGTTCTTCCGGGCCACGCCCTTCCGGACCGCGCCCTGCAGGTCGGCCTGGCAACTACGAGTGGCAGGCGAGCAAAAAACCTGAAGCGTCCAGCTTTGAGGAAATGATGTCTCGGTTCAAGCAGACCAGCGATGAAAAAATGTCCGACCTCAAAAGGTGCATTGATTCCAAGCGCGGCGGCTTTACCAAGCACGGCGGCTCATCCAAATAAAGCAGGCGGAGTGGTTACACTCCGCCTTTTTGCGTAATGGTTCCAGGGGTTGTTTACAGAATCGGCACGATGGTTCGTTCCGGTAAAGCGAAGCAGCAGCCTCGTTCCAATCCCTGGAATCCATGCGGTACGCGTGCCCTTTGGGCATTCCTGCGGCGCCGCTTTGGTTCGCTTTGCTTTTAAAATATCCGATCGATCTGAAGTTACAGACAAGCCCGGATTTTTCCGGGCGTCTGCCCGTTTTTGGAGGTAACACATGCTGATACAAAATGCAATGATTTATACGATGGCAGGCGACCCGATCCCGAACGGCTACCTGCTGGTGCGGGACGGCAAAATCGCCGCGGTCGGCCCCATGCCCGCGCCCGACGCCGTGGGGGAGGAGGTGGTCGACGCCGGCGGTGCTTCCGTCTACCCCGGCTTTGTGGACGCCCATACCCACCTCGGCATGTGGGAGGACGGCCTGACCTTTGAGGGCGACGACGGCAACGAGGATACCGACCCCATTACGCCGCAGATGCGGGGCATCGACGCCGTGAACCCTCTCGACCGCTGCTTTGAGGAGGCCTGCGCCGCGGGCGTGACGACAGTCATTACCGGCCCGGGCAGTGCGAACCCCATCGGCGGGCAGCTGGCCGCGGTCAAGACAGCGGGACGGCGGATCGACAACATGGTCATCCAGGCGCCCGTGGCGATGAAAATGGCGCTGGGGGAGAACCCGAAATCCACGTACCACGGCAAAAGCCAGACGCCCTCCACCCGCATGGCTACGGCGGCTCTCATCCGCGAGGAGCTGTACAAGACCCGGCGCTATCTGGAGGATCTGGAGCTTTCTCGCAAGGACGAGGACATCGATCCGCCGGAGTACGACATCAAATGCGAAGCGCTCATTCCGGTGCTTCAGCGCAAGCTGCAGGTGCATTTTCACGCACACCGGGCCGACGATATCTTTACCGCCATGCGCCTGGGACGCGAATTCCATCTCGATTATGTGATCATTCACGGAACGGACGGCTACCTGATCACCGACGATCTGGCCGGGGAGGATGTGCCGGTGCTTTCCGGCCCCATTCTGTGCGACCGTTCCAAGCCCGAGCTGAAGAATCTGACGCCGGCGTGCCCCGGCATGCTCCAAAAGCAAGGCGTCCGCATTGCGATCGTCACGGATCACCCGGTCGTTCCGATTCAATACCTGCCGCTGTCCGCCGCTCTTGCGGTGCGCGAAGGGCTCGAGCGGGAAGAAGCGCTGCGCGCGATCACGATCAACCCCGCGCGCATCTGCCATATCGAAGACCGTGTCGGCTCTCTGGAGCCGGGTAAGGACGCCGATTTTTCCCTCTTCCGTGACGACCCGCTTCAAATCAGCACAAAGCCGGAAATGGTGTTTGTATCCGGCCGCCGGGTATTTTGATACTAGGCTTCCGCAAAACAGGTGAAAAAAGACGTTGCGCTCTCTCCGTTTGCAGAAGGAGCGTGAAATAGATCTCTGCTGTTTCGCGAGAGATGAGTATGAGATGGTTCGATCCGCGCCCGTGCGGCGCATACAAAAAGGAGTGTGGAGTGTATGAGAGAGGTTCCCGTTTCCCTGATCAGCGACGGGCTGTGCCGGATGTTTATCGAGGCGAACCGCGAGCTTTCCGGCGATCTGGAAAGCTGCATCCGCTGCTCTGTGCAGAAGGAGAGCAATCCTCTGGGAAAATCGATTTTGGAGGATCTGTGCGAAAATCTGGATGCCGCACGGCGGCTGAACCTGCCCATCTGCCAGGATACCGGCATGGCGGTTGTGTTCGCGGAGATTGGGCAGGAGGTGCACCTCATCGGCGGCTCGTTTGAGAACGCCGTGAATGAGGGTGTCCGCCGCGGCTATGTAGAGGGACTGCTCCGCTGCTCCGTGGTAGGCGATCCGCTGCGCCGCATCAATACCGAGGATAATACCCCCGCCGTGCTGCACACCCGCATTGTGCCCGGCGACCGTGTGACGCTGACCGCCTGCCCTAAAGGCTTCGGCAGCGAGAATATGAGCCGCCTGAAGATGATGACCCCGGCGGCCGGGCCGCAGCAGATGATCGATTTTGTCACGGAGACCGTCCGCCTTGCGGGCGGCAACCCCTGTCCTCCCGTCGTGCTGGGCGTTGGGATCGGCGGCGATTTCGAGCTGTGCGCACAGTTGGCTAAAAAGGCGCTGTGCCGCCCGCTGGATGAGCCGAACCCCGACCCGTTTTACCATCAGCTCGAGCAGGATATGCTCCGCGCGGTCAACGAGCTGAACGTCGGCCCGCAGGGCTTTGGCGGCGATGTGACCGCGCTGGCCGTGAATATCGAGACCTACGCAACACACATTGCCGGCCTGCCCGTTGCGGTCAACGTCGGCTGTCATGTGACCCGGCATAAAAAAATGATCATTTAAGATCGAACTACTTCTATTTTTTCGGTATTTATGTTATAATACTCCCAGAGAGTTCGGGTCAATTTTCAGGAATATGTTCCGAAAACTCTGCGATTTCCATTTGCAAAGGAGATGCGTACATGAATATCACGATTACTGGACGTAAGGTCACACTCAAAGATCACTTCAAGAGCCTGGCAACCAAAAAGCTTTCCCGTTTTGATAAGATCTTCGATGCGGACGCGGACGCTCATGTGGTGGTCACGCTGGAGCGCAACCGTCAGACGGTTGAAATCACAATCCGGAGCAAGGGCATGATTTATCGTGCGGAGGCTACCGATTTTGAAATGAACGACGCGCTGGATCAGGTCATCAGTGCTCTGGGCCGGCAGATTCGCAAGAACAAGAGCCGTCTGGACAAGCAGATTCATTCTGCGGCGCTGGATCAGCTCGTGACGGAAACGCCGGAAGAAGCCGAGCCTGCCGCAGTCGCCGAAGAAGAGGAATATCGGATTGTGCGCACCAAGCATTTCCCGGTGAAGCCCCTTACGGTGGAAGAAGCAATTTTGCAGATGAACCTGCTCGGTCATCAGTTTTACATGTTCCGCAACGGCGCTACGGGTGAAATCAATGTAGTATATCAGCGCAAAAACGGCGATTACGGTTTATTGGAGCCGGATGCGGAATAATATAGTGAGTCAGCGGGGGCCGCGTCAGACTGCGGCCCCCGTTTTATTTCCCGGGTAAAACACAAAATTTTTGCCCGCTATTTTTTCAGATACGGAGAGAAACACAATGGATCAATTTCAACTGGTATGCCCCTGCCTGCTGGGCGTAGAAGGCCTGGTGGCGGAAGAACTGCGGGATATGGGCGCGCAGCAGGTAGAGCCCCAGAACGGGCGCGTGGTGTTCGCAGGCAGCGAAGAAATGCTGGCGCGCGCGAATCTCTGCTCCCGTTACAGCGAGAGGGTGCTTGTGCTGCTCGGCACGTTCCGTGCCGTTACCTTTGAGCAGCTGTTTCAGGCGGTAAAGGCCCTGCCGTGGGAGCAGTGGATCGGCAAGAAGGACCGTTTCCCGGTCAAGGGACGTTCGCTCAGCTCTCAGCTTTCCAGCGTTCCGGACTGCCAGTCCATCATCAAAAAGGCCATTGTGGAACGCCTGAAGCTGAAATATCGCATCCCGTGGTTCGAGGAATCCGGCGATATGTATCAGGTACAGTTCCTGATTTTAAAGGATACTGTCAGCGTGATGCTCGATACCAGCGGCGTGGGGCTGCATAAGCGCGGCTACCGCCCCAACGCGGCGGAGGCCCCGATCAAAGAAACGCTGGCTGCGTCGATGGCGAAGCTGGCCCGTCTTTGGCCGGATTCCCACGTGTACGACCCGTTTTGCGGCTCTGGCACGATTCTCATCGAATCGGCGCTGCTCGCGATGAACATCGCCCCCGGCCTGCAGCGGAGCTTTGCTGCGCAGAGCTGGAAGGGGATAGATGAAAGCGTGTGGATACGCGAAAAAGCGCGCGCGCAGGATCTGGTTCGGCGTGACAGCACCTTCCTTGCTACCGGTTATGATATCGACGGCGCGGCCGTTGCCCTGACGCTGGAAAACGCGAAAAAGGCCGGCGTCATCGCCCATATCCGGGCGGAAAAGCGCGACATCCGCGACTTTGCGGAAGAGGGCGAGCGCGGCTGTGTGATCTGCAACCCGCCCTACGGCGAGCGCCTGCTCGACCTGAGTCAGGCGGAGGAGCTGTATACGGCCATGGGGCAGCGCTTTGTTCCCAAACGCGGCTGGAGCTACCACATCATCAGCCCCGACGAAACGTTTGAAAGCTGCTTTGGCCGTCCTGCAGACAAGCGCCGCAAGCTGTATAACGGAATGATCAAATGCCAGCTGTACAGCTATTATAAAGCGTAGAAGAGAGAGAAAGTAAAAGGCAGGATTCCACATGGAATCCTGCCTTTTACTTTTATTATCAATAATAATATATTTTTATACCAATATATTTCTTATTAATATATTTAAAATATGTCAATTCATGCTATTGTAAATAAAAATTGGAAAATGTATAAATCTTTCAAAGACCTGTAAGAAAACAATAGAACGGGAAGCGGAGAGGCTTTTGGTAAGCCGAATAATAAACGAATCACTTCCCAAAGTATTTATTGATGGTAATTGACTGAAAACACTGATTCGTATGCAATGGGATAGGAGGTAATGTTACTTACTGTGAATACCTTCTATTCCATTTTGAATTTATGTAAGTTATGAGGTGGGATCATGAAAGTACACTTTCGATGCTTTTTATTTCTTCTGATTTGTTTTATCATGGTATCCTCCGCTTCGTGTATAGAGTGGATAAAAGAAGAACGTTTTTCAGCAACTGGTTCTGCATCTGAAATCGATAAAATAGAGCATTCAGCTTTGGAAAACCCGGCCCCTGTGATTGACTCCATAGAGTTTTATCCTACTGAGGGCTATCTTCATCCTGACAGTGGAAACAATCCTGCATGGTGGTCGGAACTTAGCTTTTTTGGAACGGTAAAAGGTGATTTTACCAATTCGGAAAATGATAAGATCATGAATCAATTAAAAAAGTTTTTTCAGATTCAATCGGTAGTTACGGAGCAGAATCAAGAGCTTTTCGTTTCTTCCGCTGATTGGCTGGTATCGGGAGACGATAAAGAGAGCCGCGAAATTCAACTAAAAGTAATATTCAAAGAAAAAATACAGGAAAAAACAATAGTTACTGGGATCAGAATGGAAGAAAACGGAATTTTAACGGAATCTCCGGTTGGAAAATATGATATTCAGCCTGTTCCTTATGCAGAAACAAAAAATTGCTTTATGTTTGAAAATAGAATCGATCTTCTGGATACGGCGACTGAGGATATGATGCTGACCTACAGAGTAGCGGTACCATCCAAACATCCGGATACGATAACCTTTCACGCTGTAATTTCAGAGGATTCAAACCGGATATCGGCTGAAGCGATAAACTGGAAATATGATGAAGAAGCGACAAAGGATGCAAAAGATTATTATTCAACCACAAAAACAGCGTCGGATATCGAGAGCTTTCAAATATATGCGGTTGATTACGGATAAAAACGAACTTGAAGAGCGCCGCGATTCAGCCATATATTACCGTTTCCTATAACGGAAATTCTTATCACTGTATGTCGGAAGCCGTGTATTTTGATCTAAATCGGAGCGTTCAGCCATGAATTTTACACAGGCCCCCTTTCGGCTATTTCGAAGTCGGAAGGAGGCCCTTATTTTATTCTGGATGAATCAGGTAAAATTTGAGAGGAAAGCTAACCTCAAAAAGCAAAGATAGCAATTGTAAAAAAATTATGAAATTCCGTATTTTAGGAAAAAACCTCTTGATTTTTATGTGTCCAGCGGCTAAAATAAGTCTTAGCACTCGAGGATATTGAGTGCTAAACCAAATCAATCATTTGATTTTTTATAAGGAGGAAATAGGAAATGACGATCAAACCACTTTCCGACAGAGTTCTGATTAAAATGGAAGAGGCAGAGGAAACCACAAAGAGCGGTATCCTGCTGGCCGGTTCCGCAAAAGAGAAGCCCCAGATCGCGTCTGTTATCGCGGTCGGCCCCGGCGGTATGGTAGACGGCAAAGAGGTTACCATGTACGTAAAGGTGGGCGATAAGGTCATCAGCAGCAAATATGCCGGAACAGAAGTGAAGATCGACGGCGAAGAGTACACCATTGTACGGCAGTCGGATATTCTTGCTGTTGTGGAATGATTTTTCATTTTGATTCAGAAATTTAGGAGGAATGCAGTATGGCAAAGCAGATTATTTTCGACGTGGAAGCCAGAAAAGCTCTGATGAGCGGCGTAAACCAGCTGGCCGATACCGTTAAGATTACCCTGGGCCCGAAAGGCCGCAACGTGGTGCTCGATAAGAAGTTCGGCGCTCCGCTGATCACCAACGACGGCGTAACCATCGCCAAAGAGATCGAGCTCGAGGATGCCTTTGAGAACATGGGCGCACAGCTCGTCAAAGAGGTTGCGATCAAAACCAACGACGTGGCCGGCGACGGTACCACCACCGCCACTCTGCTGGCACAGGCTCTGGTCCGCGAGGGCATGAAGAATCTGGCTGCAGGCGCTAACCCCATGATCCTGCGCAAGGGAATGCAGAAAGCGGTTGACGCTGCTGTCAAAGCGATCATCGACAATTCCAAAAAGGTTTCCGGCTCCGACGATATCGCGAGAGTGGCTACCGTTTCCTCTGCGGATGAATTCATCGGCAAGCTGATCGCGGAAGCGATGGAAAAGGTCAGCTCTGACGGCGTAATCACCGTGGAAGAGTCCAAGACTGCCGAGACATACTCCGAGGTTGTAGAAGGCATGCAGTTTGACCGCGGCTATATCACCCCTTATATGGTAACTGATACCAATAAGATGGAGGCCGTAATCGACGACGCCTATATCCTCATTACCGATAAGAAGATTTCTAACATTCAGGAGATTCTGCCCCTGCTCGAGAGTATCGTACAGTCCGGCAAGAAGCTCGTGATGATCGCTGAGGACATCGAGGGCGAGGCGCTGACCACCCTGATCCTCAACAAGCTGCGCGGCACCTTTACCTGCGTTGGCGTAAAGGCCCCCGGCTTTGGCGACAGAAGAAAAGATATGCTGCGCGATATTGCGGTTCTGACTGGCGGCCAGGTGATCTCTGAAGAGCTTGGCCTGGAGCTGAAGGACACCACGATTGCTCAGCTGGGCCGTGCCCGTCAGGTGAAGGTGGACAAAGAGAACACCATCATCGTAGACGGTGCCGGTAACTCCGATGAAATCAAGGACAGAGTGGCTCAGATCCGCGCTCAGCTCGAGACCACTACCTCCGACTTCGACCGTGAGAAGCTGCAGGAGCGCCTGGCGAAGCTTGCCGGCGGTGTTGCGGTCATCAAGGTCGGCGCCGCTACCGAAGTGGAAATGAAAGAGAAGAAGCTGCGCATTGAAGATGCTCTGGCGGCAACCAAGGCTGCTGTGGAAGAGGGCATCGTGGCCGGCGGCGGCGTTGCGTTCATCAACGCGATTCCCGCGGCGGAGAAGCTGCTGGAAAGCACGGAAGGCGACGAAAAGACCGGCGTGCAGATCGTTCTGAAAGCTCTGGAAGAACCCGTGCGTCAGATTGCCGTGAACGCGGGCCTCGAAGGTTCCGTTATTGTTGAGAACCTGAAGAAGGAAAACAAGGTCGGCTATGGCTTTAACGCGCTGACGCAGGAGTACGGCGATATGATCAATGCGGGTATCGTTGATCCTACCAAGGTATCCCGTTCTGCGCTGCAGAACGCCGCTTCCATCGCGGCCATGATTCTGACCACCGAATCTCTGGTTGCGGATAAGAAGGAGCCGGTGGCTGCTCCCGCAATGCCTGCAGACGGCGGCATGGGCGGCATGTATTAAGCCTAAAACACATCTGAAAAAAAGCGATGCTGGTTTCAGCATCGCTTTTTTTATGCGGAAAAACCTTTCTCTGTCACAATTGCCAAAGAAAGAGCTGCGCTCCGCTTTGTGACGTGACATCGGCTTTTGATATTGAATTGTTGAAGAAAAAAGCAAGAAACAACCTCATCTGCATCAGCGGGACGGTTTTGCGTCATTGAAAAGAATTGATAGAATAGTCGTATATATAAAGTTTTTTGTCATGCATATTTGACTTTGTGACGCTGATATGATACTATATGCTGCAGGAGGTGGCAATGATGGGGAAGAATTTACGAATCAAGGCTGCGCGGGCCGCAAAGGATATGACACAAAAAGATTTGGCCGATGCTGTTGGGGTCGCTCGACAAACAATGAACGCAATTGAGAAAGGCGACTATAATCCCTCGATCAACCTGTGCATTGCCATTTGCAAAGCTCTGGACAAAACTTTGGATCAGCTTTTTTGGGAGGGTAACGAATATGAAAATCAATAAAAGTGCTCTGGATGAAATGCAGACCGAAAGACGTAACCATATCGGCAATCAAATGTTTCTTTTGACGTTCTATCTTCTTTTATTGGATGCGGGCCTTTATGGGATGGGGATTCGCTGGCTGGAATATCCCGTGAACAGCATGGTGATTATCATTCTCAGCATGAGCGTTTACCTTGTCAGAACAATCGCGGCAAACGCGTATCTGCCCCCAAAAGCGGACAGTAAGAAAACCGTGGCGTCCCTGCTGACTGCGATTGGCTGTTCAGTCGCGCTTGCAGCAGCCGTTTTTTCCTTTTTCAAAAATTCATCGGCGCCGTTTTCTGCGCAAGCCGCAAACGACCATTCTGCACTGATTCTCTTTCTTGTTTCGGTCGTTGGTCTGTTCCTCTCGCTCATTGCAGCCATCATAAGGAAGAGAAATGATAAAAATGACAGTGATGATTAAATAGAAAAAGCATGACGCGAAAAGCTTTCGATTACCTAGTAGGATGATCTTTCTATTCGCATCTCTCCGGTGTTTCGACAAAACGATAATTGAAACAGGCG
>NZ_AKFU01000052.1:0-70347 GCF_000277625.1 Clostridium sp. MSTE9
AACGCGGTAAAGGAATTCAGTCTTGCGCTGGCGATCGTCATGCTTGTGCTGTACATATTGGGGCTGATTTTCTCTTTGATTACGCACAGGGATATCTTTTTAGAGGATACCGACGACGGTGAGGAAGAGGAAGAACCGGAATGGTCATTGAAAAAGGGTGTCGTCATTATGGCCGCGGCGGCGGTGACCGTGGCTGTGATGAGTGAAATCCTGGTCAGTACTGTGGAGGGTGCCGCAGAGCAGTTCGGTCTGGGGGAAGCGTTCATCGGCATCATCCTGATCCCCATACTGGGGAACGTGGCGGAGCATGCTTCTGCGTGCCTTATGGCGATCAAGGGGAAGATCAACATCAGCATCGAGATCGCGGTCGGTTCCAGCATGCAGATCGCGCTGTTCGTAACGCCGCTCATGGTCATCTGGAGCGCGATTCTCGGGAATACGATGGAATATGTCTATACCTCGATGGAGCTGCTCGGGATTGTCATCAGCGTCATCCTCACCGCCACGGTGTTTATGGATCACAAGGTCAACTGGCTGGAGGGCGCAGAGCTCATGGTCGCCTATATTGTTTTAGCCGGGGCCTTTCTGGTGTTTGGAACTTAAATATCCTCAAAGAACTGTTCACTTTTTCATTTCAACTGTATAGCCGGGCATCATTTTTACAACCAGACAGGCCCGTTTGCGCCCATTGCCGATTCATAGAAAAGGGTGAGAAATTGATAGGAAAAAGTATCTTACTAATTTTTTTTAAAAAGTGAACCGAGCCTGAAATCTTTTTATGTTTTAAATCTTTTTCGATATTGACATAAATTGGAATTGAATGTAATCTTATTTTTACTAACATTTTCTTTCTATAATAAGGAAAACCATGAGTGTGCCGAACAATAAAAAGCTTTCCATTTTGTAAAAACAAATTAATAGCAGGCCGAGAAAACTGGAAAAAAGATATGCAGAAGTCACTCGAACAATTTGAATCGACAATAGCGCACGGAGTTCTTCTGAAAGGTGAAAATACTAGGGAGCACTTGCTTTATCTAACTGCATATGCCAATACTGCCAATGGGAAGAGAGGTACAACCAGATGCCGGATTTCATTTATGAGGTAAAGGATCATTTGGCACGCATTACCATGAACCGCCCAGAGCATCTCAATTGTTTCAGTGAGGAGATGATTCAACTCTGGACAGCTGCACTGGAGGATATCCGTGATCGGGATGATATTTACGTCGTTCTTCTGTCGGGAAACGGAAAGGCGTTTTGCGCAGGGGGGGATGTAAAGGCCATGGCGGCCGGGGAAGGCTTCTTTGAGAGTAATGACGATATTACTTCCACTGCGCTTGCCCGAAAAAACGTTCTTTGGAGGGGGATTCAGCGCATCCCGCTGATTCTGGAGGAAATCGACAAACCGGTTATCGCGAAGATTCATGGTTCTGCTGTGGGGGCAGGATTGGATATGGCCCTGATGTGCGACATCCGCATTGCTTCGGAAAGCGCGTCGTTTTCAGAAAGTTATTTCAACGTTGGAATCGTGCCTGGCGACGGCGGCGCCTACTTTTTGCCGCGCCTAGTGGGGCGGGACAAAGCGCTTGATCTGTTTTTGACTGCACGGGTGCTCAAGGGCGCTGAAGCGGAAAGAATCGGCCTTGTTACACATGTTGTGCCCGATGACCAGCTGGATGACTATGTTGAACAGTATATTCAGAGGCTGATGGATGCGCCGCAGCAGGCCATGCGGCTGACAAAACGCGCGATTGACCAGAGCGAGCAGAGCACGCTGCGCTCCTCACTGGATTTGGTATCTTCCTTCATGGGAATTGTGACCGAGCTGGATGATTACCGCACGCGGACGGCTGCTCTGGTGGAGCGCCTGAATCAAAAGTCCAGCAAAAAATAATTATCGGTTCGTAAAACAATGTATTGTACTTATATCGAAGAACCCGGCTTGCACTATTGCGCAGGCCGGGTTCTTCGTCTTCGGGCGGAAGTAAGAGCAGATTAGTGCGTGATCTGTTCTTACTTTTAAATTTTGAAACAAATATACAAAAAGGGAGTCTTTGCAAAAGAACATCACCCTATGATAGGAACGATCATTTGGTAATACAGAACGCCGCCCCTGTTCATATCATTTGTTCTTCAAATGAGCTGAAATAAGTGGGATCGATGTCATAATCGGCCTCGTTGAAAAATAAATATTCTTTTTCAAATATTTTTTTATAGAATTTCATATATTTATTAAAAAAATATGGAGGAGAGAATTTTGGAACGAAAAGAGAACGGAAAAAACGATTTGTACTACATATTCCTATGGGGCGCTTTGTGGGGGATATTTGAAGCTACGGTAGGATATTTACTGCATTTGATATCATTTAGTATGAGCTGGCTCGTATGGTACCCTGTCGCGTGCTTTTTTATGGCGAACGTATACCGCGTCACCAATAAAATATCCTCGATTATATGGGTAGGAATCTTATGCTCGTCAATCAAACTGCTGAACCTGATGCTGCCGGGGCGTATCGATAAAGTCATCAATCCGGCTATTTCTATTGTTTTTGAAGCTCTGGCAATGGCTGCAATCATTTATGTGTTCCAGAGAATGAAAAGTGGAAAATCGAGCAATATCCTTCAAAACGCGGGTATGATTCTTCTCATGAACATCGGCTGGCGGTTATTGTACACCGTATATTTGCTGTTCATCGTTCCTGACTGGATACGCGAAGTTTCAGTAGTGGCCGATACAGGGAAATTCATCACGTTCTTTGTGGTGCAAAACCTGATGACAAGTATTTTGATTACAATCGGATACTACTTTAGAAGTTTCCTTTTCAAACCCATCCGGCTGATTGAAAAAAAGATAGAATCTTCTTCAAACCGCATTCCTCTCCGTCTAAGGCCCGTGATCAGAAGCAGTACCATTTGTATATTGCTTGTTGCAAACATCGCTCTTGAATTGTTCCTTTGAAAAAAGCTCCATCCTCAATTGAGGATGGAGCTTTTTTCTTACTTGTATTTATACGGCAGGAGTACGAGCAATCTCGGTATTATCTTTTGTGTTGTCTATCAGTCCTTGAACGGGATTCGGTTTTGATTCCGCGCGGTAATCGACGTTGAATTTGTTTTGATGCTGTACAATCACATTGTGGCTTGCTACCGCATTCACATCGCTGTTTACGCGATTCTGGTAAATAAAAAACTCGTGATTCTGCGGGAGCTGATCAACAGGTACAAAATTTTCTCTGTTTGCGGTCAGGCAAATCTGATCCTTCAGCACCTGCCGGACATAGTCCCTGGTATCGTGAATTTGTAAGAGCTTCGGAAATTCTCCGCCGGGAATGACTTGCTGCCAGTCTTTCTTTTCATATTGATTTAACAGCTCCACCGCCTTGTGCAGATGCGAGATTTCCTGCTCCAGATGAAGCTCCCATATCGATTTGACATTGGGGTCCAGTTCATCCTGATAGAAAGAATAGTACAGGTAACATTCCGTGTATTCATGCAGCAGCAGGTTTTCAAGCCAAGTGGCGTTCGGGTCGAGCAACGAGCCATACTGGCTGACGTGCTGTTCCTCGATCATTGCAATTTCCAAATAAAGCTGCCGGCCCAAATCGTTGTAATAGGTGTTGCCGACATTCATATAAAAGTTCATGGTCTGCTGCTCGCCGGCCGTAATGATCAGCGTGTTCAGCATCGTGCGGATATCCGCCGTTTTAAAGTCGACAGGATGCTTGACGGATTCATACGGGAACCGGTGTTCAGCGATTGTCGGGCGCCCCGGGGTGATATCCACATAGCTTTTCACCAGCTGCTGGGCGGGTATCTGGGAATCCAGATCAAGAAGATTGGAGTAGCGGTATAAGTGATCAAAATCTTCTAAAAGGGCAAAGTCCAGGGCTTGTTTTACGTAGCTGTTCGGCTCATTTTGTGCCAGCCATGCCGTTAAATCGACAGCGACATGCTCATACCCAATGGTCGTTTCCAGTTGTGTCTCATCGATCGGCTTGAGCCAGTTGATGCGTTTTTGCTGCTGCTGCTCCACACGGCGGGACAGAGCCAATTCGCGCCGCAGATCATTATTGGGACAGTTTCGATGAAATTGGTGCTTGAATAATGCGGCTTCTACTTCAATTCCATTCATCAGTATGATGCGAACCTTCGTATAGGGGTCGACTGTCATTTTGTTATAAGGCGTCGGGTACACAGAGGACCAGTTTAGAATACCGTCTGCAACATGGCCAGACTTTTGCTGAAAGGGATTCATTGGTTTAATCCTTCTTTCTTTATTATCTTTCTTACATTTTTTCTATAATTTTTGGAAATATACGATTAAGAAAGATTAAACTGATGCAAAGTTGGTGTGATATGGTTACGGCCATCGGAAAAAGCATACAGCGTAAGGATGCGTGGGAGAAGGTCACCGGTTTCGCCCAGTATACGGATGATTTTCCCACCACGGGGGTGCTTTGCGCCAGACTGCTCACAAGCCCATATGGACATGCCCGTATTCTGAAGATCGATACGGCCAAGGCTTCGGCGGTCAAAGGGGTAAAATCGATCCTGACGGGTGACGATTTTAAGGAATTGCACGGCCCTTTGCTCTTGGATCGTCCCGCTCTGGCGCAGAATGTGGTGAGATATGCCGGGGAACCGGTCGCCCTTGTGGTCGCACAGGAAGAATCCATCGCGGAGCATGCGGTGCGGCTGATCGAAGTGGAATATGAGCCTCTTCCGGTTTTATTAACGCCTTCCGAGTCTTTGTCGCAAGGCGCTGTTTTGATTCATGAAAAAGTAACCGGATATAAAAGAATGCTGACGGATATCTACCCCGAAGAAGGAACCAATATCGCCAGCCGTTACCATATACAGAAGGGCGATGCCCCGGAAGCATTGAAAAAATGTGAATATATCGTTCAAAAGCAATTCTCTTTGCCGCCTTCCGACCACCTCGCAATGGAGGTGCGTACGGCGCGCGCGGAAATCAGTTCAGACGGCCAGGTGCGGATCATGACGTCCTCTCAGTCACCCTATGCGGTGCGTCAGCAGATATCGGGCGCATTCATGATACCGGCCGGGCAGATACAGGTGACAGTCCCCTTTATCGGCGGCGGGTTTGGGGGAAAATCTGCCGTCATGTTGGAAATACTGGCGTTTTTGGCTTCCAAAAGTGTAGGGGGCAAGGCGGTTCGCCTGATCATCACACGGGAGCAGGATATGGCTGCTCCGCCGAGCCGGATCGGGCTGGAGGCAGATATTACAATCGGCGCGGACAAAGATGGGAAGATCCAGGCGGCTCAGATGACCTTCCGCCTGGACTGCGGTGCGTATACCGATATTTCGCCGTATATGGCAAAGGCCATTGCGGCAGACTGCACTGGACCTTATCATATGGAACATGTGTTGTGCGATTCTCTGTGCGTGTATACCAATCATACTTATGCAACCGCTTACCGGAGCTTTGCGCATGAATCGTACACCTTCTGCATGGAGCGGGTGATCGATCTTTTGGCAAAGCGCTGTGGGCGGGACCCTCTGGAGTTCCGTTACCGCAACGCGATTCACGCAGGCAGCACCACCCCAACGCAGGTGCCGTATACCGAAAGCCTGATCGGCGATTTGAGAAAATGCCTCAGTAGGGCAAGGCAGCTCTCGTTATGGGATGCCGGGAGCAGAACCGCAATCAAGCAGAATACGGTGAAGGCAAAGGGGATAGCCTGCTTTTGGAAGACCGAAAATCCCCCTACCGATGCCATTTCGGGGGCCACCGTCACCTTTAACACAGATGGGAGTGTCAATCTGGTTACCGGGGTTGTCGAGATGGGCTCCAATGGCCAGACCCATCTGGCGCAGATCCTCGCGGAAAAATTGGGTATCCCCTGCGAAAAGGTACACGTGGTGCTGAGCGTTGATACCCGTGCAGCTCCGGAGCATTGGAAAACGGTAGCGAGCCTGACCGAATATATGGCCGGGAAGGCTGTTTTGCGTGCTGCCGACGATCTGCTGCAGCAGCTTCGAAGCAACGGGTCACAGGTTTTTGGCCGCCCGATTTCAGACATTGAGGTGTCTCACGGGCGCGTTTATTCCATTCGGAATCCGGAGCGCTTCATCGAGTTCAAGGATATTGCGCAGGGGTATCAGGCGCCCGACGGCACGTCGATCGGGGAGCCGGTGCTGGGGCGGGGCGGAATGATGCTCAAAGGCCTCAGTATGCTCGATCCCCAAACGGGGAAAGGGAAAACGGGGCCTGCGTGGACGCTCGGCGCTCAGGTGGTGGAGGTCGAAGCGGACATCACGACCTTCAGCTATCGTATTGTCTCCGCTTTAACCGTGATGGATGTTGGAAAGGTGATCAATCCGGAATCGATGCGCTCCATGGTAGCGGGCGGAATGGCAATGGGAATGAGCATGGCAAGCCGGGAAGCCGTTTCTTATGACAGCCAGGGGGTACCGCAGGCGCCGACTCTGCGCACCTATAAGCTGATGCATGTTGGGCAGGAGCCGGATTATCAGGTGGACTTTGTGGAAACGCCGCAGGACGATTCCCCCTATGGAATGCGCAGCTATGCCGAACATGGGCTTATTGCCATTCCGGCCGCACTTGGGAACGCGCTGTCCAATGCGTTCGGGATAGAAGAGGTAACGCTGCCGCTGACTCCGGAAAATATATGGAAAGCATCACAGAAGGAGAAGCCATGATTCCATTTGATTTTGTTTATTGTCGTCCCGATACGCTGAACGAAGTGACAGACACATTCAAACGGTATCAAAACGAAAATAAAAAGGCCATTTGCTATGGTGGCGGGTCTGAAATCATTACGATGTGCCGGGTAAGCAGCATTCATCCCGACGTGGTCGTCGATATCAAAAACATTCCCGAATGCAGGGTTTTAGAAAAAGACGATTGCTTTTTGAATATCGGGGCGGCCTGCACGCTCAACCAGATCAAGGAATCAAAGCTGTTTCCGCTGCTGGGGCTTGCCTGCGGCCGGATCGCGGATCACACCAACCAATGCAGAATTACGTTGGGCGGGAATCTGTGCGGCACCATTATTTATCGTGAGACAAGCCTGCCGCTGCTGTTATCCGACGCAGAGGTGACCACCAGCGGGCCGGATGGAATTCGGCGGGTTCTTTTTCAGAACATCTTTGACGGCAGAGTCCAGCTAAAGGAGGGGGAATGGATCGTACAGGTGCATATTCCCGTGTGGGCACTGCAGGCGCGTCATGCCCATATCAAAAAGACCGCCCAGGAAAAAATCGATTATCCGCTGGTCAATGTCACTGCGATCTGGAAGGATGACGTCCTGCGTACGGCGTTTTCCGGAATCTGCTCCCGGCCTTTCCGCAGCAGTCAGATAGAGGCTGTGCTGAACGATCATGGGCTCTCGCCCGAGATTCGCGCGGAAAAAGCGGCTGAATTATTGCCGGAGCCGCCTTATCATGACGTGGAAGGCTCGAGTGAGTACCGGGCCTTTGTATTCAGGAACACATTGTGCGAGTTGTTGGAGGCATGGCAGAATGATAGAGCTTGAGGGAAAAACAGTCATATCGCTCAATGTAAACGGGGATTCTCACGAGGTAATGGTGAGACCCTCCGACCTCCTGCTGGATGTATTAAGGGAACAGCTCGGGCTGACCAGTGCGAAGGCGGGGTGCAAAAACGGCGACTGCGGCGCCTGCACGGTGATGGTCGACGGCTGGCCGGCAAAATCCTGTCTTATGCTGGCGGTGGAGGCTCAGGATAAAAAAATCACCACAGTAGAGGGGCTCGGCGGCAAAGCGGCCGTACAAAAAGCCTTCGTAGAGGCAAACGCATTTCAGTGCGGGTACTGCACCTCCGGGTTTTTAATGGTGTGTCATGCGTTGATGACGCAGCACCCCATCATGCCGGACGAAATTGTCATAGAAGAATGGCTGCAGTCCAACCTGTGCCGCTGCACCAGCTACCAGGAGATCAGAAAAGCAGTTCATTTGATGTATGATTCTTTGCAGGGCGCTGATATTTGAATCAGACGCACCGCTTTTCCTTATCCGCAAGCTGTTTTGACAGCGGAGGAGCGGCAAAGAGGGCACAAGATGAGATTTTCCGTTACTACACGATTCTGATACAAGTTTGGGGGATGCTTTGAGAATGCCAATTCATGAGGAGATGTTGAGCATCACATATGCCTGGGCAATCGGGCTGGGAATTGTGGTGGGCACGATCGCGCGTGCCATCACGCTGGTGGTGGATTATAGGCAGACGCCAACCTATCCTGACGGTCAGTTCATCCATCTGTTTGCCGGGTTTATTGCCGCCGCGCTGGGGGCTGTCGCCATTCCCGCGCTGCTGGAAAAGGATTATGCGGCCTTTACCTTTCTGGCGTTGGCGGTACAGCATTTTCGGGATATCCGCAAAATGGAGCAGGAGAGTTTAAACAATCTGGAGCTTTCCGGGTATGCCCGCCGCGGGGACGCGTATATCGACGGGATTTCAAAAACCTATGAGGCGCGAAACTACATTTCAATGATTTCCTCTATGATCGCATCCTCCGTCGTGTTGTTGATGGAGAGCCTGCCGCGCGCGCTTGCGGTGATCACGGCCGCCGCGCTGGGGATGCTGTCGGTATTTTTGCTCAAACGGTTTACGCGCGGAAAACGGGTGGGGGATATCTGCGTTATTCAGCAGGGGAAGATTCAAATACAGGGTTCCAACTTATTTGTCGACGATGTTTACGTCACCGGTGCGGCAGGCTCGCCCGTTGCGCGGGAATTATTTCTCCAACAGGGGCTGGGCGTTGTGATTACCCCCAAAAAAGAGCAGTTTCGTGCCACGTTGGAAAACGCCGGGCAGCGGCAGGCCATTTTGTATGAGGCGGCCAGCACCCTGGGTGTCAAGACGTATCAGTATGTCAAGCGAAGTGTGGAGCAGGATAAGATGGTGATCGCTTTGGTGCCGGTCGACCGCGATATCGGGCGGATGATAGCGGCGATCCAAAATACGCCCGTGTTGGAAAACAGCCGCAAGGTACGCAGGATCATGTCCCGTTAGGAATCAGGAAAGGAATGAGGAAAATGACAAACGACCCGCAGATTCTGGTGTACTTTACAAATCAGCCGGATCAAATTGTCGGCGGGGACCCGCTGTGCCTGCACATTCAGGATCAGGAGCAGCGCGAGCGGATGATCGTGGAAATGGCCAGGCTGTTTGAAGCCGGTGTGGTTCATCTTCCGAATGGCGACGCAATGATCGTAATGGGCTTATGATCGAAAGGAAAAGGTCGGCAAAAAACAATTTGACATTTTTCGCTCTCCGTTTTATTCTGTGAATGGGGTGAATGAAATGAAACAGGAATTAGAAGTGTTCTTTGACTATGCCTGCCCTTATTGCCTTCGGGCGCACGAGTATTTAACGGAGCTTATGCCGCAGTATCCTGACATCAGCGTCGTTTGGCGCCCCTGCGAAGCACACCCCAGGCCTGACCGATATGGCCTGCACAGCGACCTGTGTATACAGGGTTATTTCTTCGCTCTGGAAAACGGGGTCGATGTTTTGGCGTACCATGCTCGCATGTATCGGGCGGCTTTGAAAGATCGTATCGATATTGAGAGCGTCGATGTGCTCACTGATTCCGTGCGCGATCTCGTCAATGCGGACGCTTTCCGGCTGGCGCTGCAGCAGGGGACTTACCAAAAGGCGCTGGCGGAGTCGAATCAGCTTGCGTTTGAGCGCTCCGGCGTGTGGGTCGTGCCGGCATACCGGATGGAAGGCCGAAAGATAGATGCCGTTGAAAATGTCGGCGTTTCCAAGGAACAGCTCCGGCGTTTTCTGGATCAGGCAAATGGGTGAAATCCATGCGAGCGCGCAATAGAAGATTCACTTAGAACAAAGAGGGAATTCCGTTTTTTACGTTCAAAAGACAGAGCCTTGTTCCTATAAAACGGTTCCCTTTGATTCGCTTTTTTCTTGACAAATACAAAACAAGTGATATGATAAATGTAATTGAATAAGGATCTTCAGGGCAGGGTGCGATTCCCTACCGGTGGTAAAGCCCACGAGCCGCAAGGCATGATTCGGTGTAACTCCGAAGCCGACAGTATAGTCTGGATGAAAGAAGATAAATGGATACAGGATAACTGTGTGTATGAAATTTTGCTCTGGAATAGTTTTATTCCAGAGTTTTTTTATTTCATCATCGGTTACTCTCTGTGCCGCAGAAATGCCCTGAACGATTTTGTTCAGGGTATTTCTGTTTTTGGAGGTGTGATATGACGGATACGGAATACATGAGCCTGGCCGTCGAACTTGCAAAGAAGGGCTGCGGATGGGTGAATCCCAATCCGATGGTGGGCGCGGTGATTGTAAGGGACGGTCAGATCATCGGGCAGGGGTATCACGAAAAGTACGGTGCGCTCCATGCGGAACGAAACGCGCTTGCGAGCTGTGAATCCCCTCCGGCCGGCGCCACGATCTATGTGACCCTTGAGCCGTGCTGCCACTACGGCAAAACGCCGCCTTGTACCGACGCCATTCTGGAAAGCGGCATTCGCCGGGTGGTGATCGGGTCCCGCGACCCCAATCCGCAGGTTTCGGGGAAGGGGATTGCGATTCTGCGCTCCCACGGAATCGAGGTGACGGAAAACAGATTAAAAGACGAATGCGACGCGCTCAACCAGAGCTTCTTTCACTACATTCAAAAAGGGACGCCTTATGTGGTGATGAAGTACGCGATGACGCTGGATGGGAAAATCGCCACACATCAGGGTAAATCCCAATGGATTACCGGGGAAGCGGCGCGCCGGCGCGTTCATGAAGACCGGCACCGGTATTCTGCCATCATGGTGGGTGTCGGCACTGTTCTCGCGGATGATCCCCTCCTGACCTGCCGGATGGAAAACAGCAGAAATCCCCTGCGGATCATTTGCGATACCAGTCTGCGAACACCGCTGCAGGCGAGGCTCATCACATCGACAGCGATAGCCGGTACGCTCCTTGCCACAGCGGTAACAGACCGTGAAAAACACCGGCCTTATCTGGAGGCGGGCTGCGATATTGTGGTAATTCCCGAAAAAGAAGGCCACATTGATTTAAACTGTCTGATGAGGGTGTTGGGCGAAAGAAAAATCGACAGTGTTTTGCTGGAGGGCGGCGGAACCTTGAACTGGTCTGCGCTGCAAAGCGGGATCGTGAACCGGATTCAGGCTTACATTGCCCCCAAGCTGTTTGGCGGCAGCGCAAAAACGCCGGTGGCGGGCCCCGGGGTCGATTCCCCGCAGGAGGCTTTCCGGTTGGGCAAGCCGACGATCACACAGCTCGGGGAGGATATTTTATGGGAAAGCGAGGTGCTTGCATGTTCACAGGGATCATAGAAGAGGTCGGCAAAGTACAGAGCATCCGCAAGGGCAGGGATTCCGCCGCCGTCTCGATTGACGCAAGAATGATTCTGGAGGGGATTCGCCTTGGGGACAGCATCGCGGTCAACGGCGTCTGCCTTACCGTTACTTCCTTTTCGCAAAGCGGCTTTACCGCCGATGTGATGCATGAAACCCTGAACCGTTCTTCTCTGGGGAGCCTGCGTGCGGGAAGCCCGGTCAATCTGGAACGGGCGATGCCCGCAAACGGTAGGTTCGGCGGGCATATTGTCTCGGGGCATATCGACGGCACCGGAACAATTTCCGTTATAACAAAGGACGATAACGCCATTTGGTACACCGTGAAAACGGGCCCCCCTATTCTAAGGTACATCATTGAAAAAGGCTCGGTTGCCATCGACGGTGTCAGCCTGACAGTGGCCAAAGTTCATAACGATGGATTCAGCGTATCCATCATACCGCATACCGCGGCACAGACCATTCTGCCTGAAAAACGCATCGGCGACATCTTTAACCTGGAAAACGACTGTATTGCAAAATATGTGGAGCGGCTTCTGGGTTCCCAGTCGCCAAAGACGGCGATCACGACAGAATTTCTTGCAAAACACGGCTTTTAAGGAGGAAATAACATGTTGGAGTACAGCACCATTGAAGAGGCTCTGGAAGAGCTTCGGCAGGGCAGAATCATTCTGGTTACCGATGATGAAGACCGCGAAAACGAGGGCGATTTTATTTGCGCCGCCGAGTTTGCCACTACGGAAAACGTAAACTTCATGGCGGTGCACGGTAAGGGCCTTATTTGTATGCCCATGAGCAAAGCGCTTTGTCAAAAGCTGCAGTTCCCCCAGATGGTCAGCGACAATAAAGATAACCATGAAACGGCGTTCACGGTTTCTGTTGACCACACGAGCACCATAACCGGGATTTCGGCCGCCGAGCGCAGCATCACCGCCATGAAATGCGTGGAGGAAAACGCAAAGCCGGAGGATTTCCGCCGCCCCGGCCATATGTTCCCGTTGACGGCAAAGAAAAATGGCGTTCTGGAGCGGAATGGGCACACCGAAGCCACGGTGGATTTGATGCGGCTGGCCGGTTTGAAGGAATGCGGCCTGTGCTGTGAAATCATGCGGGAAGACGGAACCATGATGCGTACGCCGGAGCTGATGGAGCTGGCGAAAAAATGGGGCCTTAAAATGATCACCATCAAAGCCCTGCAGGAATACCGCAAAAGAAATGACAAGCTGGTTGAGCAGGTTGCCTGCGCATCCCTTCCCACAAAGTACGGTGATTTCAGAATTTACGGATACATCAACAAGCTGAATGGCGAACACCATGTGGCGCTGGTGAAAGGGGAAATCGGCGACGGCAGAAACCTTTTGTGCCGTGTGCATTCCGAGTGCCTGACCGGCGACGCGTTCGGCTCTGAGCGCTGCGACTGCGGTCAGCAGTTCGCGGCGGCTATGGCGCAGATCGAGAAGGAAGGCCGCGGCATTCTGCTTTACATGCGTCAGGAGGGCCGCGGGATCGGGCTGATCAACAAGCTGCGCGCTTATGCGCTCCAGGATCAGGGGATGGATACGCTGGAGGCAAATCTCGCGCTGGGTTTTTCGGGGGATTTGCGGGAGTATTTCATCGGTGCGCAGATTCTGCGTGACCTTGGGGCGAAGACCCTGCGCCTGCTCACCAACAATCCGGATAAGGTCTATCAGCTTTCCGGCTTCGGGATGGAGATCGTGCAGCGCGTTCCAATCCAGATGGACGCCACCGCACACGATCTGTTCTACCTGAAAACGAAGCAGGAGAAAATGGGTCATCTTTTGAACTTTTGATATTGAAATAAAGGAGAGTCAGGTATGAAAACATTTGAAGGGAAACTCGTATCCAGGAACATCCGCATCGGCATTGTCGCCGCCCGTTTCAATGAGTTTATCACAAGCAAGCTGCTGAGCGGTGCGCTGGATGGACTGAAACGCCATGAGGTCGGGGAGGGCGATATTGACATCGCCTGGGTTCCCGGAGCTTTTGAAATTCCGCTGATCGCCTCTAAGATGGCCAAAAGCGCGAAGTATGATGCCGTCATCTGCCTTGGTGCGGTCATCCGGGGCAGCACAAGCCATTACGACTATGTGTGCAGCGAGGTATCGAAGGGGATCGCCCATGTCTCCCTGCACAGCGATATTCCCGTTATGTTCGGAGTGCTGACCACGGAAAATATTGAGCAGGCCATAGAACGGGCAGGTACAAAAGCGGGCAACAAAGGCTTTGACTGCGCTGTCGGCGCGATTGAAATGGTCAACCTGATTCGTGAAATCGAAGAATAAAGCAGAACCAACTGGAACAGACCCATTTCGTTTGAATCAAAAAATAAAACAGGGCAGATGCTTTGCCTTCTTCATAATAGTAATCTTCCGCTTTGGAATCCCCAGAGGATAAAAAGTGAGTGCTTTTGGAATAGATCTCTATTGTTTCAGTCAATTCGTCGCAGGCAAAAAACAGATTCAACCATTGCGTTTGGACTGCACGGCAGAATACAATGATTGGCTGGCAAGAATTTATCATGAAATAAAAAATTATTTGCGAATAAACAAATAATTTCTGGATTTTGGATAAGACTAAAAGCGTACTTTGATTTCAAAGGAGATTATTAGGATGAATACAAATGACAATTTAGAAAACACAAAGAAGCTCAATCAGCAGTCCCGCCAGAATGCGTCCAGCCAGAGTTCATCCGGCCAGAGCTCTTCCAGCGTGAGCAGCATGAATTCCAAGGCTGAGCAGGAAGCTCGTCAGCTGAACCAGCAGTCTCACCAGAGTTCGTCCGGCCAGAGCACTTCCAGCGTAAGCAGCATGAATTCTGCGGCTGAGCAGGAAGCCCGCAAGTTGAACCAGCAGTCCCATCAGGGCACATCCAACTGAATATTCTATGAAATGCCCCTGTCCGTAATGCTTGAATGCGGACAGGGGCATTTCTATTTGTAAAACAGCCGCCGACGATAAAGGCGGAGCCTAAAGCCTTCACGGGAAAAAGGGCAAAAAAACTCCTTTTGATGCTTCCGGCAGCAGGGAAACATCAAAAGGAGGGTATTCAAAGAGGAATGAATCAGGGTTCAGCACATACTCGATAGGGATACAAGCATATAGTTATAGCAGTCCAGCTACTTTGCCAGCGCCAGAATCTGTTCGCAGATTTCTTCTTCCTTTTGCTGTACGCGCTCAAAGTCCATATGCGGGATGTAGTGCCCTTCCAGTTCGTCATGCAGCTTTTTCGTTTGGGCAAGCGCTTTTAAGGCTTCGCCCAGCAGCGTATCAAATGTTTTAGAGTTGAACTCTGTCGCATCCTTCTGCGGTTCGGTCAGCGCGGGGTCGATATACTGCGTCAGATCCAGTATCGTCTGGCGGCGGTCTTTCAGCTCGAAGCCGTCTTTCTCAGAGAGAAACGCCAGCTTCAATTCCGGAATCAGCACATGCTCGATACGAGTTTCCGGCGTAAGCGGGGAGTAATACAGCTCTACGTCCAGTCCGCGAAATATCGCCTCGTCGGTCACTTTTTTCAGCATTTCGTTCACGCCGACGCCCCACAGGCTCCGGATGGAATACACCTTGTCTGCGCTGTTCGCCAGCGATTCCAGATGATTGACAACACCCGATGGAGTGATGGCGCTGGCAAACAGACGGCGGGTTTTGCCCAGCCTGCCGGTTACCGCCACTTTCTCCAGTTCGCTGTCGATGATCCGCTGCGCCTGCAGAAGCGGGCCGGCTTTCTCTGTTGCGGATTCGAGCGTTTCCAAAATATCATCCATCAGGCATTTGGCCGCCGCAAGGTATTGATAGGCATGCTTGTATTGCCGCTTGATATCCGCGTTGATACGAATGATCTCATCGTGGTTCTGGCGGATAGCCTCCGCGTTCCAATACTCTCCCAAATTGATGATCTCGTCGACAGCGGCGGGGTATACCGGGTCAGTGACATGTGGGGCCGTGCCGTCGATGAGCGCTACGCCCAGCGCCGGAATCACCAAACAATCCAGCGAATCCGGGTCTGACGCGCAGTGCATGTACTCAAGATGGAATCCTTCCAGCGCCATCCGCTCGCCGATGCGCTTTAAAAAGGTAGATTTGCCCACGCCGGGGCCGCCTTTCAGACAATAGATACGCCTGGCCTTTGTCGGCGGCAATATATAAGCGAAATAAGAGAAAAAGCCTTGGCTGCTGTTGTTTCCGGGGAACATGTGACGAACCAGATTATCTGCCATAGTAGCACCTCGCAATACTTAACAGTATGTGTATTTTTCCTTTATCATACTATGCATGGTCGGTATGCCCAGTACCTATATTCTGAAAAATAAATATCTCGGTGGATCGGGCCTTGACGATAGGCAGCGTCCGTTGTTTTACAGGATCAGCGGCGCTCTGCCACGCGGCTGTATGATTCGGCCAGTCAAAACTTGCATATTCAAAAACCGACAGGCAATAATAATGGCTGATCAGAAGTTCATGCAAAGGGTGAAATTTTAATATAGGATGTGATGCTATGACAAACAGAGAAATCGGGAGACTCTTAAATTTGTTTGAAGTCGGGGAAGCAACGGGACACAATCTCATTTTATCCAAGAAAAGCCCTGTTGTTCACAAAGTGAGTGAAGAGAACATTCAGGAGCTTCTTGAAAAACATGTCATCTCTAAAATCAGAGAAGGGCAGGCCGGAGAAGATCAATACATGATCACGGAATTGGGACTGAGAGTCAGAAACGGGCAGGCAGAGGTTTAACTTCTGCTTGCCTGTTTTTTTAGCCGAAGAAGGATAAGCTGTGTTTTCTAAGGAATCTCCCCACCCCCCTGGGGCATATTGCTGACAGAAAGCGATTGATACACATAATACAACGTCATACGTGAACACTATCAGCATCAATGATTCCAAAAGGAGATGTCTGTCTATGAGTATTGTGGGAAAACCCCTTAACAATTATCAGAAATGTATCGACGCCTGCCTTCGCTGCTTTCAGGCGTGCCATGAATGCGCGGTCCTTTGCCTGCAGGAGCCGGATGTGGCACAAAGAACGAATCATATCGGCATGATGTTGGAATGTGCAGGTTTCTGCCAGGAAGCAGCCTGCCTGATGACCATGAATGCAAAGCACGCAAAAGAGATGTGCCAGCTGTGCGCCACGGTTTGCGAGGAATGCGCAGCAGGCTGCGCTCAATTTAAGGACGAGCATTGTCAGCAGTGCGCCGATGAATGCCGCAAATGTGCCGCGGAATGCAAGGCCATGTGAATGATGAATCGCTGATCAGATAAAAAGGAACCGTCACATGACGGTTCCTTTTTATCTTCTGAACGATCACTCATCGGGTGGGGAATCTGCATTTTCCTGATTGACCAATTTGTGAAGTTTCTTACAAAGAATTGATGAAAAGTGGAAATAGATTTCCTTCATTTTATTCATAAGTGTTGACAAGCCTGGGATAAAGTTGTAAAATTAGCACAATTAAATATTGAAAAATTCCGGTTGGGCAGATGTTCATCATGTATTGATATCTGTTTTCAAGATTTGTAGCTTAGGGTGGAGGCTTCGTAAGAAGCTCCCACCCTTTTTTGTATTGAAAACAGTGTGTCTGCATCAACGAGAAAAGGGGGGGGGGCTTCTGCTGGCTGGCTCTGACAATTTGTGTACATAACTCTTGTGACAGTGATTCCAAGATCAATGTTTTTGCTTTCCGCAGCATTCGAGACTGTTGCGGGAATTTTGCTGCCTTTCATTGATTTTGAATTCATTGTCGGGTAAAGAGTTTCTGTTCTCCATAGTTCGAAAGGAAAATGAAAAGGAGTGAACCCCCATGCAAAATATGTTTTGGGTTGGTTTCGTCGGATTTGTACTCGCTGTCTTTTTTGCTTACCTGCAAAGAAACCGGGTGATGAGTTATTCTGAGGGAACCGAGAAAATGCAAAAAATAGCCGCGTCGATCCGTGAAGGTGCGAACGCCTACTTAAAGCACCAGTATTCTACGGTTGCAAAGGTGTTTGTCGTGGTGTTCCTTGTCCTGTTGGCAATGGCCTTTGGCACCAACGGGCAAATGCTTTCTAAATTTACCCCCTTTGCCTTTTTAACGGGCGGTATCTGGTCGATGCTGGCAGGCTTTATCGGGATGAAAATCGCGACCAATGCCAACGCCCGTACCGCGCAGGCCGCCTCTGAAAGCCTGAACAAGGGCCTGCGTGTCGCGTTTTCCTCCGGTTCCGTCATGGGCTTTACCGTAGTGGGGTTGGGGATTCTGGATGTTTCCATCTGGTTCCATCTGCTGCACTATGGCTTTGGCATCACGGACGCCACTCAATTGGGCAATATCATGGTAATGAACGGCATGGGCGCTTCCTTTATGGCGCTGTTTGCCCGTGTGGGCGGCGGCATCTATACCAAGGCAGCCGATGTAGGCGCCGACCTGGTCGGCAAGGTGGAGGCCGGTATTCCAGAGGATGACCCCCGCAACCCCGCTACAATTGCCGATAATGTAGGCGATAACGTCGGCGACGTGGCCGGAATGGGCGCTGATCTGTACGAATCCTATGTGGGCTCTATTTTGGCGACGTTCGCGCTGGCCGCCGCTGCCGGCTACGGCTTTGAGGGGATGCTTCTGCCCATGCTGCTTGCGGTATGCGGAATCGTATGCTCGATCATCGGTTCGTTCTTTGTCAAAACAAAGGAAGATGCGACCCAAAAGTCTTTGCTGACCTCGCTGCGTACCGGTACCTATCTGGCCGCCGGTCTGTCCGCGATTGTCGCGGCTCCTCTGACTTATTACACGGTGGGGAATTGGGGCGTTTACGTTGCCGTTCTCTGCGGCCTGATCGGCGGCTGCGCCATCGGCTACTTCACAGAATATTATACCTCCGACACCTATAAGCCGACTCAGGAGCTGGCCGCCTCGTCCGAGACCGGCTCCGCCACGGTGATCATCGGCGGCTTGTCCTTGGGAATGCGGTCTACCGCCGCATCTATCATTATTGTCGTTGTCGCCGTCATCATCAGCTTCTTTGCTGCCGGCGGAGCGGTCAGTTATAACATGGGCCTGTATGGAATCGGCATTTCTGCGGTTGGAATGCTCTCTACGCTCGGCATCACCCTCGCTACGGACGCGTATGGCCCCGTGGCGGATAACGCGGGCGGCATTGCGGAGATGGCGGGTCTGCCCGAGCAGGTTCGTGAGCGCACCGATGCGCTGGATTCCCTGGGGAATACCACTGCGGCGACCGGAAAAGGCTTTGCCATCGGTTCCGCTTCGCTGACCGCATTGGCTTTGCTGGTGTCTTACGTGAACATTGTGACGGAGAAGGGCTTCACCATGAACCTGTCTCTGACCAATCCTACGGTTCTTGTAGGGCTGTTCATCGGCGCCATGCTGGCGTTCGTATTCTCTGCCTTTACAATGAGTGCGGTTCAGGTTGCAGCGCAGTCCATCGTGATGGAGGTACGCCGCCAGTTTAAGGAAATCGCCGGGATTATGGAAGGCAGAGCGGAGCCAGATTATGCCGCGTGCGTCAGCCTTTGCACCAAAGGCGCTCTGCGTGAAATGGTCGCTCCCGCGCTTCTCGCCATCATTGTCCCGATCGCTACCGGATTGGTTTTGGGTGCGGAAGGTGTGGTTGGTCTGCTCGGCGGCGTGTCCGTGACCGGTTTTGCGATGGCCGTGTTTATGTCCAATGCCGGCGGCGCATGGGATAACGCCAAAAAGTACATCGAGGCCGGACACCACGGCGGCAAGGGTTCCGATTGCCATAAGGCGGCCGTGGTAGGCGATACGGTTGGTGATCCTTTTAAAGATACCTCCGGGCCGTCCTTGAATATTCTGATCAAGCTGTGCTCTACGGTTTCTATCGTGTTCTCCGGTTTGATCCTTTCCTTTAACCTGTTGGGTCTGATGTAACAGAATCGATAAAAAGGGAGCGGGGTACTGACTTCATTGAAGTCAGTACCCGCTCTTTATTGCTATAATAGCGAGAACCCCGTATTGAATCATCTAGCCTGAAATCGGCTGGGGGAAAGGCCGCCAGTTCAGGACAGAGGGTTGTGTGGAGGAGGAACTTTGGGATGCCTTTTCCAGCTTTTTAAAGTCAGGGCGGGCCGCGGAATTCTCGATGAAATGAGCTGATTGAGTTGCGCCTTCTATCCGGTTGGCATTCAGAATGCGGATGATCCGGTCGGCGGTGGTGATCCCGATTCCATGCCCATAATACAGGCCGCCCGGCAGGATGATGACATTTTCGCCCTGCAGTTCCGAGACTTCCGGGTCGACTTCGGGATTAATGAAGTAGCACCGGTCTCCCAGCAGGATATCAGCAACGGGTTTGGGCGCGCCGGTTTCCCGGAGCAGGGGATCTAATTTATGCCAGTTCATCAGGTAGATCGAGGGAAACAGGCGGTTGAAGGTCTCTTCCGGAAGAACCTCCAGCAGAGCCTTGTAATACACAATTACCATGGCGGTCGCGCATTCCGTACCGTACTTGCGTCCGTTGTTAAAAATATCCCGGATCGCGTCGCTGGGCTTTACTCCGTCTTTCAGAAGGAAACCGCCGTTGCTGGTTCTTTCCCAATAGTCCGGGTTGCATTCCGACTTATGGAAAACGGCAAATTTCATTCCGCTGCTGTTTAGCTGCTTTGCCGCGTTCACGATTTCCCTGCGCATGGAAAGCTCAAATTTGAGCTGATCCAGTGTGTCGTACCGGTAGTTCTCCGTGCTTTTGGACATCTGCTCCAAAAGCTGCCTTTCGATACTGTTTTCGGGGTACTCCCCGGTGATGTCAGAAAGAGGAAGAGAGGAGCCGGATACCGTAATCATTCGTCTCCCTCCAATCTGGTCTTTGCCGTCTTGATCTGCTCTTTCACAGGCGCATGCAGCCATTCTTTCCAGGCCGGCACGCTTTTGCTGCAGATTTTCTGCGAGTAATCGGATAAAGCCTTCTTCTCCTCAAAGCTCAGCTGCTGGAAAGCCGCGATGGATTCATTTTCATCGTCGTCCAACGAAGAAATCGGCTCTTTGCTGTAGGAGGGGGTTCCTTTTTGAAGGTATTTCCGTTCCAGGTCTACGGCACAAAACGTCGGCTTGCTCGTATACTGAAAGGTTTCCTGCGTGAAATACAGATAAGGCAGATTTTCTTCCAGCCAGTGAAGATAGCCCTCGTGCCGCCCTTTGCCGTCACCTCTCACGGCCTGAAGATCGGTTTTATCAATGTTTAAAAGCTCGGCGGCCAGCTCGGCGTCTTTCGGTTCGGAGGACACAAGGCGCTGCGCGACCAGCTTTAGTATCTGCGGGTCCTGGAAACGGAAGAGCGCCCAGACCAGGTCATGGATATAGCGCCCGTCCCGGTTGCGTTTGAAAATCAGATCAACCACCAGCGGCAGGATATCGGCATCTTTATGAACCGTTATCAGCACCGATGCGGCCACATCCAGTATCTCTTCATAATCGTCCTCAGGAATTTCCTCGGCAGAGCCGGTTTCCAAAATCCATTTGAGAACGGGATACGCCGAATTCTGCTTGGGCGACAGAGAATTGGCTCCGGGCGTTTTGGGCCCTTTGACCCGGTTTGCAATCTGTAAGGCAGTCATATTGCGCGAGTTTAAATATCTCTGAGCGCGCTGCTGCAGGATTGGTTCGCGCAGTATGTACAGGCTGGGGAACATCAGCCGGTCGTCGTTGAGCATGGTGGCCGCACGCCTGACGTCTTTCCGGAAAATCTCAAGAAAAGTGCCCTTGCATTTTTCGGTTCCTTCGGTCATCCGGATCTGATCCAGATAGCTGTAATCATTCAAATGATCTGCGTTCATAAAATCAACTCCGTCTTCTGTTGTCTTCCGTCCGCAGATAGAGCTGACGGGAATATACAGGATTTTAATGCCTGATACCATCATATTAAGGCAGGGTGTCCTTGTTTCTTAAAAAGACGGAAAAGACGAAAATAAAGGACGCAAACCGATCCGGCGCCATGACAAAGCGATCCCCCCGCCAGCTCAGCCGGTGGAGGGATCGCTCTAAAAGATAGAATTGCCGCAGTCAGATTTCGTCCGCACTATTCCAGTGGGGGAAACAGGCTGTTGTTTTCATGAGACGTTTGATACTGCTTTGGGCTTTTTCCCGTATGCTGTTTAAAGGAATGGCTGAAGTGGGCCAGACTGTTGTAGCCCACGAGGGCGCAGACATCATCCACCGAATACTTGTTTAAAAGCAGCTCCTTCGATTTTGCAATCCGGCAGCTGATGAGATACTGGGTAGGGGTCATGCCCATCACCTTTCGGAACAGCTCGCACAGGTAAAATTTATTGATATAAAATTTCTGTGCCAGGAAATCCAGAGACAGTTTTTCCATGTAATTTTTATGGATATACTGGATGATTTCGTAAATGCGGCCATAGGTTCCGGTGTCCATATCACTGCACAAATGATGCTGCTCGCGATAGATGCGGTTGATTTTGATCAGGAGCTGGCCGAATAGAAATTTGATCATCAAGTCCTGGCCGAACAGGTCCTGCGGCTGGCTCTGCTCTTCCCCGAAATGGTTCTGCTGATAATTCAGCTGGCTTAACAGCACCTGAATGTCCTGCGCTTCTTCCGGGCTCAGAAACAAAATATTGGCGTCCGCAAACGGGCGAAAGAAAAAGCATTCCAGCAGATTGGTGGACGCGGAGGAAAAAGGCTCAATCAGCTCCGGCTTAAAATACAGCACATAACGGTCATTCAGCTTGGCCTGCGGCAGCATGCGCAGAAGGTGCAGGTCCATGTTGTTGAACAGCAGCAGTGTGTTGGGGCGCAAAATATAGGTTTGATCCTGTATGATGCACTGAATGTCGTCCGACAGGTTTAAGAGGATTTCAAACACGTCGTGAATATGAAAATTGATTTTTTCGCTCTGCGTGGTAACCTTGTGCTCCACAGAGAAATCGCGGATGAAATTTTCTTTGTACTGAGCATATCGCCGCATGATAACTCACCGCCTGACTGCGATTATTTCATTTTCATTATACCAAATAAACGCCGTAAATAGTGATAGAATAAAATCATTTTTTAGAAAAATATAACTCAGAGTGCTGCTGTAATAAAAATTTGCTTTACGAAAGAAATCTCTAAAAGGACAGCGATGATGCAGTTCATCGCTGTCCTTTTCGTTGATTTGGCGGAGCGTTCAAAGCGGGCCGAAGCACTGCAGGGTTTCCAGCGGTTCGCCGCCGTCGGAAAACATTTCGCAGTCCCCGGATCCTGCCGAAAAGAACACCTGCCGCCCGGGGTAGAGCCGGATTTCCGCCGTGCCGCAGACGAGTCGGCCACTCCCGGATAAAACATACAGAACAGAAAATTCGCCGCTTTGCCGGATGTGCGCGTTTGACGGAACCAAAAGAGAATCCATGCGGAACATGGGCGTGTTGGCATAGCCGATGATCTGTGTGCGCAGCACGCCGCCGTTTTTCTCCGCCCGGCCGGGAATCTTCCACTTTTTCAGGGTTTCCTCATAGGAATAGCCGGTAAAGTCAAAGCAGTCGAACATCTTTTCAAAGCCGAGGCCCTGGTGGCACATGGAGTCCGCAATCAGCAAACCGGAGGGTGTGCTGCGCTCCACGCGGATGGTATAGTCGGTCGGTTCCTGAATCTCCGCCAGAAAGCACCCCGCGCCGATGGCGTGCGGTGTGCCGCCCTCGATCAAGAAGGTATCTCCGCGGCTGACCTCGAAACGGTGCATGCATTCGAGCATGCCCGGAATGTCCTGCCGCTGGAACAGCTCTTTCCAGTATTCCCGGGTGACCCCAGGTCGAAAACCCAGGTAAATCGCGGGATTTTCTCCGTCGATCTCCCTGCCGCCAAGAATATGCCAGCATTCCGTCTTTCCGTATTCCGACTGAAACAGGGTCTTCGCCTGCTGGCGGCTGGGATGCACCTGAATGGAAAGCCGCTCGCTGGAATCGATCAGCTTAATGAGCACGCCCATCTGCCCGCCGCGCTGTGCGGACTTTGCCCCCAGGTACGCCGCCGGATCACTCTCGATCAGCTCCCGCAGGCTTACCTGCGGGGCCTCTTCCGGGTGGCTGAGCCCTTCGTCGAGAATGTGTTCCCGTCCGGCGTTGCGCGCGGTGACAGTGGAAGCGATCCATTCCTCCGGGAAGTGCGTATCCTCCTGCTCTGGCCGGCCGTGCAGCGCGTCCAGCAGCTTTCCGCCCAAATAGGTGCGCCAGGCGCGGGGATTATCGAGCGCGAACGGCGCGCCGGCCAGCGCCGGCAGACTGTCAGATAATTTCATGCCAATCCTCCTGCTTTATACGGGCTTATGCACTTCGTCCAGATAAGTCAGCCCGCTTTCGTCCGGGATGAAATCGATCCACAGGTAATGGGCGCACTGCGTTTCTCCCACAAAGACCCCGTGGTTGCTGCCGAGCGGGATATGCAGAATGGTGTCGCTCTTCATGGGGTGCTGCAGGCTGTCGATCAGCAAAATGCAGTCGTTCTCCGAAAAGCTGTAGAAGAATTGATCCAGCAGGGGGTGTGCGTGCTGGCCGATCAGGTCGGTGCCGTGCGTTTCCACCGAGCCCATGGCAAAGCGGGGCAGAACGCGGTGCGGCACGATCGCGCGGCTGATCGTTTTTTCGCTCTTGAAAGGGTCGCGGTATTTCTGCGCCTGCTCATAGGTTTGTGTAAACGGGAGGGCGGCGCTTTCCATTTCCTGAACCTCTTTTTCCGTCAGCTTCCAGCGGATTTCCAGCACATGCGCGTCCTCCAGCGCCGTGATCGTCACAGCCTTCTGCGGATGCTCTGCGTAAACGGCTTTTTCGGAATACACCGTCTGCCGCTCGCGGCTTGAAAACTCCAGTTTGCCCTGAATCAGGAATAGCACGCGCAGGGTATCCCCGGTCGCTTCCAGCGTTTTGCTGCTTCCCTGCTGCAGGATGTGCAGGCAGGGGAGCGCCCCCGGAATCTCCTCCGGCAGCAGGGCCAGCTCCGCCTGTGTCGTTTTGCCAAGGTCTAAAATCTCCTGCTGAATATCAGATGTTTTCATTTCCTTCGCGTCTCCTTTTCAATCACTTGCCGCTCTTCCTCGGATCCCGCGTTGACGGCCAGCACCCTGTCTACCACAAGCTGCCGGAACTCCGGCGACAGCATGGAGAAGAAAGCGGTGAAGCCCGTGACGCGAACGACCAGATCGGGGTAAAGAGAGGGATTTTGATGTGCCTGCAGGATTTGATCCTTATCGATGATGTTGATGTTCAGCAGAGTGTTGCCCTGCTCAAGCAGCGTGCGGATCAGGCTGACCATTTTATCCACAGCCTCCGGGCTGTTTGCAAGCCCGGGATCAACTTCGAGCTGGAAGGGGGCGGTGTTGCCGTAGCCCGGCTGGATGGCCGCGATGGAATTGGCGATCGCCGTGACTGCACCGTCCTTGCGGAAACCGGAATGCGGGTTCGCCCCGTGGCTGATCGCCTCGCCGTCGTGCCGGCCGTTCGGCGTCGCGCGGATATTGCGGCCGAATTCCAGCGTGTTCGACCAGCTGAACCAGCCGGGGATGAAGCAGATTTCGGGGTAGAGCCTGCTCTGCTCCCGCACCATGTCAGAGAAAGTTTTGCTGATGCGCTTTGCCCAGGCGTCGCCCGCCGTATCTCCGCCGCAGTAGCGTTCGCTGTGCAGCATCATCTGGCGGACGTATTCCCCGTCAAAGTCGGAGTAGTTGAACTGCATGTGGCGCGTCAAATCCTCAAAGGAGATCTTGTTTTCCTTCTCGATGCGCTGCTCGCACGCGGCAAAGCTGTCCGCCACGGTGGCCAGCCCCGCACCGTCGATGCACATGTTGAAATACCGCGCGCTCTTTGTAATGTCGCGGCCCTCTTCCACGGGGCCGTGGCTGAGCAGGTTGCAGATCAGCTCCGGCTCATTTTTCTCCTGATACTTCAGGTGGAACAGGATACCCTTCGCGGTAACGGCGACCGCCTTGCCCAGGTGCCGCTCAAAATACTCCCACAGCAGGGCGACCGAGGGCTCCTCCTCGTGCTTCATCATATCGTAATAGGCCACCTCGAACACCTTGGCAGTGTTGACCTTAACCAGGTCGTTGAGCGTGTACTCCATGCCCGGAATGCTCATCCAGTGGCACCCGCCCGCAAGGCGGCGGCGCGCCAGCTCTTTTGTGTACCCACATTTGACAAAACCGTTGACAAGGCTGTTGTCGCCGGAAAAGCGCGGCCAGCCCGTTTTGTTTTTGAACAGATATTCCACGCCCTTGCGAATCAGCTCTTCGTCGGAATCGTCGTGCACCCGCACCGTCAGGTTGCAGGCAATGTTGATCCAGTCGGCGGCATCCAGAATCAGGTAACTGATGCGCGAGGTCATGTCCTTACCGCTTTCATCCGGCCCGCCGAGCTGGTAATAGCGGGTATCGTTCAAAAACAGGCAGGCAATATAGAACTTGGCTTCTTCCTCGGTGATCCGGCCCGCTTTCCTATCCGCTTCGAAGAACGGGCGCAGCAGCTCATCCAGCTGGCCGCCGGAGGGGCCGCGGTTGTAAAGGCGGGAGAAAAAGCTGAACCAGCACATCCACTGAATGGCCTCCCGCATCGTGGAGGGGCTCTGGTCGCTGATTTTCAGGTTGACCTGCGCCATCTCCTGCAAATTCTTTTTCAGGTACGGGTTGCGCTCCTGCTCCGACAAGACCTGAATCTCGCCTGCCATCCGTTTCAGGAACGCGATGATGCATTCCACGATCTGCTCCTCGCTGTCGTAGAATTCCCGGCTTTCCGGCGCGGGGTTTTCGGCGCGGCATTTTTTGAGCTTTTCCAAAATGCCGCGCCAACCCAGCTCCAGACCCATCTGAATATCCGGCGTAAAATGCCCATCGCTGCCGATGCCGCAGACGATGTTGTACTTGCTGAATTCCTTTTTCAGCTCCGTATAAGGGTAATCCGGGTTCCAAATCTCGCCCTTGGCGCGGGTCATGAAAAAGAAGCCTCTGCCGACGAACGCGTCCAGCGGGTCGCAGTATAACGGGTGCTGGTTTAAAATACGGGTATAGTTGAGCGTCCAGCCCTTGTAGCCGTAAAACGAGCCGTTTTCATGGGTGGGCACAAAATCAAAATGGACATTCTCCGGGGGAACCACGCGCCCGTAATCGTCCTCATCCAGGCCTCCCTCGCGGTCTATTTTCTCCTGCGTCTGGCGGAGCTTGCGCTGCTTTAACAGGCGGATGCGCTTATCATATGTGAACACTTCTTCTTCGGGAAATTCATTGATGAACTGAATCTGTGACATCATATCTTCTTCCTTTCTTCGGGTTTTCATCGGGCCACTGTTTGATGTTAAGCAAATTTGACCGCAAGATGTTTCTGCTCAAGAGCGTCCAGCAGTACCTGCACCTGCTGCTGCGGGAGCGGCCGGTGCTCGGCGAACGGGTTTTCCCTTGAGAGCGCGTCGTATTTTCCGTTCCCCAGCGGGTTAAAATTGAGAAGCTCGTAATACTGAAGATTGTGCAGGCCCTGTAAAAAGTCCGCGATCTGCTCCAGGTTTTCATCGCTGTCGGTAATGCCGGGGATGAGCGGGGTGCGCACGATAAAGGGGATGCCGAGCTCATCCAGCAGTTGGATGTTTTTCAAAACCTGTTCGTTGCCGATCCCGGTCCAGCGCTTGTGTTCCTCGCTGTCCCAAAGCTTTAAGTCGCACATCACGAGGCTCGTTTTTTTCAGAACTGGTTCCATCACGCTGAACGGGGAGGCCAGATTCGTTTCGATCGCGGTATGGATTCCCTCTTTCCGGCACGCGTCCATCAGGGAGAGCAGGAACTCCGGCTGACAGAACACTTCTCCGCCGGAAAAGGTAACGCCACCCATGGAATCGATATAATAGGCGCGATCCTGCAGCACCTCGCGCATGATTTCTTCGACCGACATCAGCTTTCCAGACATCTGTAGCGCCTGCGCATAACAGACGGCGGTGCACTTGCCGCACCGGATGCACAAATCGCGGAACAGACGGTGCTCCCCTCCAATCAGCTTATGGGCCTTGGAGGGACAGACGGAAACGCATTTATAGCAGTGAATACAGTTCTGCGGATAAAAAAGCAGCTCTGGCCTGCTGTCGATGGTTTCGGGATTATGACACCACGCGCAGCGCATATTGCAGCCTTTCAAAAAAACGGTGGTGCGGATGCCCGGCCCGTCGTTCAGGCTGAACCGCTGGATGTCTGTAACCAACCCTTTCATATTTCATTCCTCCATCAAATCAACAAAAGATTGTTTGTTGATTTGATTATAGTGGATCGGCCCTTTCCAAATTTTCGAAAAGAGTTTCAATATTTGCGTTTTTTAGGGTTTTGTAAAATCTTATCGGTTACGGGGGCCGTTTGATCCGGGGAATCTGGCAAGGAAAATGCGCTTTTAGTTCGGAACGTCAAAAAAACCGCAGGATACGGAAAACGTATCCTGCGGCTTTTTAGAAAATGAAATGGTTATGATGATAAGCGGCATCCCGGCGATTCCGCGGCGGACTTGCGGGAAAATGTTTTTACAGATGTAAGTCAGGGGGCAGGGGCATTCAGCAGCTCGTCAAACGCCTGATGGTTGGTGACGTACCGTTTCAGAATTCGTTCCAGCTCCTGGCGGGAGGAAACACCCGCGGCCTGATACATCTTTTTCAGGCGGTAGCGCAGGGTACCCTGTGAAATAAACAGGGCCTCTGCCGTGTCCTCCAGACTGCTGCCGAGAATGATCTCCCGGATGATCCCAAAATCCAGCTGATCGCACTGGAGCAGGCAGTTTTCCAGCCCGCGGATGGTGCGGTTCACCTTGCCGATCGAAAGCTCCGGATGCTCGCGCGCCGTGCTGCTGTGAAAGCTTTCATACGGCGGCGGGTTCTGATACGCGGTGCTGCCGCGGCACACCAACTCCCCGTGCAGAAGAATGTTGATCGCGTCCAGATTGGGGTTGTGCTCCAGCAAATCCCAAAGGTTTACCGCCTGCACGCCAACTTCAAAATAATTATGCTGAAATGTGGTCAGCGCGGGGGTGGAGCACATGCTTACCAGCATATTGCCCATCCCGACCACGTAAAGCGATTCCGGCACTCTGATTTTATGCCGCCGCGCGGCCTCCAAAAGACAGACGGCAATGTAGTCGTTCGGGCAGATCGCGCAGTCGTACTTCTGGCTGTTCTCGCAAAACAGCTCGATGGCGCCGATAATGTCGTCGTCGATCAAAAACACGTCTTCTTTGCCGGCCTCCATTTTCAGGGATTCCGTGACGGAAAGAAACGTGTGGTATTTGGTGTTGTCGTTGCTGGAGTTGCTGTTGATCCCCACCAGCGCTGGCTTTTGCCTCCCGCACTGGTACAAATAGCAGACGATCGTTTCCATGAAGGCGTTCTGATTAAAAATCACGGCGCTGATCGTTTCGCCGAATTCCTCCGGAACCGTGCCGATCAGGATCGGCTTGATCCCGCAGTCCCGCAGCCGGGAAAGCACGCCGAGTGTCCAGTCGCTTCGGGAGGAAACCACAATGGCTGATTTGGTTTTTCCCCGGCAGTCAGAAAGCTCCTCCGGGCTGATCAAATGGAGCGGCAGGCGCTTTTTGGCGGCGGATTTCTGCAAGCCTAAAATCCCTTTTTCAAACCATACGGGCATGACATAGGCGGGCTCTACCAGCACAAAAATACCGTTGGATTCCAAGGCGGATTCCCTCCATTTTTAGATAATTTATTATTATATACCAGATAAACAAAACGGTCAATGATAATTTTTGTGACTATTGCGGCGGGAAATTCGCCTTGTCGTTTCCATCCGGGCGATTTTATAATGAAGGCACAAAACAGAATCGGAAAAAACGAAGCAGGGAGGAGCACAAGACATGAGGTTTGGATTTTGTACGGATTTTGCGGCGGCGACAAGAACGGCGGTGGATTACGATTTGCTGCGTCGCATCAAAAAAGCGGGGTACGATTTTGCGGAGTTCCCGCTGATGCTGATCGAATCCCTTTCGGAAGAAGCCTTTGAAGAAATGGTGTCCGGGATGAAAGAGATCGGACTTTCTAACGACGTTTGCTGCAACTTTTTCCCGGAGAGAGTTCGCCTGACCGGCCCCGACGCGGATCACGGAGTGATCCGCGATTATCTGGAGCGCGCCATGGGGCGGGCGCACCGGCTGGGAACGAAGAAGATCGTATTCGGCAGCTGCCCGGCCAGAAATCTGCCGGAGGGCGTTTCTGAGGAAGAGGGCTACCAGCAGCTGACGGCGGTTCTGAAGGAATGCGTCATCCCGCTGTGCGCCAAATACGACATCCTCATCGTGATGGAGGCCATCTACAGCGGCCCGTGCAACTTCATCATTACCCTGCCGGAGGCCATGGAGCTTGTGCGCAGGGTGGATTCCCCCTACGTCGCCATGCTGGCGGATACCATGCACATGGCCTACAACGCGGAGGACCCGCAGTATTTGTACCAGTGCTATCCGAGTCTCAATCATGTTCATGTGGCGGAAAAAGACCGCATCCTGCCGGAGGACGGCTACAGCGAAGAGGTCAGCGCCGTGCTAAAGATTCTGGCGGAAAAGGGATATGACAAAACGATCAGCTTCGAAGCAAAAGGCGGTGTCGGGCCGGAAAGCATGGGCAAGGCGCTCCGGCTTTTGAAGGCTCAGCTTTCATAAAAACGGGGAATTCAAAACAGGGGAATTTGAATCGGCCTGTCAACAGAAAATTGATTTTAGGGAGGAAATCGTCATGTCTATCAAAACCGCAATCATTGGCTGCGGCAGAACCGCCAATGCGCTGCATCTGCCCATTCTGCTGGAGAATCCGCAATTTCAGATCGTGGGCACCTATGATCTGATTCCCGAGCGCGCACAGGCGATGGCCGGCAATTTTGAGGGGTGCCGGGTATTTGGCTCGTATGAAGAATTTGTGCAGTCTGCGGAATATGATTTTGCCATCGTTCTCACCACCAGCTGTACGCATTTTAACATCGTAAATGACTTGGTCAACGCCGGCAAACGCGTGCTGATTACCAAGCCATGGGTCATGAATGTGAAAGAGGCGGATGAACTTATGGAGGTCATCCGGCAGAAGAACGGCGTGGTGCTTCCCTGGATGCAGCTGCACTGGGCATATGACCAAAGACTGCTCAAAGAGCTGATCGACAAGGGTACCATCGGCAAGGTGTTCGAGATACAGCGCAGCCAGTACACGTTCGGCAAACGCAGCGACTGGCAGATGTACCGCGAATACGGCGGCGGATATCTTTACAACTGGGGCCCGCATCTGGTGGCCGGGGTGATGGATCTGGTTGGTGAGCCCATCCGGCAGGTGTATTCGTGTAAAAAGCAGATCATCAACCCGGGCGATATGGAGGATATGTTCTTCGCCATGATGAAGTCGGAGAGCGGCGTGCTGGTCAACGTGGAGCATACTATTTCCACAGATACCCTGCCCAACTGGATCATCCGCGGGGAGAAGGGAACCATCACCATGCGCGACACCAAAGCGCAGGTGGATGTGATTTCTTACCCCGAAAACCAGGACCCCGATGCTTACAGGTGCGAATTTAACGTGGACACAACAGAGTACACGGTGGAAACCCTCTCCAAGCCGGAGGAGATTTACGACCATATCGCAGATGTTCTGAACGGAAAAACCAAATTTGACGTCAGTCTGGACTTTACTTATGAGCTGACCAGAATCATCGACGCCATCCATGAATCCGCGGATCAAAACATCCTGGTGAATTTGTAAAAATCAAAAGAAAGCCGTCCCGATTCCTTCACGGAACCGGGACGGCTTTCTTTTTTTGCCTCTCATGCGATTGTGCGAAAGCCCTCATCCGGCAGCTTGAATAAAAAGTTAACAAAAGTTAGAAAAAAGCATGGAATATCCCCTCAATGCGATCGATTACTAGTATAGGACAGAAGGAGACGGTCAGCCCGGGCAGCGAAAGCAATTTTTTAAACTGTGTGATACCGACAGAGGCAGAAGAGCTCCGTCTATTCAAGTGCATCGGCGAAGGGCTTTCTGGCGGTAAAAGTACAGATCAAGAGATTCTCTTTCCCAATCTGCAAAATGGGGAAGGAATTTCTTGATCTGTATTATTGTGCAGAACGGAAAACACCATCATTCTTTAGCTTGCTTTCGGCCGATCGCACAGTACTTTCTGCCGCAGATCATGCCTGCCCAAGCAGCTTTTTTGATTCCCTGAAAATGCTCAAATGGACAAAAAACAGTCGCAGTTTATCTAAGACCGAGACCCCTCAGTTTGACACACTACGACAATTTTCATTATATATGATCTGATTTCGCCTGTCAATCTCGCTAAAAAAACAATCATTGCGGACGATAATCAGATGAATTTTAGTGAAAAACGCAGATTTTTTCGTTTGTACGAAAAAATGCGCCGTCAGCACAAGCGTCACATCTGAAAGGAGTCATCAGGAAATGGCACGCAAAGGAGAAAACATCTACAAACGAAAAGACGGACGATGGGAAGGGAGAGTCATCAACCCGCAGGGAAAGTATCAATACTTTTACGCCAAAACCTACCGGGATGTCCGTGCAAAAATGAAGAACCTTCAGGAGCAGAACAAAGCTGCTAATCAGAAACCGGTCTGCGTCCAAACGAACGCCGCAGATTTATTTGAGGAATGGCTGGCGGGCGATACGGCCAGCCGCTTGAAACCATCCACTTATGAAAGCTATTATTACTGCATGCAGGGATATGTAATCCCTCATTTCAGCCTGCCTGAAAACGCACGGTTGTCAGAAAGATCGATTACCGCATTTGTCCGATCGATTCATGGGAATGGGGCCATCTCTGGGTCGTATCAGAAAAAAATTCTGTCCATTTTCAAAACAGCCCTGCGGGAAATCTCGAAAAAATCGCCCGAATACACGCCTTTCATTGAAGCGGTCACACTTCCCAAAGTAAAGCCCTGCACAGAAATACCGGTTTTCTCCATGAAAGAACAGCGGCTGATCGAGTATGCAGTACAGTCCTCAGCCGATCAAAGAGCACTGGGGATCATTCTTTGCTTTTACACCGGTATCCGCCTTGGCGAGCTGTGCGCCTTGCAGTGGGGCGATATTGATTTTGAAGCCGGTACAATGTCTATTTCCCGGTCCGTAGCACGCATCCGGAATTTTGAGCCGGACGGAAATAAAACGCAGCTCTATGTAGGTACCCCGAAAAGCAGAACCTCCTGCAGAAAAATCCCTCTTCCGGCATTCCTGTTGAAGCTCGTGGAGGAAAACCGCCTTGGCCCGATGATAGAAAACTGCTATGTGCTTTCGGGAAGCACCGAGCCCTTTGATCCCCGTGTATATCAAAGGCTGTACAAAAAGCTGCTGAAAAAAGCGGGGATACGAACACGTAAATTTCACGCGATCCGCCATACCTTTGCAACAAGAGCTCTGGAGCTGGGGGTAGACATTAAAACCCTCAGCGAAATTCTGGGCCATTCCAATGTCAGCATCACGCTGAATGTCTATGCGCATTCCCTCATGGAGCAAAAGAAAAAAGCGATTGAGAAACTCAATGAAATGCATGTTGCACATATGGGAGCTTCTTCATTCGCCGTCAGTTCTGCCGTCATGGCTGCGATACCTGCCGTGTAGACCCGCAATCTGATTGGGGGGCGTACAGTCTTAGATAAACTGCGACACTACATAACAGTCAGCCAATTTTATTATATCCTCTGCAAAGAGGAGAATTCTGGGGAAAAGTCTGCACGGTTAGTAGCAGCATAACAGCAGAGAAACAGATTGAAAAACATTTTTCAAAATAGTCATACCTTGAGGGGGTGCCAAAATGAAGGAAAAGAAAAATGGAATTGAGAAAAGGCGTTTATTTGAACAGAGGTCAATGAAAGAGAAGCTAAGGTTTCTCTGGAAGGGATGAAAGGAATCCAGAAAACAAAAGGCTGATCTCGAAAAAACACTCAAATCAAATAAAGGAAGGCGATATACGTGAAAAAATTCAAGGATTTCAGCATATCCCGCAAATTGTCAATCGGCTTTCTCGCCATGATTCTGCTGATACTTGCCGTAGGCGGGATCGGAACCTTCGGGATGATCCATATCAACAACATGGACACCTACCTGTATGAAAAACAGACTGCGCCGATCGACAATCTGATTCGTGCCTATGAGGCGATCTATCAAAGCCGGGTCGATGTGAGAGAGGCAATTATTGAATCGAATGATCCGTCAAAGGTCGAGGAATATAACAAGAGCTGCAAAAACAATATGCAGACATTTCTGGATGACATGGAGATTTATCGCCCGACCATCACTACTCAGGCAAGCCTTGATTTGGTAGATACGGTTGAAAAGCTTTTCAATGAATCGTATGTTCCGGCGGTTGAAAAGGCGTTCGAGCTGGCACAGGCAGGCAACCAGCAGGCTGCGGCGGCAGCACTGCATTCGGCAACGAATGATACTACCACATTATTTCAAAATATGAAACAGCTTGTGGAAAACCGGATGACTTCGGCAAAGAGTACCAGCGACTCAAACGGCCAGTCCGCGATCGTGCTGACGATTGTACTCGCCATTTTTGTTGTTTTGGGCGCTGTTGCGGGAAGACTTCTCGGCTTGCGGATTTCCCGCATGATTACGAAACCCATCGAGCGGATTGTGGATGCGGCCGGTTCTATCGCGCTGGGTAGAGTGGATGTTGATCTGGGCGATCTGAATTCCAAAGATGAGACCGGCCAGCTTGCCGCCGCGTTTACAAAAATGCTGGAGGGCATCCGCAAGCAGGTGATCGCCGCAGAGGTGATCAGCAAAGGCGACTTCACGCAGACGGTTCCGCTTCGTTCCGAAGAAGATGCTTTGGGGCTGGCGCTGGAAAGGATCAAGAACGATCTGAGCAATACGCTGCAGATGATCAGCATGGCGGCAGACCAGGTCAACACCGGGTCCGAGCAGGTTTCCTCCGCGGCGCAGGCGCTGTCCTCCGGCGCTACGGAGCAGGCGGCTTCCGTAGAAGAGCTCAATGCTTCCATTGTGAGCGTTGCCCAGCAGGCTTCGCACAATGCCGTCAGTGTGAGCAACGCCACCAATTATGTGGAACAGGCTGTCAAAGGCATGTCGGACAGCCACGAATACATGCAGCGCCTGGATGGAGCCATGCACGAAATCGGGGAAGACTCGCAGCAGATTTCCAAAATCACAAAGCTGGTTGAGGATATCGCTTTCCAGACGAATATCCTGGCCCTGAATGCCGCCGTAGAGGCCGCCCGTGCCGGCAGTGCAGGAAAGGGCTTTGCCGTGGTCGCGGATGAGGTGCGCAATCTTGCCGCAAAATCTGCGGAGGCGGCAAAGCAGACGGCGAACCTGATTCAAAAGTCGGTGGCTACCGTGTCGGAAGGGGAGCGGCTCGCCGCGGAAACCTTGAAAGCTTTGGGCGAGGTGTCCGAAAAAGCGCAGATGGTTGATCAGACCATCCGGGAGATAGAAGCTGCCTCCTCGGCGCAGGCGGTGGCGATCGAACAGATCAATCAGGGGCTGTCGCAGGTGTCTGCCGTGGTGCAGAACAACGCTGCAACCGCAGAAGAAAGCTCCGCTTCCAGCGAGGAGCTCGCGGCTCAGGCGCAAACCCTGCAGGAAGAGGTGTCGAAATTCAAGCTGGCAGGCGCACAGAGCCACGCCTCTTTCGATACGCAAAAGCGCCGACAGACCGAAGCGGCTGAAGCGGAGCCCTGGTTTTCTTTCTAAGACGAGGGAATAATGGCACTGCCCCGTAGCGGAGGATAGCAAAGAAAAGGAGGTTTTACAGATGGGACAACCGGTTGGATGGGACACAAGGCGGGAAGACGATACAGAAGGACGATATTTGACCTTCTGGACAGACGGCCAGCTTTTTGGGGTTTCAATTACAGACGTCGTTCAGATCGTTGGGCTGCAGGAGATGACGGAGCTTCCGGATTACCCCGATTATGTCAAGGGTATCATCAATCTGCGCGGACAGATGATTCTGCTGATCGACGTGCGGCTTCGCTTTGGAAAAGCAGAAATACCGTACAATGACCGTACCTGCATTATCATTATTCATGTGGGCCACAGCAATTTTGGATTGATCGTGGACGAGGTGGATGAGGTGACCGATATTTCTCCGGATAAAATCGCTCCCCCTCCTAAGGTCAATACGGAACAAATGGATACTTATCTCACCGGAATTGCCCAATTGGCGGGCGGCTCCCAAAAGGACAGGATTGCCCTGCTGCTTCACACAGCGAAAATTCTCGGTGAAACTGAATTGTCGGTTCAGCCCCAGACGGTTCGGGGATGAGAATCGAAACCAGTCGATTTCCCAGTCAATAAGCGCACATCAGCAGGAACGGTAGAGTGCCTCAGAAGCTTCTAAGGAGGGAGAATCGTTGAAAATCATCTATGAGAATTTAAGCGCGGAAGAGATTCTGCATATGCTCCCTGAAGAACAAATCCGGCATAGCGAGAATGTGGGCAAGCTGATGGAGGGATTCTCAAAATGGCTGCACGCATACGCAGCGGATGAAATGTACCCATATTTCAGTCTGGCCGCCTATTATCACGATATCGGCAAAGTGTGTGTTCTCCCCAGCCTTCTTACAAAGCAGGGAATTCTGACCCCGAACGAATACCGCATTGTCCAGCAGCACACCGTATTCGCGCAGGAGCTGCTGGATCTGGCCCGCAGGGGGAAGATCACCGGGATACCCGAGGGCCTGATTCCCTTACTCCGTGATGCCGCAGTTTATCATCACGAATGGTGGAACGGAAAGGGCTATCCTTTTGGATTAAGGGGAGAAGCGATTCCCCTGGTAGCCCGGGCGACCGCGATCTGCGATTCCTATGACGCGATGGTAAGCGACCGGGCCTACCGATCCGCATACTCGCACGATTACGCGTGCAGCGAGCTGGAAAGAGGGGCCGGCCGGCAATTTGAGCCCGCGCTGGTAACCCTGTTTCTGGATCATGAGGCCGAAATCCTCCGCATGCTGGATGAAATGCACGCTTCCGGCGAATAGCCGCGTTTCCGGTACGTTTTATTCTGCGCTTTCTCTTCCTTTAAAGAAAGCAAAAAAGTACGCCTTGAAACGGCTTTGAAAGCCCGATCAAGGCGTACTTTTTATTTCTATGATTCTAAAGACAGGTCTTGCGGCGGTGGGGGATCATAACTGGAATTTTTCTACCAGCTCTTTCAGAATCTGAGCCTGCCCGGAAAGCTCCTCGCTGGCCGCCGCGCTCTCTTCCGCGGTAGCCGAGTTGGTCTGTACCACGCCAGAGATCTGATTTACGTTTTGTGTGACCTGATCGATCTGTTCCGACTGATGAGAAGAGGCCTCAGAAATCCGTTCCACATTATCGGTAACCACCTGAATGCTCTGCACAACCTCAGCCAATGCCTGTTCGGTGCTGTCTGCAATTACGGTACCCTTTTCCACCTGTTCTCTGGAATGATTGATTAAAAGCGCGGTGTCTTTTACTGCCTGAGCACTTTTTGTTGCAAGGTTTCTCACCTCGTCCGCAACTACCGCAAAGCCCTTGCCGGCCGAACCTGCCCGGGCTGCTTCCACAGAGGCATTAAGGGCAAGGATGTTTGTCTGGAACGAAATATCCTCAATGGTTTTCACGATCTTTTCAATCTCGTTGGAAGAATCATTGATTTTGGACATCGAGTCGACCATATCCTTCATGTACTGGTTGCTTACTTCAATCTTCGAACATACCGCCAATACTCTCTCGCTTGCATCGCCCGCGTGCTGTGCGTTGATTTTTACGTTTTCTGCGATTTCAGAGATGGCAGTAGACAGTTCTTCAATAGAGCTGGCCTGCTCCGTAGAGCCCATAGCCAAAGACTGCGCGCCGGTTGCAAGCTGTTCAGAACCGCTTGCAATCTGGTCTGAGGCCTGATTGATCGAGCTCATCGACTCGTGCAGCGAATAGGTGATGTTTTCCAGAGACTCCTGAATCGGCACAAAATCCCCGTTGTATTTTAACTCGGTTTTCACCAGCAGATTACCGTTCGATACCTCGTGCAGAACATGTGTGATTTCTGCAATATAACTGCGCAGAGACAAAACTGTTTTCTTTAGAGAATCGGCCAGAATACCGGTTTCATCCTGTGCATCTACCTCTACTGTGTCTGAGTGCAGGTCGCCTTCCGCCAACTGTTCCAGTCTGCGGCAGACAAGGGTAATCGGGTTTGCGATGGATTTCGCCGTTGACCGGGTGAACAAAACGCCCAGCAGAATGCAGACAATCGACGAAATCAAAAGGCCGATGATCGTATATTCAATGGAAGAGGTCATTTCCTTGATGGGCGCCACGATGCCGAAGGACCAGCCGTCTGTTCCGGGCAGGGGGGCATGGTAGCAGATACGGTCCCCTGTGCTGTAAGAATAAATGGTGATGCCGCTCTGTGTCAGATCGGCGTATTTATAAATTTCAGCGGTTTTTCGCTGGTCGACCTTTTCCGGCGCAATGTTGCCGATCAAAACGCCGTCTTTATTGATGATAAACGCACTGCCTGTTTTGCCCACGACAACATTCTGAATGAAGGGGCTGTAAACATGGGCGTCCATTGTCGCCATCAGCACGCCCTTGAAATTGTCGTTAGACATCGGCGTACAGGCGATCACGCAAAAGTTGCCGTTAATATCTTTCATTGGTTCCGAAAAATAGGTTTGTCCGGCCAGAGCCGCCTTGAAATATTCCTGGTCCGCAACGCTTTTGCCGTTTAGATCAAGGTCTGAACTCACAATTTTTCCATCCTGGCCGACAAGGCTCAGCGACTGGTAGCCGTAAGAGCTCATCTGCTGCTCCAATATGTTTGCGATGATGGGTTCGGTCAGTCCCGGGGCCCCAAGGGTGTTGGAGGACGCGGCAGATTGGAGAGAACTCTTCATATTATCCAGACCATAGGTGATGGATTCCGTCAATATCTTACCCATCGAGTTCAGATCGCTGTTTACGTTTTGGGTTAATCCCTGGTAGCTGGAATAGACGCCAACGCCAAGGCTTAAAAGGGCTGTCAGCACTACAACAGGAATTGTGTTCAAGATCAGTTTTGTTTTCAGGGATTTGATTTTGCGTGTAATTGATAATTTTCGCATTCCAGAGCTTCCTTTACCGAGTTTTTTCAGAATCCTTCTTTCTTTGGTATAGTTGATTCGCTTGAAAGGTGTACTTGTATTTGCGAGGATGTTTTTGTTTCGCAAGCGAAGGCAGGCTGGCGCCTGGCGAGGAGGACAACGCAGCGCAGCGAAAAACAGACCGCAAAGACTGGACGATCTTGAAGTGAATCAAACTATAGAGGATTGTCTATTAATAATGTCGTCCTGTAAAAGCTGAAATCCAATTACAATAGTTACTAAAGGAAAATTTTTCCAATAAATATGCCGGTTTTTCTAACTGAAAACCGTGGTGGCCCGCAAAAATACTGGAAAACAGCGAGACTTCTCTTTCCGGCCGAAAGCGTTTGCGGTACGGTTAAATACCTTTTTTTAAGGGCCGTAAAAGCGCTGAAAATGGGTGGATGGAGGGATTCAGCGGTAAGTGCGCACTTGCACTTATTGAAAACAGTGTTATAATTTGGTTACGGGTAACCATAAAATGCTGGCATCCTATGATCTTAGCAGAGCGGTCATCTGAAATTTGCAATACGGGAAGTTTGTGTACATGATACTGACATTTTTACACGCGATCGAAAGCATTCTGACAATCATCATTATGTTCATGACGGGCTGGCTTCTGACCCACGTTGGTTGGTTGGATGAAAAAACCAGTCTTATTTTTTCGAAAATTATCGTGAATGTTTCGTTCCCCTGCTACATGCTGTGGAATCTGATGTCGAACTTCGATAAGGCGAAGCTGCAGGAGCTTTCGGGCGGACTGATAATCCCCATCACATCGATTGTGCTGTCGTATTTTATCAGTGTTCTCGTCAGTAATCTGCTCAAGGTAGACCCCAAGCGAAAAGGTGTTTTTCGCTGCATTTTCTTCACCTCGAACACGATCTTTATCGGGCTGCCGGTCAATCTGTCCTTGTTTGGCGCGGAAAGCACCCCGTACGTTCTGATTTATTATATTGCAAACACCTGCTTTTTCTGGACTCTGGGCAATTACGAAATCAGCAAAGACGGCGATGAGGGAAGAGAAGCGGGAAAATTCTCTTTCAGCACGCTGAAGCGGATTTTCAACCCGGCCCTCGCGGGGTTTGTGGTCGCCGTGATCCTGATTCTTCTGGACATTCAGCTGCCGCGGTTTGTGATGGACAGCTGTAAATATATCGGCGAGCTGACGACTCCTCTCGCGATGTTCTTCATCGGGATTGTGCTTCACTCCACGCCGCTGAAAAAGCTGCGGTTCGACCGTGACCTTGTGGTTCTGCTGCTGGCACGTTTCCTGCTCTGCCCGGTCGTTGTGATCGCGCTGGAGCTGTTGATTCCGATTCCGCCCATGATGGCCAAGGTGTTTGTCATTCAGGCCGCGATGCCCGCGGTTACCAGCACGGGGGTAATCGCAAAGCAGTATGGCGCGGATTATGAATTCGCCACAATCGCGACGGTTGTTACCACCATTGCGAGCATGATCATCATCCCGATTTACATGATGCTGATTTAACGCTGTCAAATTAAGCCGTCCGCCTTCCTGAAAGGCGGCTGGCTCTTCAAAGAAAAGGCCCGGAGATCAAATTATACATTTGATCTCCGGGCCTTTTCTCGTGCTGCGGAAATGCTTTCTCAAAAAGCTTCACTTTTTTATGTAGGATGAAACCAGTTACAAAAATGATTCAAGAACGTCGTTTTTTTGCAGGATGAAATCCAGGTCGCTCAGCAGCTTCTGCACATATTCATTTTTCTGGTTTTTCGGGATCACATAATAGATGATCCGGTCCGACGGACCGTCGAGCAATCGATGCAGGGAGATTTGCTGATTCTGCATCAGCCTGCCGGCTACCGTTGCGGGCACAACCGCCCAGGTGTTTTTCTCGTTTAATAAATCCTCCAGCAAAGACATCTGGTCCAGAATGACTTTGGAAGCCGCGTTTGAACCGAACCAGTAATCGTGCCATAAATCATACTCCGGGTTCCATGGCAGGCGGATTTCCTGTCTCGCGTTCAGGGCGGACGGATGAACTTCCTTTTCCAACCCGGGCACTCCGTTTGACACGAGCAGCATCTTTTCGCGAAAAGCGGGAATGGTCTCTACCGTTCTGGAAAACTGCGTGTCAGAAATAAAGGCCATATCGGTCTGCCGGTTTTCTATATACTCGTAGGCTTCTCTGGAGTGATGATTATGGAATACCAGGCGGCAGTCGGGGTTGTTCTTCATAAAGCGCAGAAAAACAGGGGGCAGGATATACGCGCACACACTGCCTACCGAAGAGATATGGAATACCTTGCTGCTGTCAAACTGCGCCAGCTCTCTGGCCTCAGACCACACAGCCAGCATTTTTTCGGCAACCGAAACAAACGCCCTGCCGCGCGGGGTCAGTTCAACGGAACGCATTCCCTTGCTCCGCCCCATCAAACGGTAGCCCAGCTCGGCCTCTAATGCGTGAATGCGTCTGCTGAGCGCCGGCTGTGTGATGTAGAGCTGTTGAGAAGCGGCGGTAATGCTTCCCGTTTTGACTACCATCAGAAAAGCCTGCATTTCTAACTCTGTCATCTGATCACCTGCTCGTAAGATATAACTGTTACGTTATATTTTATCATTAAAATAAGCATTTTTCAAATGTATTCTCTTGTGATACCCTTACTGTGAAAGATTTGAGATCACGGAGGAGTCACGATGACACACAGTATGGACTTAACCAGGGGCGATATGAAAAAAGAGCTGATTGCCATAACGATCCCGCTGATTATCGGCAACATACTGCAGCAGCTTTACAACACCATCGATGCAATTGTAATCGGCCGGTATGTCGGCGACGTCGCCTTTGCCGCGATCGGGGTGGCCGGCACGGTGATGAACCTGTTTATCTTTGTGCTCAGCGGCTTCTGTGCGGGAATTTCGGTCGTTTTGGGTCAGCTGTTCGGGAAAGAGGATATGGAAACCTTTCGCACCGAATTTTATCTTTCAACGGTTTTTGGCGTGGGGTTTACCGCGCTGATCAGCATATGCGGCATTGCGTTTGCAAAGCCCCTGCTGCACCTGATCCAGACCCCTGCCGATGTGGCCGAGTACTGCTATCAATATCTGGTCATCATTTTTGCGGGCCTGTTCGCAAGCTATTTATATAACCTGTGCTCGGCTGTTCTGAGGGCGGTCGGGAATACCAGGGCGGCTCTTGTCATCCTCGCGGTTTCCATTGTGATCAATCTGGCTTTGGCGCTGCTGTTTGTGGGCAGTATGCACACCGGTGTGGTCGGGGCGGCTTTGGCTACGGTGATTTCCCAGCTGATCTCCGTTCTTCTCAGTTTTCTGTATATCCGCATCCAGATTCCCGATTTGATGTTCCGGCGGGCCGACATGAAGTACGACCAATCGCTCATGAAAAAGACGGTCAATTTCGGTTCTGCGTCTGCGTTTCATCAGTCCAGCCTTTATATCGGCAAGCTGCTGGTGCAGGGCGCGGTCAACTCGATGGGCATCGACATGATTTCCGCCTATACGGCGACCACCAGAATCGAAGGCTTCATCAATTCCTTTGGGGACAGCGGCGCGGCGTCCACTTCCATCTTGATCGCCCAAAACAAAGGCGCGGAAAATGAAAAGAGGGTGAAGGAGGGGCTGCGCACCTCACTCGTGATGATGACCGTGCTCGGCATCGTTCTGTCGATTTTGATGGCCGCGACAGCGGGCACCACCGTTTTCTGGATGCTTGGCAGCACGGAGGGTAAGGCGTTTGAGTACGCGGTGCAGTACATGCAGGTCGTTTCCATTTTCTATATTCTGAACTACATCGGGAGTGCGTTCGTCGGCTATTACCGCGGCGTGGGGATGATTTATGTTCCTGTAATCGGCACAACGCTCCACATTACCATCCGCGTGATCCTTTCTTATATGTTCGTGCAGACGTCGGGGCTGTCGGCGGTAGCCTATGCCACCGGCATCGGATGGATCGTCGTCACCATTTATCAGGCTGTGGTTTATGTGACGAGGGTCAAAAAAATCCGTTTCAAAACAAAGGCGCAAGAGTAAAAACTCTGTTTTTCAGCAAGGGCACAGGGCGGGTTAGGCCCCGGTGCCCTTGCTGCTTTATGGGGCATTTGTGATTGTGCGGCCCCTTGGCTGCCACAGAACGTTGTTCCGGGTACACAGACGGAACGGAATCGCGCTGAAAAACGAAAAACGTTGCGTAGTTTGCCCGGATGTTTTTTCCCTTTGGGCACCATTTTCAGGCGAAATTTACCTGGCCCTCGGACCGGAGAAACAGAGCGCTTTTTTAAAGTGGGACAACTTGAATTTTTCTCAATCTTTGGTATAATGAGATTTAAGTTTCGCCATGCTTTAACAGGCACACACACACACTGAAAATATGTTTTCTTTTCACAGTCCGGTCAAAAGCATCCACCGAAACAGAAAGACAGGTGAAGAGTGTGAATGAAGAATTTATAACTTTTACCATCGGCAAGCAGAAAACCATCGCGCTGATCGCCCACGACGGCAAAAAGCGAGAGATGATCGACTGGTGTGCCGAAAATCAGGAAATCCTGAAGGGCCATTTTTTATGCGGAACCGGAACCACAGCAAAGCTGGTTGCAGAAAAAACAGGTCTGCCGGTAAAAGGGTATAACAGCGGCCCGCTGGGCGGCGATCAGCAGATCGGCGCCAAAATTGTAGAAGGCAGCGTCGATTTTGTTGTCTTTTTTTCCGATCCGCTGGAAGCGCAGCCCCATGATCCCGATGTAAAGGCCCTGCTGCGAATCGCTCAGGTCTACGACATTCCGATTGCAAACAATCGCGCCACCGCAGACTTTCTGATTCATTCCGATTATATGAGCCGGGAGTATCAGCACAAGGTCATCAATTTCAAGCAGTCGGTGATCGATCGGGTCAATGACGAAAATTTGTTTCAAAAATAAGCACGCAGGGGGAACAAGTATGCTCACAACAAAAATCCTGATTAACACGGTAGAAAAGGTAAAGCAATTTTCATCCATCGTTTCCAGACAGAACGTGGAATGTGAAATTGTAGAGGGGATTTATATTATCGACGCAAAGTCCATCATGGGCATTTTCAGTATCGATCTGTCTGAACCCGTAGAGCTTCGGATTCACTCCGACGACGCGGCGATTCTGGATTCCCTGAAGGAGTTTATTGTTCAGGAGGCCTGACACAAACCGCTTAGGTACGGCTGAAACCAGCCGTGCCTTTTTTTATACGCTTTTGCAAAAAGCAGGGGATTTTTCTAAGGGAAGCGCCGGGCTTTTTTGTTGACAGCGTGAGAAGAATCGCCTATGATGGATACATGTTCCGAATTTTGGAAAACAATAAAAAATATGGTGAAAAATTTGGTTGACTGCGTAATATTGATATAACTGAATCAATACTAATATAGCAGGGCCAATGCGCTGTTTTGGATGAAGTGCGCCTGGGAAAACCGGCGCTTTTTCAATGGCAGAATCAGGGGGTTGTATCATGCGTTTAATCGATTTGCTGCAGGGAATGCAGTATTCCGCTGTCGGTGACCTTCAGGTACCGGTAGAGGATTTGATTTATGATTCCAGAAAAGTCAAGGCGGGCTGTGCGTTTGTGTGCCTGCGGGGCTCTCATGCGGACGGCCATCAGTATGCGGAGCAGGCCGCAAAAAGCGGCGCAAGCGCAATTATTGCAGATCACCCGCTGGAGCTTCCGGCACAGGTGCCGGTCGTCGTTGTGCCGGATACTCGCCTGGCGCTGGCAGTGATGTCTGCGGCACTCTTCGGGCATCCCGCAAAGCGGATGAAAACTGTCGGCGTGACCGGCACAAAAGGGAAGACGACCACCACCTATATGATCCGCGCGATTCTGGAGCAGGCGGGCATTAAAACCGGGCTGATCGGCACCATCGGTGCGGTGGTCGGCGACCGGGTGATCCCGACGGAGAACACAACGCCGGAATCCTACGAGGTTCAGTCCTTCCTCAAACAAATGGCGGATGAAGGCTGTCAGTGCGTCGTGATGGAGGCCTCCTCCATCGGCCTGAAGGCGTACCGCACTGCGGGCTTTATGTTTGACATCGGCCTGTTCACAAACTTTTCTCCCGATCATATCGGCGGCGACGAGCATGCCTCTTTAGAGGAATATCTGGAGTGCAAGAGCATGCTGTTTCGCCAATGCCGGCTGGGAATTGTGAATATTGATGATCAAAACTGGGAGGGCGTTGTAAAGGATCACACCTGCGAGCTGGAAACCTACGGCTTTTCTCCCGAGGCGCAGCTCCGGGCGGAAAACGAGGGCCTTGTGTCCCGTCCCGGCTATTTGGGCGCGCGCTTTGATCTGAGCGGCTTTTTGAATTTCCCCGTAGCGGTGGATATTCCCGGAAAGTTCAGCGCCTACAACGCTCTGGCCGCCATAGCGGTGTGCCGCCACTTTGACGTGACGCAGGAGCAGATTCAGCAGGGGCTGAGCACCGTTAAGGTCAAGGGCCGCGTAGAGCCGGTGCCGGTGCCCGGCGAATACACGCTCCTGATCGATTACGCGCATAACGCGGTCAGCATGGAAAACATTCTCGAAACCCTGCGGGAATATCATCCGCAGCGGCTCGTTTGCCTGTTCGGCGCGGGAGGGAATCGCGCGAAATCCCGGCGCTACGAGATGGGCGAGGTCTGCGGTCGTCTGGCCGATCTTTCCGTCATCACTGCCGACAATTCCCGGTTTGAGGATGTCATGGACATCATTGCGGATATTAAGATCGGCATGGCCAAAACCGACGGAGAATATGTGGTGATCCCCGACCGGCGCGAGGCGATTCGTTATTGCCTCCAGAACGCCCAGCGGGGGGACGTGATCGTGCTGGCCGGAAAGGGACACGAAGATTATCAGGAAATCCGCGGCGTCAAGTATCCGTTTGATGAACGGGTCGTGGTGGCGGAGCTGCTGAAAGAAATAGAGAAAGCGTGAGTGGAACCATGAAAATGCTGGCCAGAGAGATCGCTCAGGCATGCGGCGGCAGGATAATCGGAGGAGACCCGGAGCGGGAAGTGACTTTTGTAACGACAGACAGCCGAAAGGTTGGGCCGGGTGCGCTGTTTGTGCCGATTGTAGGCGAGCGGGTGGACGCGCATCGCTTTCTTCCCGGGGCGGCCGAGGCCGGGGCGGCGGCTGTTCTGACCCAGCAGCCGGAGGAACAGCGTCCCGAGGGCGCCTGCGCGTGGATTGCCGTAGAGGATACCAGAGCGGCACTGCAGCAGATCGCAGGGGCGTACCGTTTCCGCTTTCCAATTCCGGTGGTCGGCGTGACCGGCAGCGTAGGGAAAACCACGACCAAAGAGATGCTTGCGCTGGCGCTTTCGGCGGAGCGCAACGTGATGAAAACCGAGGGCAATTTCAACAGCCAGCTCGGCGTGCCGCTCACAGTGTTCCGTCTGCTGCCGGAACATGAGGCTGCAGTGATCGAGATGGGAATGAGCGAGTTCGGCGAAATGGCCCGCCTGGCTCAGGTGGCAAGGCCGACCTGCGCCGTCATGACCAATATCGGGATTTCTCATATTGAAAACCTGAAAACGCAGGAAAATATCCGTGCGGAAAAGCTGCACATTACGGATGCCTTTACGGAGGATTCCGTTCTGTTCCTCAACGGGGACGACCCGCTGCTCGCGCAGCTGCGGGGGACATTACCTTTTCACATCGTCTTTTTCGGCACGCAGCCGTGGTGCGATGTGCACGCGGAGAAGATCGTTTCTTTCGGCGGCACAACAGACTTTACCGCTGTGTCGCAGGAATTCCGCATTTCGGTGACTCTGCCGGTTCCGGGGGAACATAATGTGCTCAATGCGCTGGCTTCTCTGGCGGTGGCGCAGTATTTGGGCGTTTCACCGCAGAAGGCGGCGGAGCGGCTGCAGACCTATTCGCCTCCGGCTATGCGTCAGCAGATTCATCAGGTGGGCGGCATTACGGTCATTGACGATTCCTATAATGCAAGCCCCGATTCCATGCGCAGCAGCGTCAATATTCTGATGGACCTGAAAGGCACAGGCCGGGCCATCGGCGTGTTTGCAGATATGCTCGAGCTCGGCGATTATTCCCGTCAGGCGCATTTTGACGCGGGCGTTTACGCTGCGTCCCGCGGAATTGACGCATTGTTCGTCATCGGCGAGCAGGCGCAGGAGATTCGCTGGGGCGCCCTTTCGGCGGAGTGTCATCTGCCCGTGTTCTCTTATCTGTCCAATGAGCAGGCTCTGAAAAAGCTGCTGGAGTATCTGCAGCCCGGGGATGTTGTGATTGTCAAGGGCTCCCGCGGCATGAAAACCGACGAGATCGTCCGGGGGCTGCTCGCGAATGAGGGAAAAGCGGTACCGGCCGCGACGGTGTGACGATAGAAAATCATAGATAATCTTGATGGGAGTGAAGAACTCCCGGGGCTGATGATAAAGAAAAGAAGAAGCGCTGCCGCATGGCAAACGCTTCTTCTTTTCTCTTGGTATGAGTTGCCTCATATGGAAATTCTGCTGGCACAGGGATTACCCTTATGCCGGGATGAAATTTTTCTTTTTTATCTTGATAGGAAAGAGTGATTTTTAGCGAGTGCCCCCGCGCGGGATTTTCGCTTGCGCGGGCCTTGCCCCTCGTGCCGGGGCGGGCCCTTCCCTTCTTGACGCGCAAAGAAAGGAAGCAAAGATTCGCCAAAGGGGAGAGTTTCGATTCTCTCCCCCTTGGAACCCCCTCTCAACGACCAAAGGCGCTGCCTTTGGAAACCGGGAGAGGCTCCCGCTCTGGTTCTTACTCACGCACAGGCACGGCCTGCGCGTGAAGCGAGTGAATAAGGGATTTGGCGTGCGCAAAAAGGTACGAGAAGTTGCTGCACTGTGAAACACCTCTGCTAACCGATAGATCAAAACTCTCGTCAGGCCGCTCTCTGCGAGCCAACGAGAGCACTCCGAAAATGCCCGCCGACAGTCGGAACAGCAAGACTGATTTCCCGCTGTAGTTCGGAGGGTGGGCATTTTCATTGGAGTGCCTTTTCAGTAGCTTTCGTCGGTGTGTTTAGGAACCGTTCCCCAAACAGATTCCAAAGGTGTCCTTTGGCGAGCCTTTGCTTACTTTCGCCTCGTAGCGAAAGTAAGTGCCCGCCCCGGCACGAGGGGCAAGCCTGCGTAAGCAGAATTTCTACGTAAGATAACTCACAGAAAAAACTATTTTGCCATCGAAAAGAAAAAAATTCCACCCTGACCGAGGGGTAAACTGACGAAAAAAGAATTCCCCCCTTGGCAAAGCCGCACGAAGAAAAGCCCAAAATGGAACCGAACGAAACAAATACTCTTTTCCGGCATAAGGGACAAGCTCGTGTCAGCAGAACTTCCTGTGTGGGAAGCGCGTAAAAAATAATCTATTCTTCCGTGGAAAAAATATGGTATAATAGCCGCAAATGGCTATTATACCATCGATTGATCAATATACCGCAACGGCGCTTTGCGCCTGTGGTGTATGGTGCGTCATGAAAAGGTGCGGGGTTTTGATTTGTGGATTGAGGGCGCTTTTTTCTGCTCGAATAAAAAGCTGCCGGTAATTGGGAGGAGCTATGTATCACAAGAAGAAAAAAAGCGAGCTGGAACGCATGCTGTACCGGGGATTCATGCTGATTTCCACTCTGGTGATTCTGCTTTCACTGGGCGGGACGCTGTATTTTGATATTGTCCGCCAGCAAAAAGAAATGGATACCATGATCAGCGGTATCGCGGCTTATATATCGGAGGGAACAGATGTGGTGACCATGCTGGAAAGCGGTTATCCCTCGCCTTATGTCAAGCAGTCTCTGGACGCGCTGTATGCGACGATCCCTAATATCAGCGTTGCCGAGGTCTGCAATAAAGACGGAGTCCGGTTTTACCATACCGACCGGCAAAGTACGGGCGAATCTTATGTAGATGGGGAAGAGATTCCCATTCTTCAGGGCAGCAAGCCGTATATCACCATCGGGTATGGCACAAAGGGCGCTCAGCGGCGGGCGTTTCATGCCGTTCACAACGCCAAGGGAGAAATCATCGGCTTCGTGATGGTTTCGGTGTTTGTCGGGGTCATTTCCGCCCGTGTGCAGAGCATTGCGCTGGTGCATCTGATGATCCTGGGCGTGATGCTGATCATCGGCTTTTTCCTGAGCCATGCCATTCTTCGGATCATGAGAAAGACCCTGATGGGTTTCCAGCCGGAAGAACTGCTGCGCCGTTACCTGCGGCAGGATGTTGTCCTCAGCGCGGTGGCGGAGGGGCTGGTCGCCAGCGATACGGCGGGGACGGTGCTGTTTGTCAATTCGGCTGCCCGCGGTTTGATCGGGGAGGATAAGGTGCTCGAGGGGCGGCCTGTCTCGGAGCTTCTGCCGGATACCCGGCAGGAAACCGTGCTGCGCACCGGCCAGCCGGAGGAACGCCGCTCCTGGATCGTTGGGGGGCATTCGGTACTGGTCAACGAGGTGCCCATCCGCAAGGACAACGATTCCCCCGCGGAGGGGGTTCTCACGGTTCTGTACGACCGCACCGAAATGCTGCATATGTCGGACGAGCTGTTCGGCGCCCGCAGCATGATCGACGCGCTGCGCTCCTACAACCACGAGTTTTCAAACCGCCTCCATGTGATTTTGGGGTATCTTGAAACCGGGCAGATCGAGCAGGCGATCGGTTATATTGTGAACAGCAACCTGATTACCGGTCAGGTGATCTGCCAAACGGCGGATCAAATCCGTGTGTCGGAGCTTTGCGCGCTTGTTGTGGGCAAAATGATGCACGCGGCCGAGCAGGGAATCCAGCTCAAATTGATGGGCGACAGCTGCTGCATTGAGCAGGACCTTCTGATCCCCGTGGACGACATGACGACGATCGTCGGGAATCTGCTGGAAAACGCCATCGAAGACCTGAACCTCCACGAATCCGAGCTTCGGGAGATCAAGTTTGGCCTGTACTGCCGGCCGGACTGCAATATTCTGGTCTGCGAGGATACCGGCCGGGGCATTTCCCACGAGGTGATGGAGCACATGTTTGAAAAGGGCTTTTCCACCAAGGGAAAATACCGCGGAACCGGTCTGTATTTGGTGCGCCGCATCGTCCGGCAGTACGGCGGCCGGATCGACATAGAGACAGAAGGGGGCGAAGGCACCGTCTTTACCATTACTTTCACCAGAGAGGAGCAGAAGGATGTATCAGGTAATCATTATTGAGGATGATTCCATGGTGGCGGATATCAACTGCAGATATATTGAAAATACTCCCGGCTTTGCGGTGCAGGCGGTTTTTCAGAATGGCGCGCAGGCGCTGGAATATTTGAAAGGGCACGATGTGCCTTTGATTATTCTGGACTACTATACTCCCGTCATGAACGGAATGGAGTTCGTGGACCGACTGCACGGAATGGGAAAGGCTCCCGATATTATCATGGTTACCTCGGCCAGCGATGCCCAGATTGTCTGCCAGATGGTTTCGCGCGGTATTCTGGATTATCTGGTCAAGCCGTTTGAATACCATCGCTTCCGCGAGGCTTTGGATAAATTCCGTCAGTCCCATGAGCGCTGGCATACCCATGACGGCGCCCTGCGGCAGGAGGAAATCGATGAAATGCTTTGCTCCAGTGCGGGCAAAACGGCGCCGTCCCAAATTCTGGCCAAGGGCCTGAACGACAGCACCATGAATATGATCCGCCGTTTTTTGATGGAAAACAGCTCGTCCATGTTCACCAGTGAAGAGATCGCCGAGAGAGTGCACCTTTCGCGGATCACGGTGCGCCGCTATATGAGCTTCATGGTAGAAACGAACGAAATCACCAGCACAATCGATTATCAAACGGGGGGCAGACCGGCAATCAAGTATTCTTTTAGTAAAATGAAATAAAAATTAAAATGTATTTGTTGCGATATGTTCAAGTAGCACAATTACTTTAGCTACAAAAGAATTACGATAGTTACTTAAAATTGAAATAATTCTTTTCTCTCCTTATACTCAAATTATATTCGAGGTGGCCGGGGAAGCTTCCGAGAAAACAAAGAAAGGTGGGTGAGCTTTTTAGCAGAGACCTCGGTTTTTTTGGAAACCACACACACCATGACAGAACGGGACGGCGGTCCCGTTCCAGTTTAAGTACCTACATAAGGGAGAGGATTTTGTGGTAGAAATTTCTTTTGACGTAATGCAAAGCTGTGCGATCGCAGCTTTGGTCGTTCTGGTTGGTCGCTGGCTAGTCAAACAAAGCAAGTTTTTGCGTACCTACTGTATTCCAGGCGTTGTCGTATGTGGCTTGATTGTCAGTATCGTTCTTTCACTGCTGAAAAACGGCGGTATTCTTACCATCAATTTTGATGTTAAGGTGCTCAAAGAATTCTTTATGGACATCTTCTTTACCGCCATTGGCTTGACCGCGTCGGCCAAGCTGATCAAAAATGCCGGCGGAAAGCTCTTGATCGGTATTACGATCACAACAATCGGTTCCATTCTGATTCAAGACGTGGTAGGCGTTCTTTTGACAAAGCCCTTTGGCCTGCATCCGCTGCTCGGCCTGGGTCTCGGTTCCCTGTCTCTGATGGGCGGCGTAGGCACCTCTGGTGCGATCGCTCCTCTGTATGAAGAGCTCGGCGCGGCCAATGCAGTTGTTATCAGCGTTATGGGTGCCACCTTCGGCATGATCTTTGCCAGCCTGGTGGGCGGCCCTGTTGCACGCTGGCTGATTAAGCGCCACAATCTGAAGGCCAATGCCAATGAAGTGGACGCCAGCAAGCAGGCCGATAATGAGGTTACCCCTCTGAACACCAAGAGCCTGATGGGCAGCGTATGCCTGGTTGTTATTTCCGCAGGTATCGGCTCTTATATCGCGATTGCGGCCGGCAAAGTCCCCGCTATTGAATTCCCCTATTTCGTAGGCTGTATGCTGGGTGCTGTTATCATCCGCAACATTCTGGATGCCGCGAAGTTTGAGGTTAACGAGGTTGAGGTTGATACCGTTGGATCAATTACTCTGGATCTGTTCATCGCGATGACCATGATGACCATCGATGTTACAAAGCTGGCCGATGTGGCTGGTCCCTTCGTCATCATTCTGGCCTGCCAGATCGTTGTTATGATTCTGTGGGTTGCTTTGGTCACCTACAACGTATGCGGCAGAGATTACAACGCGGCTGTTATGACAGCGGCTCATGTGGGTATCGGCCTTGGTTCCGGCCCCAACGCCATGACAAATATGCGCGCGGTTATTTCGGAATATGGCCCTGCCAACGTTGCGTGGGTCGTCTTCACTCCCTTCGCACTCATTGTCCTGGATATTGTCAATCCGATTCTCTGCAGTGTGATTGCACCCTGGGTTGCTACTTTGTGAGTAACCGCTTCCTAAATTTTGATTACGGGTTCATTACCGTTTGAGTAGGCTTTTACTAGATCCTACATCAAACAATAGTTATTTGGTTTGTAGAAGGCAGGTTCTTTTGGAACCTGCCTTTTGCATTTTTTAAAAATACAATAAAATACAAAAACGGCGGTTCGGCAGAATGTTTGATTTTTTCCGTCTGAAATTTACTTGGAAATCCATGGCCTGCCATGGTATAATATACAAAAGTATATATTATATATAATTTTATAAATATATCATAACGGTGTTTTTCCATCTCCGGTATGAAACTCACTCAGCTGAAGAAAGGTTTGGGTCAACTAAATCATCAACTCGTTAATTCCGAAAATATGGGCGCGGCTTTCGTGTTTGATGATTTATGATATAATAACCTCACACTACAAGCAAAAGCAGAGCTTTTGGCGGCTGAGAGCATGGAATCATCAGTTTGGTGGTTGCGGTACTTGCGCAATCCTGTTTTGGAAAGCGGCCTCAAACTTATGATAATAAATTGGAAACAAGCTTGCGGCGTTTGTTCCAGTTATTTTATAACAGGGGAGGGCGATGTCAATGAGTACAGGCAGTTGTTTTAAAAAATTGGCTGCAGTATTGTGTCTTCTTGGTTTAACGGCTTCGGGGTGCCAGCCGGCGGACAGTGGCTCATCGGCCGCCGTTACGCAGAAGGAACAGCCCATTCAGGTGCTGACCATCGGTACTGCAGACAGCGGCGGTACTATGTACCCGGTAGGCCGTGCCATTGCACAGGTCATCAATGAGAACATACCCCAAATGAAAATCAACATTGGCGCATCAAACGGTTCTCTTTCCAATGTGGAAGGCCTGCGGGGCGGGCAGATCGATCTTGCTCTGGTCAGTGCGGATGTGGCATACTGCGCTTACCGGGGCGAGGATGAATTTTCGGGGAAGCCAATGAAAAATCTGCGCGCGATCGGTGCGGTGTATTTCAGCTGCTCCAACTGGATTACGAAAGATTCCCTGAATGCTGTCTATGTACATGATCTGTTGGGGAAGCGGGTTGCTGTGGGGCCGGAGAATTCCACCACGGATCTTTCCGCTAGAATTGCCCTGCAGGTTGTCGGAATCAATTCGAACAATACAAAGCTGGAAAATTACGGCCTTGGCTCCGGCAGCAAAGCGTTGGGCGAAGGAAAGCTCGATGCCGTACATGGAATGGCCGGCGTCCCCATCAAGGCGATGCAGGATTTGGCGAAGAGTGTTCCCTGCCACCTGCTGCGCTACACCGATGAAGAACTGAATGAGATACTGGATGACAACGACCAGTATCGCAAAGCGGTGATTCCCGCCGGCACCTATTACGGTCAAAAAGAAGACGTGCCCACCTTCGGCGTGAAATGTGTGCTCTGCGTCAATGAAGATATGGACGAGGAGCTGGTCTATACGATCACAAAAATTTTGCGCGAGTCTGTAGAGGATTTGGATGAGCTCCATTACTCCATGGAGAGTATGAAGGATCTCGATTTTGTTACAAAGGACCTTCCGGTTCCGCTTCATCCCGGCGCAGAACGTTTTTACAACGAGAATTAGATGTCTCTGCTTTGATGGGCAGAAGCAACCAAGGCTTTGTTTGTCTTGAGGTTCAAGGTCCTTTCAGTCGTTGGCAGATTGTTGCCGTTTACGGCGACGGTGTAAGGTATCTAATAAGAAGCCGGTTAGAACTGAAAAAGGGTCCGAACGCATTTTGCGTTCGGACTCTTTTTTGCCGTCTTGCTTTCTTTCAAAGCTTACAGTCAAAAATCAAAACAATATCTGGATGGTGCATTTCTGACCGATCAGGCAGTTTCTGCCGCATTCCCGCGGAACGAAAAAGCCCCATTTTCCTGTCCTAAACTCAAAAATGAATTATCTAAATTGCAGTTATGCAAAAAATAAAAAGGAAAGAATACAGGAACTTTTTTAATTTCCGCAAAAATAATAAAATTAAATTACAATATTTGGAAATTAAGCATAAAAATGTAAATGTTCGTGTTCTTTTCCCCTCATTTTTTTAGCCGAAATTGGATAAATTAAATAAAACTGAAATCCGATGACAGAATTTTAATTTGACAAGAATTTCATATTTGAATATAATTGTACTAACAACTTAGTATTGCGTTAAGAGTTGTTACTATACAGGCGTTTTTAGATAAACATAATAAAGGCTTGATTCAATACGAATTGGGGGATGAGCGGAAATGACAAAGGTTGAGATCAAAAACTTGTATAAGATATTCGGTGCCACCCCGAAAAAGATGATTCCGTTTTTGCAGGAGGGTGAAACAAAAGAGTCCGTTTTAAAGAAGTACAAGCACAGTGTTGGTGTGAACGATGCTTCCTTTGCGGTGGAAGAGGGCGAAATCTTTGTGGTCATGGGTCTTTCCGGCAGCGGAAAATCAACGCTGATCCGTTGTTTGAACCGATTGATCGAACCCACCTCCGGTCAGGTGATGATCGATGGGGAAAATATCGTAGAGTTTGATGCAGAGAAGCTGCGGGCGGTTCGCAGAAAAAAGATCGCGATGGTTTTTCAGAATTTTGCGCTTTTGCCGCACCGCACCGTAGCGGAAAACGTGGCCTTCGGCCTTGAGATTCAGAAAGAGGACGAAGCGGTCCGCCGGAAAAAGGCGGTGGATATGCTCGAGATCGTCGGACTGAAAGGATACGAAAACTCCTATCCTTCTCAGCTTTCCGGCGGTATGCAGCAGCGTGTGGGACTGGCGCGGGCACTGGCTACCTCGCCGGATGTTCTGCTGATGGATGAGGCGTTCAGCGCGCTGGACCCGCTGATCCGTAAGGGAATGCAGAACGAATTGATCAGTCTGCAGCGCAGACTGAAAAAGACGATCATTTTTATCACGCATGATCTCGATGAAGCCCTGAAGCTGGGCGACCGCATCGCCATCATGAAAGACGGCGTGATCGTACAGATCGGTACTCCGGAAGAAATTCTGAGCAATCCGGCGAACGAATATGTCCGCAAGTTTGTGCAGGGGGTCAATCGTTCCAAGGTTCTGACCGCGTCGTCGATCATGAGAGATACGGATACGGTAATAACGGTAACCGGCGGTGCCCGTTTGGCACTGCGCCAAATGCGCGAAGCGGCAATTTCGAGCGTTTATGTTACCGATAAGCAGGGCCGGCTGCTCGGCCTGGTCACGATCGACGATGTCACCCAGCTGATCCGGGAGGGGAAAGATGACCTTTCCGGAATTTTGGAAAAAGAAATCTGCACCGTCGGGCCGGACGTTCTTGTGGAAGAGATTCTGCCCCTGTTTTTAAAGACAAAATATCCGGTGGCCGTAGTTGACAGCGAAAACACGCTGCTGGGGCTGATTTTCAAGGTTTCGGCTCTGGCCGGAATCGTAGGGGAGGGAAATGGGAATGATTAGATTGCCGATCGGAGATTATGTGGAGAGAGGTATCGATTGGCTCACAGTCAATCTGGCTCCGTTTTTTACTGGAATCAAGGAAGGGCTTTCGGGCATTATCAACGGCTTTGATTTTATCTTCAATGGGATTCCGTTTTTTATTACAATCGCGATTCTCGCAGTGATCGCCTGGCGGCTGGCCGGGCGCGGGACGGCAATTTTTACAGTGATAGGGCTTTTGCTCATCGTTTCGATGAATCTGTGGAAGCAGACGATGGAAACCTTAGCGCTGGTCGTTACCGCAACTCTGATCGCGCTGCTGCTGGGACTGCCGCTTGGCATTTGGATGTCCCGCAGCGATAAAGCAAACGGCACGATTCGCCCGATTCTGGATTTCATGCAGACCATGCCCGCGTTTGTGTACTTAATCCCCGCCGTGTATTTCTTTGATTTGGGCGAGGTACCCGGCGCGGTGGCAACCGTTATTTTCGCAATGCCTCCGGTGGTTCGTCTGACCAGCCTCGGCATTCGCCAGGTGCCGGTCGATGTGGTGGAGGCCTCCAAGGCGTTCGGCGCCACCTCCGGCCAGCTGCTGTGGAAGGTGCAAATCCCCATGGCGATGCCGACCATTCTGGCCGGATTGAACCAGACGATCCTGCTTTCGCTGTCCATGGTCGTTATTTCGGCTATGATCGGAGCCGGCGGGCTGGGCAACGTGGTGCTTCAGGGCATCACACAGATGAAGATGGGCCAGGGCTTTGAGGGCGGCCTCGCGGTTGTGATTCTGGCCATGGTGATCGACCGCATCACCCAGAGCCTGGGCAAAGCAAGAAAGAAAGGCTGATCTGCAGCGCAATAAATGCAGAAGACTTCTCCCCTGAAAACCCGCGGAGAATCAAAAGCTTTTTCATAGTGACATGAGAATAAATACGAAAGATCAAAGGAGGAAGTTATGAAAAAAGCAGTAGCAATTGGAATGAGTGTGGTCATGCTTCTGGGCGCGATGGCGGGCTGCAGTCCGTCGGGCAGCAGCTCGGGCGCGTCTGAAAAGAAAACGGTAAAACTTGGTTATGTCAACTGGTCCGAGGGAATCGCGATGACCAATCTGGCCGCCGCGGTTCTGGAGGATGAAATGGGCTACAAGGTAGAGCTGACGATGGCGGATGTCGCGCCGGTCTTTACTTCCGTGGCCAGCGGAAATACAGATGCCTTTATGGATGTTTGGCTCCCGGTAACGCATGAGGATTATATGAAGGAATACGGCGATAAGCTGGATGATCTGGGCGTCAGCTATGAAAACGCGCTGATCGGCCTTGCAGTGCCGAGCTATGTGTCGATCAACAGCATCGAAGAGCTGAACGCCAATAAAGATCAGTTTGGCGGCGAGATCATCGGCATCGATTCCGGTGCGGGAATCATGAAGGCGACGGACAAGGCGATTGCCGACTACGGTCTGGATTATAAGGTTCTGCCCGGCAGCGGCCCCACCATGACGGCGGCGCTGAAAAAAGCGATCGATGCGAAGAAACCGATCGTGGTGACGGGGTGGAAGCCTCACTGGATGTTCGCCCGCTGGGACCTGAAGGTTCTGGAGGACCCGAAGGGTGTTTATGGAGCCGCGGAAAATATTCACATTGTTGCCCGCAAAGACCTTTCCAAGGATATGCCGGAGGTTGTGGATTTCCTGAAAAACTTTAAAATGAGCGAGCAGGAGCTCGGCGACCTGATGGGCGCAATCGAGGACAAGGGCGGCGAGCCGCTGGATGTCGCGAGAGAATGGGCCAAAGAACATCAGGACCTGATCAAGGGCTGGATTCCTGCAAAATAATTGCCGATAAGCAAATAGGAACTGTTGCACAGCGGAGGCTTGCAGCAGTTTCTATTTTATACGCAGAAGATTTTGATATCGGCTTGCAAGAAAGCTTGAGATATATTTTCGGGCAGACCCTCTGCCCAGGAGAGGAAAAAGCGGATCCGCCGCATGATCGAAGCAGGGTATGTCCGGTTATAACGGCAGTTGATTTCATGCTCTTGGAGGGAAAGAAATCCACAGCCTCTTTCATTGGGGCGTGATGATTCAGAGAAAAATCGAAGGAGGAAGGTTATGAAAAAGGCAGCAGCAATTGGAATGAGCGTGGTCATGCTTCTGGGTGCGATGGCGGGCTGCAGTCCGTCGGGCAGCAGCCCGGGCGAGTCTGAGAACAAGACGGTAAAATTAGGGTATGTCAACTGGTCCGAGGGAATCGCGATGACCAATCTGGCCGCCGCGGTTCTGGAGGATGAAATGGGCTATAAGGTAGAGCTGACGATGGCGGATATCGCGCCCGTCTTTACTTCAGTGGCCAGCGGAAATACGGATGCCTTTATGGATGTTTGGCTTCCGATAACGCATGAGGATTATATGAAGGAATACGGCGATAGAATGGACGATTTGGGTGTATGCTACGAAAACGCCATGATCGGTCTTACGGTGCCAAGCTATGTTCCGGTCAACAGTATTGAAGAGCTGAACGCCAATAAAGAGCTGTTCGGCGGTGAGATTATTGGCATCGATTCCGGTTCAGCAACTATGAAGGCTACATATAAGTTGATTGACGACTACGCCTTGGATTATAAGCTTCTGCCCGGCAGCGGCCCCACCATGACGGCGGCGCTGAAAAAGGCGATCGATGCGAACAAGCCGATCGTAGTAGTCGGGTGGAAGCCTCACTGGAAGTTTGCCCGCTGGGATTTGAAGGTTCTGGAGGATCCCAAAAAAATTTATGGCACTTCGGAGAATATACACATTGTCTCAAGGAAAGGCCTTTCCGAGGATATGCCGGAAGTGGTGGATTTCCTGAAAAACTTTAAAATGAACGAGCAGGAGATCGGCGACCTGATGGGTGCGATTGAAGAGAAAGGCGGCGATCCGCTGGATGTCGCAAGAGAATGGGCCAAGGAGCATCAGAATTTGATCAAGGGCTGGATTCCCGCAAAATAATCCTGCCATAAACAAAAAGGAACCGGCTGCCCGTGTGATGCGGGCGGCCGGCTTTTGCGGTGCGAATTCATTCCGGCAGCAGCCGGTATTTCTGGAATAAAAAAGCGTTGATTGTTTCATCAGAGGATTCCGACAGAAGAAACCGAATTTCAGATTCACTGAACTCCGGAATCGAAAAGTTGCGCAGATATTTTTTCTGGTAGCATTTGTAGTCGCCCTTCAGGCAATAGCTGACACGCGAAATATAGTATTCCATCACATCAGAGTTGAGAATTTTCGCCAGCACCTCCAAGGGGTATCGGCCACCCTGCGTGATGGCGTAACCGTTGCAGAACAGGATTTCTCCATCCGGCTCCGGTAAAAATTTTGGCCGGCGGCTGAACATGGGGAATAGCAGCTTTGGGCCGCGGCAGTTCAGCCCCTGGCTTCTGCCGTATGCGTACCATGCCACCGGATTCGGCTTTCCCTTGTCCCGTGCGGCGAGCACGGGGCGGCAGTCGATCAGATATTGATAGCATAGTGGGAATTTGAACGCCAACTGTTCTTCCTCCAGAATCCGGTACGGCATTTTGTGGTCGGGTTCGCCGGTATATGGAAAAAGGATGTGCTTCCGTTCCCCCGGCATGGCCGCTTCATCTGAAATTTCGGATATTTTATCGATCGCCCGCACCGCGCCCGGTTCGATCCAATAGCGCAGATTGCCGCGCTCTTTGTAGAAAAGACCGGCCTGCGGATCAAAGCCGTCCAGAAAATAAACATTGTCACGCAGGGTGGCGACGCCGATTTTGATTTGATTGCCGATGGACTGACCGGCCTCTTCGATCCTTTTGATGTTCCGCCGCTCGGTTTCGGACAAAAACTTCCACCCGGCAGGGTTCAGGTGTTCCGCGTCTGTGTGACAAGGGACGGTACAGCGCAGCGCTGCTGGAAGATCGTCGCTTTTCTCCAGCATGGAATAAGCGATGGTGTGGTTTTCACGCCGGTTCAAAAACAGCAGGGAGCTGTAAGTCCGAACCGGCTCGAACACCAGATTTTCGCCGAAATCGATCACCATAGAGACAGCACGGCGCTCATTGAGCAGCCGCCGCAGCTCCTCCGCAGACGAAATGGACAGATAGTTGTTGGGGACAATAAAGCCGAGGGCTCCCCGTTCCGAAAGAAAGCGGAGGCTCTGTTCAATGAAAGCGTAAAACAGGTTAAAGGTACCCCGGCGCGTCGTAGGAAAGTCCTTTTTCAGCCGTTCGGTGTCTTTTTTGGAAATGGCGTGTGTGTTCAGATAAGGCGGATTGCCTGCAATATAATCAAAATCCGGGCAGCCGAACAAATCCGTCCAGCTGCAGGCCAGGGAATCCGCGGTCGCGATGTGAAAGGACAGTCCGTCTGCGGTACCGTCGGTCAGCAGAGTCAGCAGGGTTAAAAGAACCTTGGTGCGCCGGGTCTGATCCCCGCTGATGTCGATTCCGTACAGGTGTTCCGAAATGATTTCCCGCATCGGCTTCCCACTGATGCGGTGCAGGTACTCTGCTGCAGGGAGCAGAAATGAGCCGCTGCCGCACGCCGGGTCGATCACCCGGGCGTTTGGGGGGCAGGGGGACGCAATCGTATGTTCCAGTATGTAATCGGCAATGTAATCGGGGGTGAAAACAACGCCGTTTTTTCCTCTTTCCTGCAGGTCGACCATTTCCTCCAATACGGATTTCAGGAAAGGGAGAGTCAGAGAAGTTTTGGCATGCAGAAGCCGACAGATTTCCGGTACGACCTTTTCCTGCAGTTCGCTCAGCATCGTGCCGGCGGCAGAGTGAGAAAGCCCGTTTTGCTCCAGAAACACCCGGATCAGACTGGCTTCCGTTTGCAGGTCGGAATACTTTTTGGGAATCAGGCGCAGCAGTTCTTTTGCGTTCATTTTTTTCACCCAGACCAGTATACCTGATTTTATGGAAAACGAAAAGGAAAGATTCTGAATAAAAATAATTTCCTTCCTCTGCCGGAAGCAAGGGAAGGAAATCAGCTGTATTCAGATTGATTTTTTCTGCGGAATCAATACTGCTCTACCCGGCGCTGACGGCGCAGCTCGTTGCGGCGTTCGCCGGCTTTCCAGTCGGCCTCTTCCTCGTCTGATTCGAGCATCAGCGGGGGAACCGGAGTGGGGTGGTCGCTTTCGTTCAGTGCTACCATCACAAAATAGGCAGTGTTTACCAGCTTGCGGTCGCCGTCCAGGTGTTCCACATAAGTATCGACCCGTATCTCCATCGAGGTTTTGCCAACATAAGTGACCTTGCCGAACAGAACAATCGTATTGCCTAAATAGACAGGCTCTTTAAATTGCAGATTATCTATGGAGGCAGTGGTGGTATTGTGATTTGAGTGTCTGCGGGCTACGACGCCTGCCACGATGTCGATCCATTCCATCAGCTGTCCACCGAACAGTCGTCCGGCACCATTAATATGACTGCTCAGTACAATCTGAATCTGTTCCACACGGGAATCGGCTACTCGTTTTGGTGTTAATTCCTTCACAAAACATCACTCCTTTTTTTGTCTGTTTTGACGATTCAATCTTACCTTATTTTGACGAAAATTGCAATCAAAATCTTTGTAAACAAACTTGGTTCAAAATATGAATTTACTCTAAATTCTAGATGAAGTAACAGCTTTGTAATTGCCATGCCACTCAATCCATACTATAATAAAATAAAAGGAGCCGCACGGCCCCTTTGTTTTGTGAGGAAAGACGGGTGAAGCGATTGAGAGAAAACAACCGCTGCTGCGCCATTGTGGTTGCGGCTGGCAGCTCCAGCCGAATGAAATGCTCGGGTTCTAAAATATGGATTTCGCTTTCAGGCGTTCCGGCGATTGTCCGAACGCTTTTTGCATTTGAACAGGCTCAAACCATAGACTGCGTGGTCGTTGTCTGCCGCGCGTGCGATACACAGGCGATGGAACGGCTGCGTATCGAATATTCACTGAGCAAGCTGTACCGGGTGGTGCCGGGGGCGCATACCCGGCAGGCCTCTGCGGCGTGCGGCGTGGCCGCCGTTCCGGAGGACTGCGCCTATCTGGCCATTCACGACGGCGCCCGGCCGCTGATCCGGCCAGAGCTGATCGACCGTGTGGTGCTGGACGCCCACAGATACGGCGCGGCTTCCCTGGCGATTCCGGCACGGGATACGATGAAAAGGGCAGATGCGCAGGGTTTTGTTGTGGAAACCCTGCCGCGCGAACAGCTCTGGAGCGTGCAGACGCCTCAAGTATTTCAGCGGGAGCTGTACGAATCGGCCCTGCAGGCGGCGCAGCGGGAATATACCGACGACTGCCAGCTGATCGAACAGACCGGCGGCCGGGTTCATCTGTGCGAGGGCTCGCCGGAAAACGCAAAGCTGACGACCCCCGAGGACATATTATTTGCCGAGGCAGTGCTTCGCGGCAGAGAGGATGGTTCAAAATGAGAATTGGGCATGGGTATGACGTGCATCGTCTGGTGCCGGATCGCCCCCTGATCATCGGCGGAGTACGGATTCCGTATGAGCGCGGCCTTCTCGGCCACTCCGACGCCGACGTGCTGTCTCACGCGGTGGCGGATTCTCTGCTTGGGGCTGCCGCTTTGGGCGATCTGGGTGCCTGGTTCCCCGATACCGATCCCGAATGGGCGGGTGCGGACAGCCTCAAGCTGCTGCGCCGCGTCTGCGAACTGGTGGGGGAGAAAGGATATCAGATTGAAAATATTGATGCCACGGTGGTGGCACAAGCCCCGAAACTCCGCCCCTATATCGCACAAATGAGAGAATGCCTGGCTTTGGCATGCGGTATCAAGACAGATGCCGTGAGCGTAAAAGCCACTACAGAAGAGCATCTCGGCTTCACAGGAGAGGGACAAGGAATTGCCGCACACGCAGTTTGTCTGCTAAAGTAGAAAAACAGGTTATCAACCCATCTTCCCATCGCATATTCTGTTAATAAAAACAGAGAGGTGATGTATGTGGGCAAGCCTGTTATTTTGCTTGGTTCCATCACTTATGCGATGAAAAGCCGGGACATTTTGTTCCGTTATGGAATTAAATCGTATGTGGAGAGAACACCGCGCACGCAGGACCGGCTCGGGTGCGGATATGGAATTTACGTGCCGGATCGTACCGATCAGGCGGAAGATATTTTGATACACTCAGGCATCCGTGTTTTGGGAAGATCCGAGAGAGCGGGTGCCGTATGATTTATTTAGACAATGCGGCCACCACGTATCCAAAACCGCCGCGCGTGATCACCGCTATGGCGGATGCACAGAGGACAAAAGGAGCAAATCCGGGGCGCAGCGGGCATAAGCTGTCTTTAGCTGCCGCGCAGGAGGTTTATGACTGCCGGCAGACGGCGGCGGAGCTGTTTTCTGCTCCCGGGCCGGAATGTATCGCATTTACTCTGAACTGTACCATGGCGCTGAACATGGTCATCAAGGGCGTTTTAAAGCCCGGGGATCATGTGGTAACGTCGAATCTGGAGCACAACGCGGTCATGCGTCCGCTTCAGGCTCTGGCAGATCAGGATATCACATTTACGCAGGCGCAGGTGGTCCCCGGGAACAACAACGCGACCGTGGATCATTTTCGCCAGGCCCTGCAGCCCAACACGAAGCTGATCGTGTGCATGCACGCTTCCAATGTATGGGGAATCCGGTTGCCGGTGGAGCGCATTGCCGCGCTCGGCCGGGAATATGAGATTCCGACTGCGGTAGACTGCGCGCAGGGCGGTGGAGTGCTGCCGATCAATATGGAAGACAGCGGCATCGATTACCTTTGCCTGGCCGGGCACAAAGGGCTTTACGGCCCGATGGGAACCGGAATGCTGATCTGCAAAAACGCTTCGCTTCCCAAAACGATTCTGGAGGGCGGAACCGGCACCTCTTCCTTTTCTTTTCTGCAGCCGGATCAGATGCCGGAGCAGGCGGAAAGCGGAACGCCGAATCTGCCGGGGATCGCCGGTCTTCGGGCCGGAATGGAATTTGTACGCGCAAAGACGCAGCAAACCATTTTTTCTCATGAAATGCGTCTGGTGCAGCAGCTTTACGACGGGCTTTCCCAGATTCGCGGCGTGCGTCTTTACACGCAGCGGCCGGAGGAGATGTATTTTGCGCCCGTCCTTTCTTTTAATATGGAAGGGTTGTCCAGCGAGCAGGTGGCCGGGAAGCTGGACGCCGTCGGGATCGCCGTGCGCCCCGGCCTGCACTGTGCGCCGGCCGCGCATCAGTGTATGGGAACGTTGGAGCAGGGCGCGGTTCGGGTATCGCCGTCTGCTTTCAATCATAGAAATGAAATAGAGCGATTTCTCATGACAATCCGTAAAATCAAAGCGGATTCCTGAATAAAATGTTGCATATCGCTGGTTATATGGTAAAATAAATAAAAAGAGGCAGCGTTGCGGGCAGGTTTGCTGCGAGTCTGCTACGGAGAGGAAAAACATGGAGCTTCTCGTAAACGGTTGGGGTAATATTGTCGGCTTGGTAAAATCGTTTCAGCTGACAGATGGCCTGGATGTCTTGGTCATATCCTTCATCATATATAGCGGGATCAAGCTGGTTCGGGAAACGCGGGCTGAGCAGCTGGTCAAGGGTTTATTGATTCTGCTGCTTGTCTGGGGCGTATCCTATTATTTGAACCTGCATATGGTTGGTGCGCTGCTGAACTATTTCTTCCAGTTCAGCGTGTTCGCGCTGCTGGTGGTGTTTCAGCCCGAAATGCGCCGCGCTTTGGAGCAGATTGGCCGAAGCGGGCTTGGCAGCAATGCCAAGGGCTGGCTGTTCACCGGCGTAAAGGATGACGCCGACCTGCGCCAGAAGCTCACCCGTGGGATCAACGCGGTAGTAGAAGCCGTGGTGGTTCTGCAAAAACAGAGAATGGGCGCTCTGATCGTGTTTGAGCGCCAGACAAAGCTGGGAGATATCGCAGACACCGGTACGGTGATCAACGCGGACCCTTCGGCTCAGCTGATCGGCAACGTATTCTTTAATAAGGCACCTTTGCACGACGGCGCAATGATTATCCGCGACGGCATGGTGTACGCGGCGGGCTGTATCCTGCCGCTGACAAAGAGCGATAAGGTCAGCCTGGATCTGGGAACGCGCCACCGTGCCGCGATCGGCATCAGCGAAAACTCCGATGCAGTCGTTGTGGTGGTTTCGGAAGAAACCGCGCAGATTTCCATTGCCGTCAACGGCGTTTTGACCCGCAACTATACGAGAGAGACCCTGAGAAGCGAATTGGAAAATTTGATCATCCCGGAGCAGGAATCCAGTGAAAAGCGGTCGCGCAAGATTCCTTCCATCAGGAGGGCAAAAAAAGATGAAGAATAAAAAGCTGGATCTTTCCGTTCTGTTTTATAATGATCGCTTTGTGCTGGCCTTCTCCGTCCTTACGGCAATTGTGCTGTGGTTTATCATGGCGACGGTCAATACGCAGGAGCGGCCGCGCATCATTTACGATGTGCCGGTCACCGTCAAGCTTTCTGAAACCAGCCAGGAGCAGGGGCTCAAGGTATTTGAGCAGAGCGTAAAAACGGCGAAGGTGTCCATCCGCGGCAACAGCATCGTCGTCAACCGCATCAAGCCCGAAAACATTCAGGTGGTGGCGACGCTGGCGTCGTCGATCACCCAGCCCGGCAGCTACCCGCTCCCCTTAACGGCACAGAAGGTCGGCTCGCTGGCCGATTACGAGATTGTGTCCATCGAACCAAGCACCATCATTACCAATGTGGATGTTTACAAGGAAGTCACCTTCCCGATTCAGGACGATGTCACCTATAAAGCAGATCCCGATTATTTTGTCAGCGCTCCTTCCTTCTCCTCGGATACAGTCGTGATTTCCGGCCCGGAGAAGGAGATCGCGAAGATCAAAAAGGTTTCGGCGGAATACGATGTGAAGGAAACCCTGACACAGAGTAAAAACTTTACGACCGATTTGGTGCTGTATGACGCATATGGAGAAAAGCTTTCAACCGATAAGCTGAACATGAGTATCAAGTCTGTGGATGTGAATATTACGGTGCTGGCCAGAAAGGTCATGAAGCTGAGTCCGACCTTCACCGGCAAGCCTGTGGGACTGGCCCTCTCCTCCGCGGTGCAGAAGATCGACCCCGAAACCGTTGAGGTGGCCGGGCCGGAGGATGTGCTGGCCAACGTGAATGAGCTGAGTCTGGAGGCAATCGATTTTTCAAAGCTTTCCATCAGTAATCAGAACCTGCAGGTAGATATCACGCTTCCGCCGGGCTGCAAGAACCTCAGCAACATTTATACGGCTTCCGTTACGCTGGATTTCAGCGGCTTTAAGAGCAAAAAGATCAATGTGACAGATTTCCAGATCAAGAATCTGGCGGCAAGCAAATCAGCGCAGGTGTTTACAAAGAGCCTGGCAATGACGCTGATTGGCCCGGCCAAGCAGATTGATGCCATCACCGCCGCCGATGTTTACGCGCAGATCGATATGACAGGCAAAGAAAGCTTTACCGGGCATTCGGAATTCCCCGTCACTCTGGTCGCAAAAAGCCATACCAGCGTTTGGGCCTATGGGGAGTATAAAGCGAATGTGAGCGTTACGGAAAAAAACGGATGATCGATTGATGATCCAATATTTACAGATGAAAGGGATGCGATATCGCATCCCTTTTTTTGGTAATTATTGTATTTTGATGAAAAGAGAGGGATGTTACTTGACATAATCTGGTAGGAGAAATATAATAAACTTAATTGCTGTGTTTTCCGCGTTGTTTTAGGGATGGAATTGCCGGCAAAAATCATTTTGTGGGAGGAATCGGATTGAAAAAAAGATTGGGGTCATTTTTTCTGGTTTTCGCGATGTTGATGACGCTGTTTTTGCCGGCGTATGCAGATACATACACAACCGATTTTATGATCAGCTCCACCTTTGCCCAGATGAAAAAGGGTGATACCATGCAGCTTAGGGTGTACAGCGGAACTTCAGAAGTGACGCAGGTAACCTGGGCTTCCAGTAATCCCGCTGTGGTACAGGTGAACAGTACGGGAGTTGTGACTGCGCTTTCGATCGGCCAGGCGACTGTTACAGCGACTTCGGCTTCTGGGGTTACTGTCAGCTGTTCCGTCAGCTGCTCGGTCAATGTCGGTATTCCCGGAATTGATGTTTCTCAGCATCGCGGAGTCATCGACTGGCAAAAGGTAAAGGCTGCCGGTGTTCAGTTTGCCATGATCCGTACCGGGTACGGAAACGAAAACTGGGCCCAGCAGACGGATACTCAGTTTGAGAACAATTACAAAGGCGCAACTGCGAACGGCATTGCGGTAGGCGCTTATCATTACAGCTATGCGACGAATGTGACCATGGCGACGCAGGAAGCGGAAATGTGCCTGAGCATCCTCAAGGGCCGCGCTCTGCAGTACCCTGTTGTATTCGATGTAGAAGATAAAGTACATAATTCGCTTTCTGTCGATCAGATGGGGCAGATCGTGAATGCATTCTGCAGCAGGATTCAGCAGGCCGGTTACAAAACGGCGGTTTACAGCTATGTGAACTTCTACAACGCGCGCCTGACCAGCCCGCTGGTGGCGCAGTACGATACCTGGATCGCCCACTGGGGCGTCAGCCAGCCGAACTTCAACCGCCCGTACACCATGTGGCAGTATGCGGCGCAGAGCATTCCCGGAGTCAGCGGCCTCTGCGATGTGAACTACAGCTATTATGATTACGCCGGAACAGCGGCTCAGCAGCCGACAAAGCCCACAGACCCGAACGTCTTTACCAGCAGCGCGCTGAGTACGTATGCGTTCACCGATCAGAGCCAGGATTATTTCTACCGTATCACTACGGCGGATGCCGTGGCGCCCACGGCGGTTTCTTCTGATCCGAACGTTGCGGAAGTCAAGTTCTCTCAGCAGTCGGCAGACGGATACATTTTCCAGGTCATCCATAAGGGCGAGGGCCAGGCGACCATTACCACCACCTCCGCTGTGACAGGCGCTTCCACTTCCTTTACAGTGACGGGCAACGCCCTGCCGAAGGTTGTGTATTTTACGGATCTCGGCTCCAGCTTTACTCTCCAGAAGGGCCAGACCTATTCTCTGCGTGTAATGCCCACAGTGATTTCCACTAATGTGAAATTCCTGATCGGGAACCCGGCTGTTTTAACAGGCGGAACAGAGCAGCCCACCGCAGGCGGCTGGTATTATCCCATTACTGCTGCTGGCAGCGGTACCACACCGATCTATGCACAGGTAGGCGGCCGTGCCCCGGTTCTGGTTGCGACAGTTACTGTATCCTGAGTTGAAAATTGCATTTTATTTGCAAAAATATTCATTGTAAAAAAAGTCCGGCCTGATCGATGGCCGGACTTTTTTCGTGCATTTTACAGAACTGTTTTATCAGTTTGTATTTGTAATTGTCAGGGAATCATGGCGGGAGCGCCCTTTCTGCAGGGGGCTGATTTATCTGGGAGATAGCTTAAAAGCCTTGCTTTTCTGCCGGAAATACCGCAAATAAAGTATGCAGAGATTGCTTTGGCCCGCTGTTCAGCCCGGGCAGGTCTTACTCGTTCAATATGCCTCTCAGCCAGACAAAAAGCGCACAAACGAAAAAATGCATCCTGTTTTACAGGATGCATTTTTTGTGGTGGACGATACAGGACTTGAACCTGTGACCCTTCGCACGTCAAGCTTTGGTATCAGGGTGCAGACCTATGCCGGGGAGCGAAAAAGGGCAGAGGACAGATAGCTGTCCAGCTTGTCAACGCTCTTAGATAACATCAGATCATCAAGGTGCGTGTATATGGCAATCGTGGTCTTGACATTGCTATGGCCGAGCAGTTTTGCTGCTGTCAAAACGTCCACCCCGGAGAGGTACAGAAGTGTCGCGTAGGTGTGCCGCAAGTAATGCGCGGTGATCTCCTGTATGCTCGTTTGATCTGCTCCCGGAGCCTTGCGCAGGGCTTTAATATAGCTGTCCCACATGCGCCGCCATGACATAAGCGTGTGCATCTCACCATCAGCGCGGGGACAAACATATTTTGACCGGGCGACAGTTTTTGCCTTTTGCAGTTCAAGCGCCAGATCGAGCGTAATATCGACCACCCGGCCCCAAGAGGTTTTTGTACCGCTCTTGACAATCAAACGATTGCTGTTACGGCTCTCCGCACTCTTGGTAACGCTGATTTTCAGCGCGTCGAGGTCAATATCATCCCAAGTAAGCGGGATAAGCTCACCCCGCCGCAATCCTGCCAGCATCATCACCAGAGCGCCCACACGCGCCCGGTGTGGAGTCGAGATAATCAAGCCTTGTTCCGTGGCCGTTAATGCTCTGCGGTAACGGCGGGGAGCATAGCGGGATACCTCACGTCCCCGGGCGGGATTTCGGGTGATCAGTTCCAAATCTATTCCATACTCAAAGATACGGTTTGCGGTGCTGCGTACATCAACCAATGTTTGCCGAGACGCTGGACGGCCTGTGTTCGGATTCCGGTCTGTGAGAGCGTCCAGCAGGGCATCTATATCCGTAGGCTTTATCTGATCAACGTCCATGCCGCCAATATACCGATCGAGATGGTTTATGTAGCAGCGCAAGTTTTTATACTGGGAGAAACTCACCTTGTTTTTGCGAGTTTTAAGCCAGAGAGCCGCCAGAGATTCAAAGGTCAAGATTTTTCCCCCACTTTTCGAATGCCCATGACCACGTAACCCGGCCTTACATAACAGGAATCGCGCAGAATGTACGTTACGGCTACCTTGACTTCCCGGCCTGTATAATTTCCAAAAGTGCCTTGCTGGGCATATTCCCGAAGAATCAAATAATCGCCAGTCAAAAAGCCGCGATCATCCTTGCGTACTTCAAAAGTTTTTGTTCCATCCCATATATCATGCATATATTCCGGTCTGATTTTCAGTTCATGCACCTTTGCCATATTAACCCTCTCCAATCGTTTCCAATATTCGAGCCGTATTTCTTGCGGTGATTTCATCAGCTTCACTCCCTGATGCATATTTAAACCAGATATTAACGCCCTCTGGTCTGTACTCCTGTGTTTCCACGGCATCATAGTCCGAGTCATAAACCTTTGTTTTAGGTTTTCTAACAAGCCCATGGCCACCCGCATAATAAAATGAACCAAATATCTTTCGGAATTCCTTTGTGACATACTTTGTAATGTACCGCGATACCCGTTCTTTCTGATCATCCAAAGCGATTGCCGTGCTATAACCGAGTGTCCATTGCGGCATATTGAAAATGGTCTGCCCAGCTTCTGTTTTATGTCCAGAGTCAATCATTTCAAAATTTCCGGAAAGCAAGCCGTGCATATGTATTGCACCATCCTTGTGGTGTTCCGGGATAACCAGATACCGAGCGTCATTTCTCTGCACCCGGTTGTCAAGAAATTTCTTTAATTTCCGTGAAACCTCTTTCGGGTCATAGCGATCAATCAATTCCGGGTCTAAAGTCCATGTAACAAAATAATCAAAATCATTACACATAGCAATGTCGAAAATCTTTTCCTTTGCACGTTTCACATTATCGCTCCTTACTTCATTTGACATATCTTTCGGCTTTGAAACTGGTTCAGGAGGGTCTACACGCTCCATGTATTCATCAATTTTAAATATCGGTTTCGAGCAAACCGTTATTTTATGTTCCCCATTGGGATAAATCCGTTCTTTCGTATTCGCAAAGACCTCTCTTGCCAGTGCCACAGTAGGCAAGTAAATCATTGCTATTCTCCTTATGAGGGAAATTTGAGGCTATTATCAAGTAATAGCCACCGCCCCCGGAAACTTCCGGGAGAATGAAAGCCGCGCAGCTTAATACATAAGACCAGCCCCGGATTTCCGGTGGGGCCCCGCGCCGCAAACGGCGCACCCCATCCGAAAAACCGGGAACGGTCAACTAATCGCGCGCGCCCAGCGGAGCGCAGCCGAAATTACATAATAGGCCGCAATTGCAACCAGCCACGTTTCCATAGTTGCTATAATAAAGCTAACGGGAACAATCCAATTAATTGCAGACAGATAGGGCGCAATAGGGGAGGTATCCAGAGCCTGAAAAGGGGAGTCTGGCAGCAAAGCAAGCGCCCAAGACAAAAGTTGTTTGAAGAGTTTTAGAATATCCATATGCACACCTACCTTTTTACAAGCTTAGAACTTAGGATTATAAGTGAAATGATGAAAAGCAAACTTAATCCCCATCGAGAGAGAGCCGCCAAGCCATCAAATTGCG